>NZ_JCAUAS010000021.1:0-144443 GCF_059692075.1 Paenibacillus sp. J31P190 | reverse complement strand
GCTTAATTGCTCATTTGCGTTGCTAGCGAGATTTTGCAATCTCTTTTTTGAACGATTTCTCGTTCGTGCTTACTCACTCGTTGTTCAGTTTTCAAAGATCAATTTCTTTCGCTCACTGCCGTGTTACCGAAGCAGCGAAAAGTAATATACCATACTGATTTTTATTTTGCAACTAGTTTTTTTCTAGTTACTTTCACCAGCCTGTCTTGCGGCCGGAGTGATAATATAACATGGATTCCAAACACATAGCAATGTTTTATTTTTCCAATTACAAAAAAGTTTCTAAGGTTGATTTTTACCTACTCTTATAACATCTCCTTACTAATAAATCTTTATAACAAAAAAACACATGCTGCTTAAGCACGTGTTCATTAATGTTTAGTAATCCGAAAACAAAGGCATTATAATTTTGTTCACTCAGCAGCTTTAGTTTCCATTTTACGTTCATGAACCACATAACTATTAATAATGGCAGCCGCAAACGTTGCCCGGTTGTTTCGAAAGAAGTGAAATAAAACACGAGCTTCCGGAGACTCCTCATCATATTGCGAAAAGTTAAAGAAATCGTCATCTCCCCATCCCTCGCTACGGAGACTTTCAATCGATTCTGCAATTAGACTAGGGATGACCGGCTTTGTTATCGTTGTCATATTCCCACTCCTCGGAGTATATTCAGATACCGTTTATTACCCGTTTTGGCCCACATCAGGAAACAATAGCGCTTATTTATAATAACGGGATTATTGGATGGCAGGATCGGCTTCTTTGGATTGGCTTTCTTCAGCATATTAAGTTCACCTCCTTGCTAATTTTCTTATGCATTTGTTATTCATTTGTATTTGTTACTCATTCTAACCAATCTATTAATCTATTAAACCTGAGAGAATCTATTAATTTTGATCCGGCCCAAATCTCGAAACAAAAAAAGGAGCAGCATTAAACTGCACCTCAAGACTCTATTTTTAGTATTCCATTGTTATGATCGGAGTACCTACGGTTAGTCGCAGCTTGCCAGTCGTAGACTCTTGATGCAAAGCAATTTGCAGATTCACCTCTTGATTACCACTCTTAACAAAAGTATGGAACTCCTTAGATGCCAACGACGCACTTACCGTATTCTGGTCCTTATAACTTTCTACAATTTTGCCTTTAAAAGCTAAAGCTATAGAATCTACCAGCTCTGCAGAACTCTTTTGACCTGACTGTTCTTGCTCATTTACATAACCTTGCAACATAACATTCCATTGGCCATTTATACCGAGTTTCTTCAATTGTTCGCCCGCTTGCTCCTGCCACTTGACCAACTCCGACTGTTCGGCTTCTTGAGAAGCGTCTAATCGCAAAACGACATAGCAGGCAGATTGTCCTTGTGGACTTGCAACTGTTACGTTGACGACCATTCCCGGTACAACCTCAGATTTCGCTGTATAGGTCGGATGTGAATTGGATTCACTCAACACTTCAGCTTGAGGAATTCCAAAAGCTTGAGATAGTTTCTTCCCTATTTGCAGCATATTCTGATCAATACCATCGCACGATCCGTAATAGCCTGTATATTTGAATGTTATTTTATTTTCACTCGTCATGTACGGTTTAACTGTGTTCAATAACTGAAGTGCTTCTTGCTCACCTTGCGCATCCGCATGGCGAACCCACCCAAAGATAAAACTTATAATGGTCATACAAATGATCGATAATAACCAAGATTTCTGCATATAAAAAGGCACCTCTTTACTAGAATCTTTAACTCTAGTAAAAGGATGCCCAAATCTAGCAAAAGTTAAACAGAGGAGGTTTTCTCAAGCTCTTTTTCGCGGCGTACAATTTCTTCCATGGAAGTGCTGAGTGCGGCCTGCGGCCCAGGGAAGTGATTTTTATAATAAGCTAAATCCATAATTACAAGTAGAATCAGCATCCCAGCTACGGCATAACCGGCCATTTGATTCGGAGGAATCACCATGACGATACAGATGAAGATGATCCAAAGAAGCGCGACGACAGAAATGAACGTGCTGTACTTTCCAAGATTCCATGGTCCGAGATGCTTATCTTGAAATCTGCCTTCCGCTTTGGCTCTCAGCTTGAGATAGATCGGAATGCCGTAAGCCACATATAAGCCCACAACACTGACCGCAGTTAGGAACGCTATCGTCGTGTAAGTCGCATCCGGATTCACCATTTTGATGATATAGTCGATGAAGGCGAGCAGGAACGAAAGAATAATGGCCAGCCAAATGGCTTTAGCAGGTGTACGGTATTTCTTCGAAATTTGCGCCCATTGGTTGCTGAGCGGCATCCCTTTGTCACGAGAGAAGGCATACATCATACGTGAGAAGGAAGTAATAGAAGCTAGACCGCAGAACCACATCGCGGCAGTGACCAACCATAGAATGACGGAGCCGAATGTACCGCCAAGCGCTTGGCTGATGACATAGATGAATGCATTGCTTGAACCGGCAGCAGCACCGGCATCCTTAATGGACAAAGTAACAAAAGCAAGCATAACGAATCCAATGACAAACGAGTAGGCAACGGATGTGAAAATACCCCAAGGCGCACGCACACGAGGGTTAATGGTCTCTTCGATGGTATGAGCGGAGGCGTCGTAACCCGTAAATGTCCACTGCGCTTGCAAAAGTCCGATTAGAAAAGCAAACATATATGGTTTATCCGAAAAGGTTTCGCCCACTTTGAACAAATAATCGACTGGATTCAAATTTCCTTTGGTGAAAAAGGCAAGTGACAAAACGAGCACCGCCACCACAGCGATATGGTACCACGCCGAGAAATCGTTCAGCTTAGAAACGATACGAATCCCGATATGATTCAGAATACCATGCGTAAGTAATATGATCGTGAAACAAATCAACACGGTTGTATTGTTAGATTCATAACCGAACACACTTGCAATGAGAGGATCAGCGAATAGGGCTACTGAATAGTCGATACCAGCCACAATCCCGATTTGACCGATTAGATTAATCCAGGCGGTGTACCAGCCCCAGCGTTTGTTTTTCAAAATAGCCGCCCAGTGGTACAAAGCGCCAGCCGTCGGAATGGCCGAAGCAAGTTCAGCCATGACTGCGGCTACGAACATGACAAAAAGGGCGACAATCGGCCAGCCAAAGCCCATCATACCCGCTCCGCCGTAGGTTAATCCGTGGCCGTATAACGATACAGCGCCAGTAAGAATGGAAATGATAGAGAATGAAATCGCGAAATTGGAAAATCCACCCATGCTGCGCAGTAGTTCCTGGGCATAACCGAACTTGTTTAAATCACTTTTGTCTTTTTCATGATGATTGGATGGGTTGCTCATCTTTTATCCTCCTCATCAGATAAATACGATTTGTACAAACAAGTCACAATTCTCATTTCCCTAGGAAACTTTCATGCTTGCTTTCATCGAATTCGCGAATGCTTTTGTTGGCGATTCTGACAATCCATAAAGCAAACAAACACGTTACCGCAATAATTACAATTCCAATCGTCAGTTCCATTCGGCCTCCACCTCCTTCTCCGGACCATTATAGAAAAGCTTCTTAACGAAGCACATTCTCAAGGAAAAACGATTAGATTTCCAAGTTGACACCGCTTGTCTTTTGCTCAAGCATTTTATTCACGATGGTGCCGATATGCGCACCGCCTTCCAGTGGAGGGGTGCCACCCCGATGAATATTGGAAATCACCGTGCGGTCGCTCTCTACCGTGCCTTTACGCGGTTTGTAACAGATGTAAGCACTAAGCGATTTGGACGAAACAAGTCCAGGTCTTTCCCCGATCAAAAGCACAAGCACTTCCGGCTGCACAATTTCGCCGATGTGATCCATGACAGCGACCCTGCCGCCACGGACAAAAAACGGAGTACCTGTGGATAACCCATAAGCACTAAGCGAATCAAGCAGCGCAGGATACACATCGCCCAAATTGGCGTCTACCGCATTGGTGCTAAGTCCATCCGAAACGACGATCTGCACCTGCGGCTTCATCTGGCACCTTTTCTGAATGTCCGCGATTCCTTGTTCGGTGATAATACGTCCCATATCGGGGCGTTTTAAATAGTTTTCCGTATTCTCGTACCGAGTTTCTACCGTAAACAAACCGAATTCGTCCAAAAGCTTCTGACTTGCTTCCCCATATATGGAATCAACAGCAGCGGCATGGTCACGGCGAAATTTAAGCACCTCTTTGGTGAGCGCTCTCGTTCCCGTACGCCATACGCCTATTCGTGCCGGTGTGCTGGCAAGCAGCTCATTCATCCCTTCCTCCCATTTGGGGGATGGTACTTTAGAGGTGAATGCGTCCAATTCGGGGGACGGGACCATTTCCGACATCAATTCTACTCGGGTAGATCGCTGCGTTTCCTCGTTAACCAGGGCAGGGTTCTTAGAGAGAATAGCCGCCGGATTATCAGCAGCTGTTGATGTAGACAGCTTCTTCTCAAGCTCTGCCATCACCATATCAACAAGCTGATCCATGGGGACAGCTTTGTTCATGTCGTTTCCTCCTTAGCGTTTTGCCTTAGCAAAACTGGCTTCGTAAGCAGCATCTGAGTTACATAAAAAGGGTCGGATCTCCCGCCAACGGTGTTAATCGGCCGTTTTCCATGATCCCCATTTTCACCAGCCATTGTTCAAATGCAGGGGCCGGGCGCAATCTCATCAATTCCCTCAAAGTGGCGATATCGTGGTAGCTGGTAGATTGGTAATTGAGCATGCAGTCATCTGCCATGGCTACACCGATCAGATAATTGACGCCTGCAGCGGAAAGCAGCACCGCCAAATTGTCCATATCATTCTGATCTGCCTTCATATGGTTGGTGTAGCAAACATCTACACCCATCGGCAGCTGCTGAAGCTTCCCCATGAAATGGTCTTCCAAACCTGCCCGAATGACCTGCTTGCTGTCATACAAATACTCAGGTCCGATGAAGCCCACAACCGTATTGACGATAAACGGCTTATATTTTCGGGCAAGGCCATAACAGCGGGATTCAAGCGTGACCTGGTCGATACCGTGATGCGCTTCGGCTGACAACTCGGAGCCTTGGCCCGTTTCAAAATACCACAGATTCGGCCCCGTCCCTGTGCCTTCCCTGGCAATGAGCTCATCGGCTTCATCAAGCAGCGCAACATCGATGCCGAACGCTTTATTGCCGTTTTCCGTTCCGGCCAAGCTTTGAAACACCATGTCCGCAGGAGCGCCTTGTCGAATAGCACGCATCTGGGTTTTGATATGTGCTAAGACACAGTTCTGCGTCGGAATCTGCCACTTCTCCATCACTTCTTTGGTGACCTGCAAAATATTTTTGACGCTATCCGCTGAATCAATAACCGGATTGATACCGATAACCGCGTCACCGATCCCATAGCTTAAAGCTTCATATAAAGCGGCCTTAATCCCCTGAATATTGTCCGTAGGATGATTGGGTTGGGCCCGACCGGACAGCACTCCCTTTTGACCAATCGTAATGTTGCAATGTGTCGTGACTTCCATTTTGGACGCGGCCTGCACAAGATCAAGGTTGCTCATTAATTTGGCGGCAGCAGCCACCATCTCACTCGTTAAGCCGCGGGAAAGTCTGCGAATTTCATCATTTCCCGTTTCTTGCCGCAGCAAGTACTCTCGCAATTCAGCCACCGTCCAATTGCGAACCTCGGTGTAGATTTTCTCATTAATCCCTTCCTCGATTACCCGCGACACTTCATCGATTTCTGGTGGCAGCAGAGGGTGATTACGGATATCTGCCAGCGTCAAATCGGACAGAACCAGCTTGGCGGCAATCCGCTCCTTCGCATCCTGTGCGGAGATGCCAGCCAACTGATCGCCTGATTTTTCCTCGTTAGCCTTCGCCATGACTTCCTTTAAATCTTTAAACTGAAAAGTTGTACCAAGCAACGTAGTCTTCAGGTTCACTGTCTTATCCCCTCCGCTCTGCCCCGAAAGGCCAACGTCTTAACTACCACCGGGATCATGATTCCAGAAATCGGCTCACCCAAGTCGATATAATCCCCATGCTCTACACGGATTTGATCGATGCAAATGACTTTCGGACGTTGCCCGCAGCGCTTAGCCAAGGATTGGCCGAGCGCCTTCGCGATATCCGTTTCACAGATGACCACCATAGCTTCACTAGCAGGAAAGTGTTGAACAAAACTTGCATGCAGCCGATCTGCTAAGTGCTGAAGCGTTGTGTACGTAAGGTCATTCATTCCTGACAATGCCAGCCCGAACGGAGGTGATTGATCCCGATCAAAGAGGCTTGCGCCGCTTTTCATGATCGCATTCAACGCATCCGCAAGCAGCTCAGTTTGCTTAAGGATCTGCGGTGTTAAATCAAGCCCCAGTATAGGCAGATTGCGAATCGGCAGCAGCGATGCATCCAAATGCACCGTAGCACCGCTGATTTCCGTACTTTGCATCCCTGCACCGATGACGGTCGCTCTGACCGTTTGATCCGCACGGATGAGTCGGATAGGATATTGGGCTGATAATTCCTTCCATGTGTGCGCCAGCAAAGGGCCAATATCATGATGCACCGCCACATCCGCCAGGCTTTCCGGTTTCTTTTCCTCCATCAACAGGCCGATTCCCCCGGATACCATCCATTCTCCAATGGGAGGCATTGACACAAGCGGCTCGCCGTTCAGCAAGGAACGAAGGGATTTATCATGCTCAGGAATGATCTGCCCGGCTAAATAATCCATCATGCAGTGGCACATTCCCATGCAGATTTCTTTTATGAGAGTAAAACTAACCGTGTCACCAGCCTTAATGTTGTATCCGCTCGTCCTCAGCCATGGTCGAATCGATGGCGATACGTCTATAACCACTCCATTCGAGTCTAGTTGGATGAGCCTGCCACCAACGTGAAAGGTGACCGTACCAACCAACTTGCCTCTTTGAAAAATAGCCGCATTCGCTGTACCCCCGCCGATATCGATATTGGCGACTGCGCCTCGAATCTGCATCGATCGGCGCTCCGCACCGGCGCCTTTGCCGGCAAGCAGCCCTTCCAGATCAGCACCTGCCGTTGCTACTACGAAATCGCCCGAGCGTTCGGCGAGAAGATGCAGAATTTGCCTCGCGTTCGTTTTATTCGCCGTTTCTCCGGTAATAATTACGGCCCCGGATTTCAAATCTGTTGGACGGATTCCTGCCTGCTCGTACTCTTTGGTCACGATTTCCCATATAGGCTCCGCATTGATTTCATCGCCGTTCTTAAGAGGAGTGCTGTAAATTGGACTTGCATATAGCAATTCCCGCTCCGCAATCTCAAATCGAGGCAAGCTGAGAGCACCCGACGAGCGCACTAATTGCAAACGGCTAATCACCATCTTGGTCGTGCTCGTTCCGATATCTAGGCCGACACTTGTGATCCACTGGTTTTGCATGCCCCAATCACCCGTCCTGTGCCGCACTAGTTAATGATTCCAAACCCTCCGTGAGCATGCATGCCGCCAGCTTCGCAAGAGGAATACGAGTAGTCATGCTCGCTTCACGCATTTTCTTGTAAGCTTCTTCCTCATTTAAGGCGTATGCCTGCATCACGATACCTTTCGCTTTTTCGATCACTTTGCGCTCTTCGATGGATTGCTTTAGCTGCTTGATGTCCTGTTTCAGTGAATCCATCTTTTCTTTTTGACTTAAGGCAATTTCCACAGCGGGCAGTAAATCTTCCTCCGACACTGGCTTGACTAAGAAAGCAGCGACACCCGCCTCGCGAGCATCTTTCACCAATTCCTTCTGGCTGTATGCCGTAAGGAGTAAAACGGATGTATCCTGCTGCAGCTTGCGTATAATTTGAGACGCCTTGATGCCGTTCATGACCGGCATTTTAATATCCATGATGGCTAGGTCCGGTTTTAATCTGGCTACGAGCTCTACCGCTTCCTCGCCATTTTTGGCTTCTCCCGCGACCCAATATCCGCCCTCTTCCAGCATCTCGCGAATATCCATGCGAATGATCGGATCATCATCCACAACAACGATGGCATTTTTCATGGCTATTCGTCCTCCTTGTACTGCGCTCTGGAAAGCGGAAAAGTGATTTGAACGTCCGTACCCCGTTCATCCGAAGTTATATGAATGACACCGCTGAGATTTTCCTCCACAAGTGTCTCCGTTATTTTCAAGCCAAGATGACCCTTCCTGTCTGAATGGTTTGCCGCTTCGAATCCGACGCCATTGTCAGATACACGGACACAGATGATAGTGCCATTACATTGCAGGGAAATTTCGATTTCCCCTGTACGTCTCTCCCCAAATGCATGCAGCACGCAGTTCTGCACAAGCTCATTGATGACAAGCGCAAGGGTCGTTGCAACGTCAGACTGCAAAATAAGCTCATCCCCATCAATTTTAGGGTAAATGTTCTGGTCCGGTTTGGAAGAGGATGAAATAATGTTCTTCGTAATACGGTCCACCACATCGTTGAAGAGGATCGTTTCAAGTCCTTCAAAAGCAAGCATTTCATGAATGACGGCAATGCTGTTAATGCGGTTGATACTATCGCGATAGACTCTCTCCACCTCTTCAAGCTTGGTTCTTCGCATCTGTAGGCGGAGTAGACTGGATACGGTCTGCAAATTATTTTTCACACGATGATGAATTTCTTTAATAACTGCTGATTTGATCACTAGCTGCTTTTCTTTTTCTTTAATATCCGAGATGTCGCGAATGAGAATAATGCCGCCAACCTCCCGCTGATCCCGGTAGATGGACATGGCCTTCAGGTCAAAGGAAACATGCCCGATTTGAAGCTCCTGATGGATGAGTCCTTTGTAGCCAATGAGAGGGCTCCCTTCTAATCTGCCATAAAACAACTGGGCAATCGGGTATCCGTTGATCGCGCCGACATGACCGATTTCCTTCAACATTTCAGCTGCTCGGTGATTGGTATAGGTCACACACTCTTTATCATCAAATAAAACAATGCCTTCGTGCATAAGCGACTGCATACTGCCTTCCGACATCGCCACAGTAAGCAGCGTTTCGCTCAGCTGTTCGGTTGTTTCCATTAATCTCGTCACATTTTTCTCCTGCTGGAGCTTTTCGGAGATGTCCTTTTCCATAATCAATGCGCCAATGACATTGCCGTCTTTTGACCGAATCGGCACGACGTTCTGTTGAATGGCAATCTGCTCCTGCGAGATGCCTCTTGATCCGATCACGGACTGCCCGGAAAGCAAACAAAACATCACGGCAGGCTCATTTTGCGCAAAAGCATATTGTCCGACAACCGATGTCTTATATAGGGATGGGGCTGAGGATGGATGTGCCTCGGCAACTACAAGCGCTGAACCCTTGTCTGCGAGCGGGCAGTCAATAAATACATCCGATTCCGACACATCGGCTATCATTTGCAGCTGAGCGGCCATCTCCATGATCGTCTGGGCTTCTTCCTCGCTTAAAATCGTATGATTCCTGCACAACTCCATGATTAATGCCACCATGAATCCCTCATTACTTCGTGGATTTACTTTGTACAATCTCCATAAGTCTTTCCTTCAGCCGTTGAATTCCTACTGTGGATGCAGCTGATGTCAAAAAGATTTCGCCTTCTGGTAATGACTGCCTTAGAAGGGTTATGGCTCGATCAATGTCTGCCTTCGGGTGATCGATTTTGGTTACTACCCCAATCGTTAATACAGGAAACCCCTGTTCAAATCCGGGAGGAAAATAGTTTCTGTTCCGGGCAGCATCCTGCACAAGCACAACGGCTGCAGTCTCATGAGAGGTCGCTATTAGGGAGCGATAATACAATGGGTTTTCGCTGTATTCTCCGGGCGTATCAATGATCCAGTCCCGATAGATGAGACTTTGGGTTTTGGTCGCAGGCTCCGATTCCCCGAACAAGGCTTTGATTAACGTTGATTTCCCAGCACCGACAGCGCCGATCATCATTACTTTTTTCATAAATTCAAGACCTCGTTATCGGTGCAGTCGCAAATTTCAGCTTATCCTGCAAAAAAGCATTCACAGCCTCAATCGCCATCTCCACAGCGGCTACTTCTCCCGTGAGCACCAGCGATCCGGTGAACCGATCCAAATAACCGATGCCCACACTAGCCGCTTTGGTCGCAATATCAGCGGCAATGATCGCCGTTTCTGTGGGGGTAAGCGTTAAAATCCCGATCGCATTCCTTTCATCAATGCCAAGCTTCGTGTACAAAACCGGGTCAGGATTGGCAATCACATGAGCCAGTGTCAGTTGTTTGCCGGGCACATATTCCTGAATCACTCTCATTTTCTGCTCTTCCATACGTCCTCCTCGGTTTCTTGAGCGACCTCATAGCTATCTACAATGCCTACGATCATGGCATCAATAGGAACCATTTTATCCGTGAACAAGGTTCGGGCCGGACTCCCTCTGGAGACGATCACATTCTCACCAACACCGGCTCCAATACGGTCTGCGGCAATGATCGGAGTGCCCGCTTCGCTGTCTTTGAAATCCATCGGCTGGATCACTAACAATTTCAAATTGTCCATGCCCACTTCTTTTTGCGTAGCCCATACACTGCCGATTACTTTTCCTAAAAACATAGGACCTCACCCTTTAGCCGCATATTCGATCGTGATGCCCTTCTCTTTCAGCATGTCTTGGGCCAGCGAAGAAATTATCGTTCTCTTACCAACTCGCAGTGAGCGAAGAGGTTTACTTTTGGATTCCCGCGCGACCCAATCCGCAGAGATGAGCCTTCCTTCATAAACGATGTGTTCTCCATCCTCGGTGCGCTCGTCTTTTTTTACAGAGCTGCCCGCTTCCTCGACTGCAGAATTTAGGCGGATTTTATTTACAACCATTTCAGCTAGCTGCTTTAACGGACCAAATTCAACACCATACATTTGCAGTTCCATTTTGTAATAATCAAAAAGGTTCACGTAAGGCTTAGGCAGTGTTATTGTCTTGAGCGTCCGTCGGTCCGCCCGCTTCAACCCAGAGATATCATCGCCAATGAGTACAAATTTATTCTGAACCAACGCGGAAAAGATGATTTCCGATATGATAGTCCCTTTCATACCCAGAGCGGCCCTTGCCGCATTATCAAGATCAATTTCCGGGATCACGATTCCCTCATATTCGAAAGGCACCTCTAGAGGAGACGGCGCGAATTCGTCGGATGCAATCGTTTTTCCGCGACCGCCGCATTCAATTTGGTGCTTCCCCAGCCAAGAAGAAGCCTCGCCATCCAGGAACAAAATATCATGATTAACCTGGTGATTATTTAACCATATAAAATGATCGGTAAAAGCCTCATGAGCCGTACTGTCGTAAAAAATGTAAAGCACCTTAGGCCGCTTGACCGCTTGCTTTTCCATTGAGTCAATGAGTTCACGAACAATAGATTCGACCATTTGCTTGATCTCCACCTAGAGCTGCCTCCTTTCGGCGCGCGTGATTTCACCGTTTTTGCCGATCACCTGAACCTGATCCCCTGTATTCAAATGAGCAGCATTCGCCTCGTCTATGTCGATATGAAAATCCAGTGAAAAATGCGCGCTAACCCTCACGATCGTATCAGCAAAAATAATCGGCCGCTCCCCTATGGCTTGGACAATGAGGCGATCTCCTTCGTTGACCTGAAAGGTTTGGGCATCTTCTGGAGACATGTGCACATGATTTTTGGCAATGATCAGTCCCTGCTGCAAAACGACCGTTCCGCTCGCACCGACGAGTGTAATACTTGGTGTACCTTGAATATCACCGGATATTCGGACCGGAGGGTGAACGCCCAGCGCATATCCGTCTGTACGAGAGATCTCCACTTGGGTCACTCCACGTGAAGGTCCTAGGATACGGACATGTTGGATGATTCCTTTCGGACCAATCAATGTCACGGTCTCGCGCGCAGCGAACTGACCCTTTTGGGATAGCACGCGTTGTGGGGTTAACGCGTAACCAACGCCGAACAACGCTTCAACATGCTCGGGAGAAAGGTGAACATGCCGGTTCGAAACGCCGACTGGAATGAGCTTTAGCCCAATATCCTCGCTTCCGGGAAGGATTGTTGACTCCGAAGGAGCCTTGCGCCGCAAAGAGATTCCTCTATCTTTCAAAAAGTCAGCGGCTGCCGGTGTCAGCTTATCCCCGTCCGTTATCGGAAACGGATTCGGCAGACCTTTTACCAGTTGCGTACGCAGATGCGTTTCCGTAATAAGCGTCATAAACGTATTTAACCTTCGAGCTTAGGAAGAATGAACTCAATGTCGGAATGCGGACGAGGAATAACGTGAACAGAGACAAGCTCTCCCACTTTTTCCGCAGCTGCAGCCCCTGCATCCGTGGCCGCCTTTACAGCCCCGACATCTCCTCTGACCATGACCGTGACCAGTCCTCCGCCAACATGAACTTTACCGACCAATCTCACATTCGCTGCCTTGACCATGGCGTCTGCCGCTTCAATTGAACCTACCAAGCCTTTCGTTTCCACTAAACCTAAAGCTGCCATTTCTCCTGCCATTTGAATTTCCTCCTCGGGTTATGTATGCAATTGCATTTCGGACAGCACGCTTTTAATGATCTGCGCAACTTCATCGCGCGTAATACCGAGTTTATTAGAGCTTTCCAAACTTTCCGCTACTAGTGTTACAACACGGTTCGTATCGGGCTCCGTCGGCATCTCTTTAATACCAAAAGCCACACGTTTAATATTCAGCAAATGCTGCGGACCAATATTATCGGATGTGATGTTATTGCCATAGGAACCACAACCCAGCGTCATCGATGGCATAATCCCTGTCGTTGCACCGATTCCCCCAAACGTCGTGCCTGTATTCACCACAATGCGCGATGCTGGTTTCTCCAGCCCGAACGCCTCAATGATCGACAAGTCCTCACCGTGGATGCCGAGAGTATGTCCAAGCCCTCCGAGCTCCAACAAATCGATGCAGCGTTGACAGCCTTCTTGCCAGTCACTCACGGTAAATAAAGCAAGCACAGGACTGAGTTTCTCCATGGAAAATGGATACGCATGTCCTACTTCCGACTCTTCCGCGACCAGTACCCTTGCATCCTCCGGAACGATTATGCCAGCCTTGCCCGCAATCACTTGCGGAGAACGGCCAACCACATTCGGGTTCATCCCTTTTCCAATGGTGAGGATCGAGCCGACCTTTTCTTTTTCTTCAGGGTTCAAAAAGTGAGCCCCTTGCCGCTTCAATTCCGCGACAAGCTCATCTTTAATTGCTTGATCGACGACAAGCGCTTGTTCCGAAGCGCAGATCGTTCCGTAGTCGAACGTTTTGCTTTGCAAAATCAGACTCACAGCTCGTGGGATATTCGCACTCCGATGAATATAAACTGGAACGTTGCCGGGACCGACACCGTAGGCGGGCTTGCCAGAGCTATAAGCGGCCTTGACCATTGCGGTTCCACCCGTTGCCAAGATGAGATCGGTCAGCTTATGCTTCATTAGTTCACCGCTGGCCTCAAGGGACGGAAACGATAGACAATGAATCAGCCCGGGAGGGGCTCCTGCCTTCTCCGCTGCAGCACGCATGACGGCTGCCGCCTCCTGCGAGCAGCGCAGCGCCGATGGGTGCGGACTGATCACGATGGCGTTTCTTGATTTAAGTGCGATCATGCATTTGAACAAGATGGTCGATGTCGGGTTCGTTGAAGGTATAATTGCAGCAACAATACCAACGGGTTGAGCGATTTCCCAAACTTGCTTCACATCATCTTTGCGGATGATACCAACCGTTTGCATTTCCTTGATTGCTGAATAGACGTCTCTCGCAACGAAGAGATTTTTCGCCTTTTTATCGGCCACTTTTCCGAAGCCTGTCTCTTCTACGGCCATTGCACCCAACCGCTCTGCCTCTGACTCCGCCGCTTGAGCCATGGCTGCTACGATGGCGTCAATTTGCGATTGCGTCATTTTCTCCAGTTGTTTTTGTGCCGCCTTCGCCTCTTGAAGGAAATGGCGGACCTCCTGGATCGCTTGTAAATCGCTATCCAGCTTCATGTCACGGGATCTCCCCCTTCAGTGTTCATCCCCGTGAAAAGCCTGACCAATTCGGCCTTGCTAACCAATTGGATATCCCGACCGGTTATGGGGAATCGAGGCGTATTATGCGCAAGCTCTCTGAGCTGTGCTACGGTCATTTTGCTCCAATTCGGTTCGCTCTTTTCTTGCGTCGCTGGCGCCTTAATGAGCTCCTCCTTCGGTGAATCTTTCGGCTGGTTGTTGGCCCAAGCCTCCTGAATCATCGCGTGTACTGAAGGATCAGGTCGCGGTATAACGTGTGTGGATAACAGCTTGCCTACTCTCTTCGCTTCTGCCGCGCCTGCATCCACGGCAGCTTTGACCGCTGCAACATCGCCTAGAATATAGATCGTTACGATGCCGGCATCCACTTTCTCATAAGTCGTTACCTTCACATCCGCGGTTTTGGCTGCAGCGTCTGCGGCTGCAATCAAGGCAGGCAGACCGTAAGTTTCGATCATGCCCAAAGACATCAATCTTCCATCCATTTGTAAACACCCGCTTCTTTTTACCCTATTTTCTTAGGCTCTCGAGCAATGCTTCGAACGGCCTCCGCGAACGCTTCTGCTGCTGCCGTACAAGCAGATTGACTGCCTGTCAATAATCCTCCCGCAAAGTTCGTCTCCGTCGGCGGACCATAAAACTTGCACATGCGTACATCAGCCGCCTTCAGTGCGGCATCGAGTGCGAAAACAGCTTCGAGTGGCGGAGCAATCAAATAGGCAAGAGGCTCTCCTTCTTGAATTTCCGCCAATGTGGACAAATAAGAACCGGTTCTGGAGACTACATGAGCATAGTAAGCATGCGTTCCCTCGTCGTTGAGGGCGTAAAAACAAGCCCCAGTCTCCATCACCTGGATAGCCGCATCAAGCCCACTTCTCACTTCGGCAGGCGATGCACCGCCAATGATCCCAATAAATTCTCCTGAAAGCGGCCCAGAAGCATGACCTGATCCCGCATAAAATGAACGAGCATACACCACTTCGACTGCTGCATTCTTCGTTGCTTCATCAATAGCGGTGTAGCCCACATCGTCGATGCTGGATGTTAACAAACCGAGGCTGCGAATGCCCGGCTTCAATTCCAACTGAAGTGCCAAGCCGGCATCCACATTAGGGATGATCCTAATAGCAAGCGGAATAGCTCGAATGGGATGTTGTTTCACTCCTTTCACCTCTTCGCCCGAATGAATGTAAACAAAAAGGTGCCCAGGTGCAGAGAACGACTTGTCGTTCTTGGACCTAAGGCACCTTTGCCTGCTATTTATGCTTTTGTCTATGGATATGCGGGTTGTACAAGGAATATTCCGTTTTTACTGATAAAATCTATATCGCATTACTGGATTATTCAACAAAAAAACCCATCCGTAGACGGACAGGGTTTAATCATAATCAATATTCACTTTTCAGAGACCATACCCGCTCAATAAACTCATCGGCCGATATCGGTCTGCTGATCAAATATCCTTGAACGCCATCACAACCTTGCTCACGCAAGTAGGAAAGCTGTTGATCCGATTCGACTCCTTCGGCGATTACTTTCATGTTTAAGCTATGCGCCAATTTGATAATACCGCTAATGATCAATTCATCTTTTGGAGACATATTTAAGTTATCAATAAAAGACTTGTCCATTTTCAAATAATCAAATGAAAAATGCTTCAAATAGCTGAGCGAAGAGTAACCCACTCCAAAATCATCGATGGAAATAGATATACCGAGCTCTTTAATTTCAGCAAGAACCTTCATCGTATGTTGGGTATTCTGCAGAAGCATGCTTTCCGTAATCTCAATTTCAAGCCACTGAGGATCTAGCTCCGTTTCAAGCAAAATTTGCCCAATCGTACGGACTAAATGCTCATTTTGCAATTGAATGGAGGAAAGGTTAACCGACATAACAATAGGAGGAAAACCTGCATCCTGCCAAGCTTTATTCTGCTTACACGCTGTCCTTAACACCCATTCCCCGATGGGCAGGATCAATCCACTCTCCTCAGCGATCGGAATGAACTGAACAGGTGACATTTGTCCCAACTCTTGATTTTTCCATCGAATGAGGGCCTCTACTCCGTTAATTTTATCATTAATCAAATCGATTTTCGGTTGAAAATGTAAATAAAACTCTTCGCGCTCAATCGCTTTGTGCAAATTAGAATGTATCTTGTGCTTGGCTTCATTGAGCTCTTGAATGCTTTTAGAATATATGCTGTAGGTGTTTCCACCCGATTCTTTGGCCCGATACATGGAGGCATCTGCATTCCTGATCAGCGTTTCCACATCGGTCCCATGTTCAGGATATATACAAATCCCTATGCTGGTCGTTATATATAGTTCTCTATTATTCAAATAAAAAGGTTCAGCTAAGGCTTGTAAAATCGCATCAGCAATGGGTATGATCTCTTCTGCATGACTTAGATTCGGAAAAATAATCGTAAATTCATCGCCCCCTAGCCTAGATACGATAGATCCTTTAGAAACAGATTGGATAATGCGTTTGGATACATCAACTAATAGAAGATCACCTGTATGATGCCCCAGCGTATCATTTACGTGTTTAAATTTATCTAGATCAAGAAACATCAATCCGGCTATGGAGTTGTTACGAGCTTTTTCCAATGTTTCCGCCATACATTCCTGGAAGTTGCTTCGGTTCGGGAGCCCGGTTATTTCATCAAAGTAAGCCATTCTATGAATAATCTGTTCTGCTTGCTTCTGCTCGGTAATATCCTTAGCAATTCCATAAATCCCGACAATTTGATCATTCACTACCGTTGGACCGCAAGTTATGAACATATCACAGCTTGTACCCTCTTTCGTTAGAAAGCCCATTGTAAATTGTTGCGGATTTCCCAGCAGCGCCTGTTCTATATGACGTATCACTTCTTGTTTCCCTGTAGAAATCGCATACTTGAATAAATTAACGTCCATTATAGACTCTGGGGAATAGCCAAGTATTTTTTCTAACATCGGATTAATACTCGTAATTTTACCTGATAGATCTAACGTAAAAACAATATCTGGATTACGGTCGAATAGAGACTGGTAACGTTGTTTGCTTTCTTCTATTTTATAGATATGCTTGTTATACGCTGAGATTAGGAAGTTAATAACTAGCATGAGGAAGGCTGAAATCATAACCTCAATAAGAAGATCAATAGCATTAGCAGACTGAACTAGATGATACAATAGAATGGTTAGTACCAACAAAGAAACTTGTACGCCATAAACTTTCTTTAACGCTATTTCACTAAAAAAAGAAGCTTTATTTACAAACTTCATGATCCCCGCACGTATTATTAAATTAACGTTTTCAAAAACGAACGTAATACCCAGAATTTGAACGATAAGTGGAAATTGATTCATAAATTTCAAACTAACCGCTGCACAAACCATACTAATAAAATACATTCCTAACGTTGAAAACAAGCGAAACCAGTTAATTTTATAGAAGGGTTTGCTAGCCGACAAAAAAAACATGAGTGTACTGAATATAATCGGAACCGTGCTTGCTGAGATACCTTTTGAATACGTTAAATAAAGAAAACTTAGTGTTGCACCGTTATACCAGAATCCATTTGGTAATTTTGTCGGAAATAGATCAACTATTACTATTAATAAACATATTATTATTATAGACTGCCAATCCTTATTGGATTGAATAAATCCGAAACCGACATATATCGTATATATTCCGGTTAAGAATAATACCAAGGTGTACAAATTTTTGTCCTTCATGCTACTCCCTCTTTGAAGTGGTTCTTAATAGAAATCGAATAAATCCGAATCCTACAAAAACATCCCCTATACTTATTACATGTTTGAAAAAAGGAATCCAATCTCCCAACCACCAAAAATTAGATGTATTCATTAGTTGATGTCGGGGATCATCTGTATCAAAAGCAGAGCCATTATACCCAGACAAAATCATAGCCTTTTCTGATACAGGCATTAAACCACCATGTATACTAATCGCTATTAAATTAAGCACAGCCCCAAAACATATAAATATAATTCCTGGTAAATGCCTGTTCATCCATAAACCTAAGATCATAATAGCAAACGAGAGTTCAAGTAGAATAGGATAATCGCGCTCAGTTCTATTACCTAACCAAAAAATAAAAATTTGAAACGCAAAGGTGCCGATCAGTAAGTAGGGCATTCTGAAAGCTCCAAAGGAATCAACAATTGTCAATAAATTACGTTTCAGAATGATACAAAGAAAAATGCCAGCAAGTATAAAATAAATCATATATGTTCATTCCTTTATATAAAAAAATGAAAGGAACTAGGTATCACCTAGCTCCTTTAAGGGATTATGGTCCCCATGGAAAAGGTACAACTGATGAATAAACCATAGCTGTCAAAACAAGAGTCATAAGTATCCAATTCTTCCAATTTTTCATTTCATTTCCTCCCTTTTGTTTGAAAAAAATGTCTAGTCAAATGGAAAAATCCATTAAAGAAATTATACTTTTAATGGATTTTTTATACAATGAAAATATTCAAAATATTCGATAATTCGATATAAAATGACATAAAGGGAGAAGGCTCTTTTTCATATGTTCGGAGTTCCTTGGTATATCTTACCTTCTGCTTTCCAAAGGAGTGCCTCTTCTCCGTTTTTATTATACAATGGTTGATAACGAATCGAATGAAAACTCCATAGGCCTTAGGGGGATTTTGTATGTTTGAAGGTAAAATCATCAAATTTTATCGAGAAAAAGCCCAATTAACACAAGAGCAATTGGGTCGAGGTATTTGTTCCGATACACATATTAGTAAAATAGAACGAGGTTCGACCGAATATGCGCCTGAGATCATTACTCTCCTATCTAAACGCCTAGATATTAATATAGAACAAGAGGCCATTCGCCTCAAAAATATCCGAACCCGCCTCCTTCATTGGCATGATGTAATTATTGAGCAGCTATTTGAGGATATGGATAAGTTGAACAACGAACTTGAACGTGAACACCTGGTCCAACTCTCTGATTACAAAGCACTCTACTCCTTATTAAAAGCCAGATATTACCTCATGCATAGTCAACCGGCAAATGCTTATAAGATTATTAAGCAAATCAATAAAGTTGCACATCAGCTCCCCCTTTATGAAACCAATTTATTCAAGCATGTATTAGGGATGTACTATATGACTAAACAGGATTACTTTAAGGCCATAGATACGTTAAATGCTATCGTCTATGAGGATTACAATAACCACGAGTATTACTATCATTTAGCAGTTGCCTATCACACCGTCCAATCACCGATAATGGCGTACTATTATGCAGAGAAAGCCTTGGTTTTTTTCAAAAGTATTAATAGCTTTTTAAGAGTTATTGATGCTGAAATGCTCATGCTAATTCAGGTCAAAGATGATAAAAATAGAGATTTCAAGGAAACCATAAGACGCTTTGAGAAACTGCTTCTAAGCTGTGATATCTGTAATGCGCCTACTCGAAAGGCAAGAGTCCTGCATAATTTGGCCTTTGAATACCTAAGAAGGCAAGACTATGAGTCTGCCAGCAGGTATTATCAGCAATCCATGAGTCTTAAAGAAATAAAGTCAGCCCCTTACCTACTTTCATTAGAGGGATATATTAGAAGCTGCCTGGATGGAGAGCTATTTTCCCGAGATGAATTAATAAAAATGACTCAAGATGGATTAGCTATCGCTAAAGGAATCAAGGAATCCTTATATATACTCCTCTTTAACCTCATACTATTTTTGATCAAAAAACAAGATGCAGAGTATCATCATTATTTAAGTGATCAAGCATTACCTAAATTTAGAGAATACGGGTATACGTATCTGATCCAACGGTCCGAGAAAGAGTTATTCAATTACTATTCGAAGACAAATCAGCATGGTAAAGCTATGGAAATAGCACTTATTTTGATTAATCATGAGAATTAGCTTTATGCAAAAAAGGAACTTTGCCACAGATTCAGTGGCAATGCTCCTTTTTTTTGTTTGTGCTATTAATTCATTGGCTCAAGACCTAGTTCATGCAAGTAATAAGCCAATCCTTTTTTCCCGTCTTTCTCTTTCGGTTTACCTTTGACATCCGGATCTATTCGTAGGAAGTTCTTTTCGATGAAACGAACATCCTTCTCATCTACGATTCCATCTTGGTTCAGATCCTCTTTCTTGGAAGATTTTCCGTAAGCGTGGACCGCTTTCTTGAGATCTTCAATATCGATCATATTATCGCCATTCACATCTCCAGCGTAACTGAGCGGCTGATCAGGTGAAAGCCATGGATCTGTTCCTATAAGCTCTCCATCTTCCGTTTTACTCAATTGTACCGTTAATTTGCTTTTTAAATGCCCCGGAACCTCTACAATGATATCGTAAGCCTGTTCTGAGACAGGGAGATCGTAAATGTAGAAAACGCCGCTGTTATCGATGGTTCCCGCATACGTTTTTCCATCCGCCGCTCTCGCGTATGCTTTGGATCCTATCTTAGATAAATCCTTATTCCAATCCAAATAGCCATTTTCATCCATAAATGCTTCAGCCCACGTAACTGATGCGATAGTCGAATGTTTCGGAATTATATCAAATCCGTTGATTTGGTTAAAAACAGGCGCTTTCGTTGGTAGCGTTTCCCCATCTTTCATGTAGAAAAACTCTTCGATATTTTGTTCGATATTCATCGTATCTTTTTCCAAATACCACTTATCATCAGTCAATCTAAAAGTGACATCAAGGAAGGCACTGTCTCCATCAAACCCGTGAAAATTGTTTCCTGTTATTGAGGCCCCAACTTTCACCATCTTTTTGGATTCGGTGTACACATCGTGATCACTTACGACCGCGTCATCCACTTTCACCTTAAGGCCTTTTTGGGCAGCCATCGTTTGAAAAGCAGGGTTTACCTTAACATCTACAAACTCAAAATGCTTATAATAATCCACCGTATAAGTGCCAGAGATAAGCTTCTGGACGTTGTTTAAATTTAAGGTCATAGTAATCTCGTCACCCAAATATACTTTTTTCTTATTATATTGTGGCACGACATAAGCTGAGCCTGCTTTGATAAACCCATAGTGGTGGAAATCTCTAACAAGGCGTGCGTTTGTAGCCATGTCAACTGGGAACAAGTTTAACGTTAAAGGGTGATCCTTAATATCATCCGGTGTTACACCGAACTTCACGTCTCCGCTGGGCTGAATAGGGAATTCACCGTCTGGATAGACGTTTTGATTTTCATAATAATAGAGATGATTAGCAGATTGCGTGATGTTCGACGATGATAGAGAATCAATGGCTGCATCATGTAGGTTGGCATGTACCCACAGAGCACTTTGATTTTGACCGTTTAATTCTTCAACTGTATACATATCATCGCTAACTTCGTAGACACCTGGCGCTTTGTCTAGGAAATTGAGTTCAGGCAGCGTATTATCGACAACAAATGCTTGTTCTTTGGAGTAAGTAAGACCATTCGCATCCGTTGCGATCATCCTAACCTTATACGCGCCTTCCGGCAAATCTACTGGAGTTGGACTAGCACTCGGATGAGAGGGATCTCCTGTAAAAGGATACACCCAACCACCAACGGGATAGATATAAATTTCTTGGTCTAAAGGGGCATTTACTGCATTAACAGAATGTCCATTAGCACTTCCCATAACATGTCCATCCTTATCCGTTATGAGCAAATCGATCTTTTGCATAGAGCTATTCAATTTGAAAAACAATATTTTAGCTGGGTCTTCTAGAAAAGGGTGGTTCACTTCAGGTGGTTTAGTCATAATGGCCTGGTTACTCAATTGCATATATTCGATTCCTGGTTCAACCACACGAACAGCAAAAGGAATCCGATATTTCGCTTCAGCTTGCGTAGTATCCGCATTTTCAATGTGAATATAACCTTCATATCTGCCTAATGCCGCATTGGTTGGAACCTGAATGCTCGCTATCAGATCGGTCATCTGATAAGTGGCTACACTGACGGTGCTTGGTACATTCACTGTAACACCATTTACGACAGCATTTGGCAAACCTGGCTTCGCCGGCAAATATTCAACCGTGATATGATATTGTTTATCATTAGCGCTTCTATTTTGGATAACGAAGTTACGGCTCTCCTCAACTGCTGTGTTCTTACTTTTAGCGTGGTTTCCAAAAAATAGAGAGCCTGTTAGATCTTCGATTTCAGATAATATGCCATCTTTTTCGTTAATAGTCTTAGCTTTCACTTTAATTGAAGTAGTCGCAAAAACCGCTTCGGTAACATCAACTTCACCTGCACCCACTTCATAAACCGAGTAATTTCCATTAAGGGCATCTGCTGTATTCATCAATGCAGCTTTCACATCAAAAGGTGTATAAGTAGGATTTTGCTGCAAAACAAGTGCGGCTATACCTGCCATATGCGGAGTGGCCATGGAGGTTCCAGAAATGCGGGCATAGGCTGATGAATAATCTATCCCATCTTCGGGGCTATTTATATACTCCGGATAGCTGGAGTAAACGGCTACACCCGGTCCAATAACGTCCGGCTTAATGTCATAATTCGTATTAACCGGTCCTCTTCCGCTGAAATCTGCCAAGTGGTTGCCTTCCGTTACAATCGAGTTTACGGCTCCAAAAGTTATCGTAGGCTGATCAAGCGATAATAAGAATTCCCCATCTGCTTTAGTCAACCGGAATGACGGGATAAATTTGGGACCTTGCCCCGTATAGTGCGGGATTTCTCCAACCACATTGTTGTACATTAGAACTGCCTTTGCTCCGGCTGCTCTTGCATTTACGACCTTCTCGTCCAAGGCATTCTCTCCCCGCGCAATCAGGGCAACTTTACCTGTAAAGTCCTTACCTTCAAAGTCAACACTCATACCCAGTCCCGCATATACAATTGGGAATGTCTTTCCTGTTAAATCTCCTAGGTTATCGTTGAAATTTTTGGCTAATAGCTTCATATCAGGAAGCTGCGTAAACACACTAGAGTAGA
Source organism: Paenibacillus sp. J31P190 (assembly GCF_059692075.1). Classification (NCBI taxonomy): domain Bacteria; kingdom Bacillati; phylum Bacillota; class Bacilli; order Caryophanales; family Paenibacillaceae; genus Paenibacillus; species Paenibacillus sp. J31P190. The sequence continues at coordinate 121,487 of NZ_JCAUAS010000021.1, read as the reverse complement.
CGCTCGCCGAAACCGTAGGAATGGCCATGGAGAAATCGCTTGCTCCTACCGTAATACCAAGTGCTGTCGTGCCCGGAACGGTTACTGTTCTTTCATTTGGCCCTGAATTCCCTGCTGCTACAAGACATACCACTCCTGAGAGTGTCGCGTTGTTAATAGCGATTGCTTCTGGGGCAAGTGGGTCATTATACGTAGCTCCCAAGGATAAATTAATGACTTGCATTCCGTCTTGCACTGATTTATCGATTGCAGCGATAATCCCGCTTTCAGGTCCGGTTCCATAAGGTCCTAACACTCTATACACATAGAGATCAACATCCGGTGCTACCCCTAAAACGGGGGAAGCAACGTTGTTGGTGCCTTGACCTGCGATCGTTCCCGATACATGAGTGCCGTGCGAAGTATAGTAAGTGGCCCCACTCGGCTGTCCAACAGCTACCCAGTCATTGTACGTTGTTTCCATAGGATCGGCATCGTTATCGATGAAGTCCCAACCCTTCACCGTTGTCGGATCGATAGACTTCGGATCCACGTTCGGTTGGGCCGTATACCCTTTATAAACATCCTTTAAATCGGGATGATTGTAGTCGATTCCCGTATCGAGAACGCCAACCTTAACCCCTTTTCCTTTAATTCCTTTGCTATGCAGAACGTCAATTCCTTCCAGCGGGATACGATTGTCATCCGTTATCTGTTGGAGTTGCGGTCCATTAGAAACCGAGGCTAATTCCATTTCTTTTGGATCAAGCTTTACGATATTATCTTTCCAAATTCGGTTAACCACGCCAGATTTCAATAGAGTTTCAACATCCGTACCTGGCAAAGTCATCGCAACACCATTGAATGCATGGTGATACTCTCTTGTAATTTTCAACGCTTCTTCTCCAACCATGAATGGCGTTATTCCAGGTTGAGATTTAGTACTTGGTTTCATCTTTTGTAAAAACTTTTTAAAGACATCGTGATTATCTTCCGCATCTTTCTGCGCAACAGCAGGTGAGATGCTCACTCCCTCTACCGTCTGTTTAATAACTTCTACCTTAGCAGGAGCTTGCTTAAATTCAATAATAACATGGGTTAATGCCGAACTTTTGAGGTTAATCTCCGGAGAAATCACCGGTCGTCCTACTTTCATTTCCGTTAGAGCTTTTCTTTGATCAGCCGAGAGATTCTTTAACAGATTCTCTACATTCTTCGAAGGCACCTCAGCAAATACCTGAAAGGGAAATAATGAAGATACAAGTAATAAACCGGCTACAGCTTTCGTAGCAATTTTGTTCAATCTACCTTTACGCATGTCCTCACTCCCGGTGTTTGATCTATAGAATCTGAGTTTAAGAACTCTATTAACTACCAGTCTACATGCACTTTAATAGGAGGTAAATGGGGGGAATTTTGGGGGTTTTTGAGATGGTTGGTGCCTGAAATGCTAGTCTTTTAATTGAAATGGGACCACGATATTCCACCTTGGAACAACGGTTTCCTGGATGTTACTACTTGTCGATACATGGCAAATCGAAAAAATAAAATACATCTTGACTTTTCACTTTATGAAGCATATTATTATCTCATAACTAAGAATCTTAATTTAAAGATAATTTTCTTGCATACAAAAAAAATAATAGCTTAACCAAGTATTTACGCAAAGAATACTAAATTCACACACATTCGAAGGAGTTGTTGATATGTACGATATCGCAGTAATTGGCGCAGGTCCCGCAGGAGCAAGTGCAGCATTATTTGCAGCAAAAGCAGGAAAGAATACTTTACTCATCCATAATGATAAAAGCATGACAAAAAGAGCGTGGCTTGAAAATTATTATGGTATTGAAGAAATTTCCGGCCCTGATCTTATAGATATTGGTAAGAAACAGGCCGTTAAATTTGGCGCCGCAGTAAAGGATGAGAAGGTTCAAAATATCGTTAAAATAGATGCAGGTTTTCACATTGAAACCAATATCGGACAATATGAAGCTAAATATATCATTATTGCTACGGGGGCACTAACAGAGCTTGCGGAACATTTGGGATTAAAAACAAAACCAGCAACCGAACCGCGAATTAAGACGGTCATTGATGTTGATACAAATGGCCAAACAAGTTTGGATGGCATTTGGGCGGCAGGTACAGCAGCTGGCGTTAGCGTCCATGCCATCATCACCGCTGGTGACGGAGCTAGAGTGGTGATAAATGTCATTAGCGAAATAAATGGGGAAAGATACGTTGATCATGACATTTTAAAAACTTCTGAATAAAAATGTACCAACTTTACACAAATCATATAAAAGGAGTGATTCACTATGCTTACCATTTTAAATAAAATTAATGAGCTTTCAAGAAAAGAGAAAGAAATCGGATTAACGGAGATTGAAAAAACAGAACAAGCCAATCTGCGTAAAGAATATCTTCAAATATTTCGCGGTTCAATAGACAGCTTGCTCTTGAATTCTACAATTATTGACCCGAACGGAGATAATGTTACCCCTGAAAGATTAAAAGAAGAACAGGCCAAAAATGCTGCAAAATAATGCTTCCTGAGTGATAGGAACCAAAATATGCTAAAATTGAGTCGTACCCGTAGGAATTCATATTTATCATTCAATGGAGGTTATACCATGGGCAAAATAGGAATATTTGGATTTGGGCGTATTGGCAGACAGTTATTAAGAGTAGCTTTACAGGATCAACTATTTGTTCCCGTGTCCATCTCTGATATTAAAGACGCAGCAACACTTGCCGCTCTATTCGAAGTTGATACCAACTATAAGCGCTGGCACGAAGCCGTATCGGCACAAGAAGGTAGTATGGTAATCGGTGGACGCGAAATTCTGTTTATCGATTCATCGAAGGAAGTCCCTAATTGGAAAGAATTAGATGTAGATCTGGTAATAGACTGTACTGGCCGAGCTGTCACCCGTGCTGTTGCTCAGGTCCATTTGGATCGCGGGGCAAATAGAGTATTAGTTAGTGGGCCTAGCAAGAGCCTCGAAGATTGTGATGCTGTATTGCTGAAAGGGATAAATTTAGATAGTTTTGATCCGGAAAAGCATAAAATTATTAGTATGGCGAGTTGCACGACCAACGCATTGGCTCCAGTGGTCAAAATAGTCAAAGAAAACTTCGGGATTAAGTATGGTCTCTTCTCCACCGTCCATTCTTACACGAACACCCAGTCGCTAACGGATCAGCCTATGAAGGATCGCCGAGATTCGTGGGCTGCAGCTGAGAATATCATTCCTTCTTCATCAGGAGCTGCAAGAGCCCTTAAATTTATCTGGAATGATTTGCAGATTACCGGAAAAGCCTACCGGATTCCAACGCGCACCGGAAGTATTGCTGAATTAAACCTTGTAACTGAAAAGCCATGTACGGTACAGCAGGTAAATGATATTTTCCGCAGTGCTGCCAAAGATGGCCAACTAAAGGGAGTTCTTGATGTTCTGGAAGGTGAATGGGCATCATCTCGTATTGTAGGCGACCCCCACTCCTCCATTATTGACCTTCCTTTAACCCAACTGCAGGGTGAAATCCTATCCGTTGCAACTTGGTACGATAATGAATGGGGCTACGCTTCGCGATTAGCAGAAGTTGCGGCTTTTCTAGTTAATAAGTAAAATCGCTACCATTGAATTAGTAGGATCGCCTCCGTTTATATAGAGGTGATCCTTTATTTACCTCAATGATGTCCCCATTCAATCCTTGAACAAAAACATTTAATTATACGACAACCAAACTGTATTACCCACAACCTCAAAACCCTGCTTGTACCAAAAATTACGTGACTTTTCTAACGAATAAACATACATTTTCTTATTAGGATATTTCAGTTTAAGCCAATCCATGAAGAAAGCTGCATAGCCCTTCCGTTCAAATTCTTTCAGTACATCCAATGCTTCTATAAATACATAATCTGTTTTGTTCTTGATATCAATATAGAAGTCTTGTTCTAAGTATTTTTCATCATCGTTAAAATAATTTTTCTCCGCTTTCTGAATTAACTGTTTCGCACTCGTGTATTCCCAAACCACGGCATACCCTACCATCGTGTTTTCAACTTCAATGAGATATACATCATTAGGCAGCTCCGAGCTTTCCTTCTTACTCAATTCCCCTGCATGGTAGCCGGATTGCAATTCACTTAATATCGTTTGGAACTCTTGGTCGAATGGTCTTTTCGTAATCGTAGGCATTATAAATCTCCTTTTCACAATGTCGCTAACGGAAGTATAACATATATCTACACCACATCCCTTATGTTGGTTAATAGTGTTAACTATAGTTAATCATGTAAAGCATTTGGTAGACCGACAAATAACTTCTGTTAATTCGACCAAATTAATTCTCTGGCCAAGCAGCATTCTGAAGCAGTTGATTGATTAACAAGGCGGCTTCCCCGCGAGTTGTATTGGAATCCTTTTAGAAAGAAAATCCGTTACTCGCATTCAAAGACAAAAAATATCCCTACATCACTATTCACGGTGATGTAGGGATACTATTTTTCAAAGACTATTTCGTTACGTCGATTCGTTTAAGCATTAGAAATTAAGGAATTGTCCACGACTACTCTCATTGATTAAATATTTAATAATTCGTTTCACTACATAATTTGCAGCTTCTTCGATTGAAAACTTGCTTATATCGATTTCGATTTCCGGTTTCCCAGGATTTGTGCTCGAGCTGCCTGCAAGCGGTCCGTTTACATAAACTTCAATATATTCTTTGCCAATGATGTCTCGCGCGGTTTCTCGGTCGTTAATGTTCGAGGAATCATTCGATACCAATGCAATAAGTCCAGCATCGTTCATTAATTTGGCAACTTCTGCTAATCGCTGCAACGATTCTCCCTGGCCATTCGCCAGTAACATGGTATGGTGGCCTGTCGATACCAAACGTTTTTCGACTTCTTTCGCAAGGGCCGATTGATCTGAAAGCGAACCAGTGAACCAAAGGGTCAAAGGATTCTGACCTTTTTGCTGAGCACGAACATCTCTGGTGACTTCCGTATCTAGCCGTACAGAAATGTCGGAGCTTTGAAGGATTTGCTCAATCACTCCGCAAGCAGATGTCATATTGGTGACACGATCGATCAGAATAAATCCGCCAATGCTTTTATTTTGTTCAAAAGAATCAATTACGATATTGTCAGATAAAGAAAACTCACATGTTGCCAATTCATTTTTGACAATATGATCAGTTGGAACCCTTTTTCCAGTATTAATTTCGATTTTATGTTTAATGGCCGTTACGGTACCTGGCAGGACTTTCGTTCCTACTTTGACCAGATAGTTTTTGCCTGGCGTCAGCACAGAATCATCCATCCAAAGAATCGTAGCTGAGAAACTATCCGCCTCATGGATTTGACTATCCTTCGTGAATACACAGCCCCGCGAAACGTCGACTTCCCGATCCAATTGAATGGTTACGGGCTGTCCAGCATAGGCATAATCGCGATCTTGGTCAGTCACGAGGATCCGTTTGACTTTCGCCTTCTCATGACTAGGCAACGTTGTCAGCTCATCGCCAACCGCGATACGCCCAGCCTCAATTTGGCCTTGGAAACCACGGAATGTATGATCCGGACGGCTTACACGCTGAATCGGCATCATAAATTGCTTCGTACTGTCGCTCTGATGAACGTCCACATTTTCCAAATATGGCAGCAAGGCAAGGCCTTCGTACCAAGGGGTATTTGGCGATTTTTTCGTAATGTTATCCCCTTCTGTGGCAGAAACAGGGATCACCTGAATACTTTCAAAGTGAAACTCAGCGGTCAATTGCAAGAATTCTTGTTTGATCGCATCAAATATCTTAGGATCAAAACCCACTAAATCCATTTTGTTCACAGCTAAAACAAGATGTTTAATGCCCATAAGTGCGCAAATTCGAGTGTGGCGCTTAGTTTGGGTAATAACCCCTTTCTTTGCGTCCACAAGAATGATAGCCAGATCCGCAAAAGATGCGCCTACGGCCATGTTACGGGTATATTCTTCGTGTCCAGGTGTGTCCGCAACGATGAACGAACGGTGGTCCGTCGTAAAATACCGATAAGCCACATCAATCGTAATCCCTTGTTCGCGCTCAGCCAGTAACCCATCTAGAAGCAAGGAATAGTCAATTTTGCCGCCGCGGCTGCCCAGTCTGCTATCCAGCTCTAACGCTTTTTCCTGGTCGGCGAATAAAAGCTTGGCCTCATAAAGCATATGTCCAATTAAGGTGGATTTTCCGTCGTCTACACTTCCGCAAGTAATAAATTTAAGCAGACTTTTCATTTTAGAAATAACCCTCCCGTTTACGTCTTTCCATGCTTCCCGCCGCTTCTTGGTCAATTACCCGCGTTGTCCGTTCGGATGAGACCGCACCAAGCGTTTCTTCAATAATGGCATCTATCGTATCAGCCTCCGACTCTGCTCCTCCTGTAAGCGGATAGCAGCCTAATGTGCGAAAGCGCATCTTCTTCATTTCAATTTTCTCATGAGGCTCGAGCTTCAAGCGATCATCATCCACCATGATAAGATGTCCGTCGCGTTCGAGTACAGGTCTTTCTTTGGCAAAATAGAGAGGCACAATATCAATGTTTTCTCTGCGAATGTATTGCCAGATGTCTTTTTCCGTCCAATTGGATATTGGGAAAACGCGGATGCTTTCTCCCTTATTGATTCTTGTGTTGAAAAGTTTCCACATTTCCGGCCGTTGGTTTTTCGGATCCCAGGCATGATTCTTATTCCGGAAAGAGAAAATCCGCTCCTTCGCACGCGACTTCTCCTCGTCACGTCTTCCGCCGCCGAACGCAGCCGTAAATCCGTATTTGTCCAATCCTTCTTTCAAAGCTTGGGTTTTCATAATATCCGTATACGCGGAACCATGATCGAACGGGTTGATCCCTTGATCAATCCCTTCCTGATTGGAGTGAACAATCATGTTAATTCCGAATTCTTTGGCTTTACGATCACGGAATTCAATCATTTCTTTGAACTTCCACGTTGTATCAATATGCATAAAAGAAAATGGCGGCTTCTCCGGATAAAAAGCTTTCAGCGCCAAATGCAGCATCACGGAACTATCCTTACCGATTGAATACAGCATCACGGGATTTTCACATTCCGCCGCTACTTCTCGAATAATATAAATCGCTTCAGCCTCAAGTTGATCCAGATGCGTCATTTCATCTATAGAATCAAGCATCATTTTTTCCATGGAAAAGGTGCCTCCTTTTAATTCTTACTAAAACTATCGTCTTTCTTTATATCCTATCAGATTCTGGCTTTAATGCAAAGTGGAAGAAAGTGAAAAACTTAAGATTTCTGGCATTTCGGTCGAATTCTGTCGGGCTTTTTCCGAGACTGTCACTTTTTTTGTCGCAATAATCACTGTGTGACATTAAAGTTCACTTTGTCTCGCCTGAACAGTGGGTTCTTTACGTTTGAAAAAGGATTGGGTCGATAAGGATTACTTTGAAGAGCTCGTAATGTAACAAAAGCATGGAGTCGAACCCCTGTTCATTTTTCCATACGAACATTAAACATTCTACTCGAAATAAATTAAAGTTTCTTCACAATAAAAACCATCGAGTTTGATAGAGACTGTTATAACTCGCTATACAACAGCTGATATAATAAGTAAGAAAAGGAGTGTGTAATAGATGAATCGAGTCATTGATCAATATATTCGCAACGAGGAAGAGCGGGCTTGGGCCAGAAAAGCAGAGGAGCTGGCTGCCCATTTTGCAGGGAGGGCCACGCGGCACGACCAAGAGGGATCATTTCCATTTGAAAATTTCGCAGACCTGCGCGAGGCCGGGTACTTAAAGCTAACCGTCCCTCAAGAATTCGGCGGGAATGGACTCTCGCTTTATGCCCTCGTCTTGCTGCAGGAGAGGCTAGCTTACGGAGACGGATCGACCGCATTGGCCGTTGGCTGGCATGTCGGTCAGATCCTTCATCTCGGGACAACCCGGAAATGGCCGGAGGCTATATTTGCCGATTTGTGCCGTTCCGTCGTGAGCGACGGGACGATGATCAACACCTTTGCTAGCGAAGCAGCATCCGGCAGTCCCAGCCGGGGCGGAAAGCCCGAAACGACAGCGGTCCCTACGGACGGCGGATGGCGGATTACGGGACGCAAAACGTTTAGTACGCTTTCACCGATCCTCGATCGTTTTGTGGTATCGGCGTATATCCCGGATGAAGACTGTACGGCCGACTTCCTGATTCACCGGACGGACCAGGTGACCTTGGTGGAAACCTGGGATACACTCGGGATGCGCGCGACCGGAAGCCACGATGTGGTGCTGGATGGCGTTTTTGTAGACAAAGACATGAGGCTCTCCGGTAATGGCATGGATGACGGGGGTGGTTGGCTTCTGCATATTCCGGCATGTTACATGGGCATTGCCATGGCGGCACGTGATTACGCCCTTGAATTTGCCCGCTCCTATCGACCCAACCATATGAACGAACCGATCGCCGCACTCCCTTCCGTCCAGCAGTCGATCGGAGAGATGGAAATCGAATTGCGAACCGCACGCTCGCTCCTTTATGCGGTGGCGGATCGCTGGGATCTGGAGAAGGAAGACCGACCCGCGTTGAAACCAGAGCTCGGCTTGGCCAAGTATGTTGCCACCAACAACGCCATCAAAATCGTGGACTTGGCGATGAGAATTGTCGGTGCCGCGAGTTTATCCCGCAATCGGCCTTTGGAACGGTATTACCGGGATGTTCGCGCAGGCCTGCATAATCCGCCAATGGATAGTACAGTGCTTCATACCTTGGCTAAAGCCGCTTTAGCCGAGACATCCTTGTGATCCGAGAGAGACGCTAAAACAAATCATCGAGAACCCGCGTCGGAGCCTCCCTATCCGCCTTCAAAAAGTATTCATATCTGCCGAATTTCGTCAGCGCCTCTTGGTCGGGCAGCCATACCCATTCGTCGATTTCAGTCTGGCAGCGGTGGGCCCGAAACGCGGCGAGCTTTGCTTCCAGATGAACATGCACGTCGATTTTAAAGACATCCTTACGGGTATACCCGAAACGCTCCGGACGCTCCATTGCGTCACCGAACGTAATGAAATATAAAGCGCCCCGATGTCCTGTTCGCCCAAAAGCGTTCGTCGTCGCTTTTCCAATTGCGCAATGATCTGGGTGTCCACCCAGCGTTTCGTGAAACGTAAGCACGACATCGGGATCCACTTCATTAATGAGAGCCGCAATCCGTGCTATCAGGCTATCCTCATCGGCAAACTCAACTGTTTTGTCGCGGATATCCAAAAATAGGAGCTGCCGGATGCCCAGGCTCTCGCAGGCCTGCCGTAGTTCCATTTCGCGCGCAGCCGCCATCGATTCCCGGTTGAGATAGGGTGGATTACCCATGCGTCGTCCCATTTCACCCCGCGTGGCGCTCACCAGCGTAATGTCCACCCCCTCACTGGCATATTTGGCGAGAGTACCTCCACAAATAAACGACTCGTCGTCAGGATGGGCAAACACCGCGAGCAGCTTTTTGGCTTTATCGATTTTGTTCATTCTGGAAACGGCTCCTTTCCCAAGTGCAGAGCAACATTCATCCGACCTCTGTCATCATAGCCAGCCAGCAAAAGACGACCATTCCCATCTACCTCATAATGCGTGAGCGCCTCCATTCGCAGCCAGCCATGCCCATCGAACCGTAGAGCGGCACGAAAAGGGCCTTCCCCCGCTATAAAGACATGGGTAACCTTGACTTTGAAATTGCGAACGAAGACAAATGAAGTCGCTTCGCTGTGGATATAAGCGTCAGTCCCGACGAAGGCCTGAAGCTCGGCTTCTACTTTCGACCTGATTATTTTGATCATCGCGTTTGGCTCTCTTTTCTGAAAGGATTTAAATCTATGTTTGCAACCAAATAACCCCATCCATAATAAAGGCAGGGTTAATCGAAGTCACTTTACAGCTCCAATATATCTTTGCAAACTATCCTCTACACATCCGGCAATTAGTTCTACGAATGGTCCTAGATCATTGCCTATACTTGCTGTTTCTAAAGTCACATAATATTTCAGTCTTGCATCATTTTCAGCTTTTACAATTGCAGGCGGAAATCCGTATGCCATTAAAATTAAATTCATTAATAGTCGTGCTGTACGCCCATTCCCATCAGAAAAAGGATGAATGTATACGAAGCGGAAATGGAACTGCGCAGCTAGCTCAACTGGATGTAGTTTATCTTTTTGTTCATGATACCACTGAACTAGCTTTTCCATTTGCTCAGGAACCACTGTAAAATGCGGTGGGGTATGCTGTGAGCCTGATATCATAACATTAATCATCCGATATCGCCCTGCGTTTTCATCGTCAATGTTCTTAAGAACGAGTTGATGAACTGACTTTATTACATATTCTGTAAGTTCAATGTTCCGAGTTGCAACATCCTGAACATAGTTGATTGCTTCCGAATGATTGATAACTTCGAAGTGTTCACGTAGCTTTTTGCCACCTATGGTTAGTCCTTCTTCTAAGACTAATTTGGTTTCTAGTAGAGTTAACGTATTACCTTCGATTGCATTTGAGTTGTATGTCCACTCAACGCGATATACCTCATCTAAGTTCCTTACAGCCGCGGATGGTAAAGGTCTGAGATCATCCAGTTCTCTTTTTAAATGATCTATTTTAACAAAATCCATAATACCCCTCCCCATCACAATATTACCATTATATCACAAGGAACAATAATTAGACTGTCATTGTGATTGCTACCTTTATATTACTATCGACAAAATAAAAGCTAAAGCCATTCTTATTAGGATGGCTTTAGCTTTACGACCTCATCTTATAAATTCTTATTGTTTATCAATAATAACCATGCGTTCCTTCTCGTCCCAACCTACTTTTGCGCCAAAGACTTCGCTAACAAAGCGTACTGGAACTAATGTCGTTCCATTTGTTAAGCGTGGTGCCAAATCTAGACTAACCTCTTTATTATTGATAACAGCCTTGGATGAATCAATTGTTAACTTAACAATTGTTTTTCCTTTTTCAGCCGTAATGCTTTGTGTATTTTCATCCCAAGATACCCTTGCTCCCAACACACTGAAAATTCGTCGCATAGGTACAAGAACAGTTCCATTCTCCTGTAGAGGCTCTTCATTAGCTGAGAACTCCAATATGTTGTCATTTAACTTCAAAACGATCTGATCCCCGTGCTTAACAACAACCCCCAGGCGTTGTTTCTCTTTTATTACTTGGATGGCTTGCTCATTTAAAGGATTATTAATCAGGTTAATCTCCCAGAGATTAGGGTGTTCTCGAAGAGCATCAATACCCGAAATACGGTTATGCTCTAGATTTAAACTTTTTAGCTTGGACATTGTGTATATAGGTGATACATCCTGAACTTTATTCCAACTTATATTAAGACTTGTTAATTAGGTCAGCACTTGCAAAAGGTTTTAAGTTCTCCACTTCATTTCCTGAAATATTCAACCCATCTGATATTGTTGATGTTGACAATCAGGATGGGCTTGAGTGAAAGTAATAAACCCTAGAGGGCATCTAGGGTTTTCTAGTAGTAATACGTCTCTCTACGGAATGCCAAATAAGCCCTTAGAGCCATAGAATATGCTCAAGAGGGCTTACGAATTATTCATTTCATCTTTCACCCGGAAACATTAAAGCAATGACCACGATATCATTCTGGATCATTCTGTAATAAATTCTAAACTTCCTACAGACTAATCTTGAGTAACCTTTAAACTCTCCAAATTCCTCAACATACGTACGGCCAAGGATTGGGTTCATAAGAAAATCCTCAGACTCTAAAATAAGTTGTACAATAAAATCGATGTTTCTTCAGGTGTAAAATGCTCGCTGTGAAAAGAACGCAATTTCTCGACAATGGGTTCAGGCCAAATTACCTGATTGGATTTCATTTACTAAAATCCTTTGGAGATAAGGATTTTAGTAATTCAGAAGTAGACTTTGTTCGCCCTACTTTATATGCTTCCATACTCTCATTCATCATTTGTTTTAGGTAAGGATTTAATTCAACATCCGTGGCAATGGAATTAGGATCTTCCTCTTGAAGAACAATTGTGAATTTCCCTTTTCCAGGAATAAAGACCTGGCGCACAGAATTCTCTCTGTTCATGTTTGATAACTGTTCCATTAAGTCTTCTGTAGTTCGTACTTCATCCATATTTATCACCGCCAATTGAATATATATGATTATGATACCATATTACACAATGGCAATAAACGCATTAGTGTTTTCAACCATTAACATCTTATTATTTAGCCGAAAAAAGATCATTCCTTTTCCTACTCAAACCCAATCTTCAAAACATTACTACCCAAATCCAAATGCTCCCGATCCAGCGTCACCTTCACCTTACCCACACGCCGCTTCTCACGCCAATCCCGCAATTCCTCTTCCGTCTCCAAACGCAGTTCGGAGACTTCCTTCGCCCTATTAAGCATGTAATCCGTCGTATACAAAATCCGATAAATCCCATGCCCCGCAGGAACAATAGCTTCTTCTCTTTTAACCCACTCCTCCACCTCAAACACAACATAAAGCTCATCTGTAGCACCTCTACTAGAAGGAATAGCCGTTATCTCAGAGCGTGGAACAACCTTCCACTCTCTAACTCTTCCATACCACGAGATACCCGCTTCATCCGCACCGAACAAACGAATCGACTGATACAACGTGACGTATTCTAGTCTAGTCAACACTTTATGATCCGTAATATTTCGCAGAGGAGTATGGTAAAATCCATGCTCCAACGCAGCCTCCAATTGAGGCTTCTTACTCAAAGCCCCCACCATCACATTCTTCCCGGATAGCTTGTTCCCGTAATACTCCTTCGTCCCTCTCGGTCTCGTCGTCCGCTCATAGGCTTTCTCCGGACTATCCATGATAATCTCGTCCAGGAACTTCTCCATCAAGCTCGTCGAATTCGGCAAAAATGGAAAAGCCCCAATATTAATGAGCTCAACACTTTTATAGAACTTATGCTGCTGGAACCGCTCCTCATCATGATAGGGAAACAACACATACGCCCCAAACATACTCCGCTCGTACTCTTTCCCCTGCCCCTCCGAATACACAATCGCATCCCGATAGCGGTGCATCGTATTGATATCATCCTCTTCCGGCCCCGGCATCCGGTACCTCTCGAAGTAAGGCGTACCCTCATAAGCAGGATTAATGCGATATTTGGCATCGAAAATGTATTTATACTCCGCCGCGGCGTCGTTCTTTTTCAAAGTCAGGACATTATCTGGCCGCTGAGACAGAGTTGGACTCCAATCCCCTTTGGGCAGCGCATTATAAAACAGCGTAAAAATCTCCCCGTTCAACGGGTTTTTATACACCATCTTCGCCTGCTGGGACTTATCCAGTGTGACGAACAGTCCACTCCGATTGATTTTGATAATATCTTGCTTGAGCAGCTCATACTTTTTGCTTAAAAGATGGTGAATCTTCAAGAAACACCAGTATTCATAAAGCTGGGCCAAATCTTTCATCGATAATCGGAAAAGATCATTCTGAATCGACAAACCTTTTAACAGCATTAAATAATAACGGTATACCTCTCGGTACCCCGATGCCATTTGCAAAACCAGAGAAATAGACAGCTGCCTCATCTCGCCAACATCCAAAAAATCATGCTGTAACAACCGCTGCACCTGACTCTGCATAAGATTAAGCTTCCTCGTAAGATTAGGATCTTCCACACGGCTTTTTTGAGCTAAACGCGTTTTAACATCCTTCAGCTTCTGCCCAATGCGTACAAGCACCCATTTTACGAAGCGATTCTCAGCCGTATCATAATGAACATGGCGTCTAGTCTCAAGCAAATGAGTCGGTGTATAACGCTGGCCTCCTACCTCAATGACCCCGTTCACCGGATCCTTGGCTAATAGATGTGGGCGCTTGGCTAGGAAAGCGATGTTCTCTTTTCCAGCTCTTTTCACACGTGCAGCATCTACTAGACGATTCTCGCTTTGAAGCTTAGAATGTGGCGATAATTTGATTCTCTCAATAGCCTGCACAAGCTGCGTAAATACATGCTGCAAAATCGTAAAATACTCAGTCAAACTCCGATGATTCGTTTCTTTTAACCCTGTCAGGTTGTACGTTTTCCGCAGAAAATCGAACGATAGATTATAAATCTGCTCATTAACATCGTTAAGGATCATCTGATAGTCGTTCTTATAATCTATTTTCGATGGAAAAATCTCTAACTGGAGACGAAAAATAGCCTCACCATTCAATCGAAGCTCAAGTTCAGAGAGTCCAACTTCATTTTGAAAATTAAGAATGCCTGATAAAATCATCTTCCCCAGCGGCTTAATCGCCTGTCTCACATGGATATTGTCGTGGTAAAAGGTTAAGGCAATATCTGCCTTCTTTTCAATGACCAGTTCATATGCCTGCGTTTCATAAAAATTCGGCGCACACACAACGCCCGAACTCCAACTCGTCATCGCCCTGTGCTCATGAGAGAAAACAGAAATAGAATCTATGACCAACGAATCCACCAGTTGCGCAGCGTGAAAATGGGCATCTACCCACTCCTCATCCACATTACGATGGAGATTCAAAGTTTCAACCGTGGGATGGAACGGCTTGCCCTGAATATAGAGATTGAACAGATTCGTCTCGATTCGCAGCAATTCCGTACTTTGACTAAGAGAGCCAGTATGAGGTAAAGCCATCTTCTTCTAACCTCCGTAGCATGAAGGCGATTTTCCTTGCGCTTTGTGGATATTTGAACGCCGCTAACGTTTCCGGAGAGAGATAAAGCTTAGAGGCATCCTCCATATATTCCGTAATAGGTAAACTACGATCCTGAGCCACCTGCATCAATTGAAGCAAAGCTTTTTTCACAGACGGATTACTCCCTTGAATACGAGGCAAAATCTTCTGCAACAACTGCATATCGAATGCCGCTTCCTTACTGAGCAAAGCAAACCGATCAATTTATAGGCGCTAACATAACTGAGAGGCTTCCTGATCAGGAAGCCTCTTAGCTAGAATAATCCTATTTATTTGTAGATTGAGTCATACTCCGCACGGGAAAAATGTATGATTTTGATAGAATCCGTATTAATTGGTTAAAGGCTTTGATTTATAAGGATCTATTGTTTGTAGATTGTTCTATTTGTTTGAAGCTTGCTCCTTGTAGACGACTTTCGTAAACAAGCTTGAAAACTAAATTTCATTGAATACTTCAAAAAACAACATTTTTCAGGAAAGAGGAAAAAGGAGTTACATAAAGCGAATAGGATAAAAAAAAGCAACCACTTATGGTTGCCTTTTTTTCACTAACTTTCACGATTATTTTTAATATAGATCTTATTAGCAACAAAATCTATCGATTTTGCCGTGGGGCTAAAGGGGAAGGCAGCTGCAAGACCAAAAATCTGTTGCTTAAAATCCCCTAGTGGAAGTTTTTTACCATCTGTCTCATACCTATTAGTTATTACTAATGGGTAAATTAGCAGTAGGGCATTTTTGGAATCCCGCAATTTCCTTTTAGCCTCTACTTTCATTTTATCCATTCCTTCTAAGTCAATATCAATAAACTCATCTCCTTGACTGGTCAGTGCTCCAATTGAAACCGAATCATGTTCTCTAATCAAATATTGACGAAGTAAAGGATTGCACTGTTTATTATTGGCAAATTTAAAACTGTACTCATTGCTGTTTATATTAGACATCAGCGCTACTGTCCAATTTGTCAGTTCCCCATGAGCTACTTGCTCAGTGATATATCTCGCCCACAAATCAGATTTTGCTGTAATTGCATTTTCAGGTGTAACAAATTTTTTCAGGAACTCAACCACAAATGCATGATCACTTTCCCAAATGTAATTACCCGATACTGTTTGAAGGGTACTGCTTGATGTAGATGTGATAAATTCTTCCGTTACCGAATAGTTGTGTTCGATGATTTTATCACTGGTCTCAAATAGTACAGTTTGTGAAGTCGTTCCTGAATAAGATAGGGTCTCATTGACCGTAACCCCATTTCGCAACTTCATCGCATTCGTTATCATTAGAGATGGATGGGACATAACCCTTAATCCAAATTGTACTGGCGTTAGACCCCATGCCTGCATATGTTTTAAATCTTTACGCAGATTTTCCGTAGCTAAAGCTACATGACGATAGCTTTCAATAAGGTCGGGAGTTGAGTAGACCCTGCATAAGTCTTCATAGCCCTCACGATAACCAAACCAACGCCCCATTTGCATAAGTGTATCGTATAAGTTACTTGAACGAAGGTAATAACTTGTTGTTAGCCCGTCTAAGGTTAATCCTCGTGAAAGCTTATCTCCACCGATTACAATAACGTAAAGACCTTTTTCAGTATTGTCCTTATAATTAAGACTATCATTCGACTCGCCATTGATAATTTGGATTGTTATTCGCGCGATAATTTTATTAACTTCACGAACAATATCTTCCCATTTCTCTTTTACATCTCCATACATTGTCTCACTGGTTGGTATAAAGTCTTTCGCCCAGAGGCTGTGTAGTTCTTGTAGTTCTATTTCTCTTTCTGGTCTGTCATCATATTTTAAGGCAATAGCAATACGATCCAACTGCTCCTTAACTAAAGTGGACAATTCTCGTTGGTAATCTACGGATCTCTTCACATGTATAAGCATGGAGTTATGATCATTTCCCTGACCTCTCAATGCCCTACATGTCGTAGAAAGTATAAAAGATCGTATTGATTTAACTAGAGAATTAGGTATTTGGGTCGGGTAACCCTCAGCATCAGGCGAGAAATTAAATTCATCTCTAACTTCCTTGATAATTGGTAATCCTTTACTTACTCCAGAAATTCCGAAAACCTCACTGGGTCCCATATAATTTTTTGGAACAGACAGCGTAGCGATAAAATCTCTTGGAAACAAGTCTGGTCCATATACACTATGATCTGCTTCATGATCAATCAAAACATTCGCGAATGGTGTTGCCGTGTAGCCAACATACGCCTTCTTTGAGAACTGCATCAATAATTCTCGGATTAGACGATTAATTGTGGATGGATCTTGCTCTTCATCCAAAAAAGAATCCTCATATTTTGCTGTATCAATTGACGCCTGATCAGCCTCATCATCTATCAGTAAAAGTGGCTGGTCATTGCCTCTATGCCGGAAATAATTAATTACCGCCTGGAGCAAATATTTGTTTTTCTTTACAACCAGTAATAATGGAGTAGTATCTGATGGGTATACATTAATTCTGCTTAATAGGTTACTGCTAACATCGCCTCCTTCTTCCCGAGAAGTAAGACAATATATAGGTAATTCTTCGATGTGGCCGACACCAACTTTTTTACTAAAGTGATCTGCACCACTAACTTGCATATACCCAAGAACCTCTTCATCCAACCTGATTTGAGTTTGAGTTCTAAGGTCATCATGTAGTCCGGCCAAAACAATGACTAACCTGTAACCTGCATCCAATGCTTTACAAATCAATGCAGTATAATTTGCTGTTTTTCCTGACTGAACGTGGCCTACTACCAATCCTTTAATATCAAAAGGCTTTACTCCCTCTGGATCCTCTAACCTTTTAATAATCTGCTCAGTGCTACTATCTAAACTATCAACAAATAGGCTATTTCTGTTTTGTACCTCGAGAAGGTATTTACGATATCTTCTCCAGAATTTCCAAGTAATTTGGTCGTATCTAGCATTATACCACGGCGAAGGCTCATTATCGCCATCGATAATCATAGCTACTTGATCTGGCTTTTCTGGAGCATTGTCACGAAGCTGTGCACTTAAACGATTTTTATCAATGATACTAAATTCCCTATTGCCAGTGATAAGAGCTACGGCATTGTCTATTTTTTCTTCAATATTATCTACAGGTTCACCGATGAAATTTTCACCAATTCTCAAAGCACGTTTAAAAAGATCCACATAATAATCAGAAGTTTGGATGTTATTTATTACGCTCTGTCGAAAATACTGTAACCATTCTACTGGTTCCCTGTCTAATTTAGCGAAACTTATTGCAGTATTTGTTCTAATAAAATTTGATAGCTCTTCTCCCCTGAAGGCGGAGTTCAATAATCCTTCAATGCTATTAGCAATTTCGATCTTATAGTCCAACTCATTTTCATTAAGAAACTCCTCTGTTGCAACCTCTACTGATACCATATCTTGGTTAAAGTATGATTTAAAAATATCCCTTAATTCTTCCTGTTCGTTCATTAGACACCTCCAAAGTTAAAGAGTTGGGTAGCCGGTTAAAATAAACCCACCATCACTATTTCTCTTAATAACAACTTCTGCGTTATACAACTCATGGAACTCATCTGAGCCCTCGAATACACCTCTTCCAATAACTGTGCCATCACCTGTATAAGTTATCGATGTTCTTATCCCTCGACTAGAAAGCCATGATATAATATTGGCATTATTTGAAATTAAGGCTGATCGTACGACAGTTTCTGCCGTGGGTAGATCATTGAATCTGCTTGCACCGCTAATACTTTCAGTAGCTAATCTGTGAAGAAGATCATTATCATTAACCTCTACATGCTTAGTAATAAGATGCCCTCGTCCGATACCCTCATGAACTCTAAGACCATGAGGAAGAGGGTTATGGATATCTGCAATAGACATTTAAAGATGATCCCCCTAAATAATAGTATATAGACCTATATCCATATTAATACATTTTAGTGTAATTGTATCTATACTCTTTCTGAAAGTTTAGGTATTAGTCCTAGCAAATGGCAGAATTCAAACGAATTTAAAAATACCCTCGAAAATGTGTGAAAGTATTCTTACTATGCTAAACAATTAGCCATTTAATATTAAAAAGTGTTTCTTTTTATTAAAACTACACGCTCTATACAAATAATAGATCTTACTCCGCTGTTTTGATCAGACAAGGGCTAGCGAATATAAACCTATCTTTTGTGGATTGGGTTTATCAACATTAACAAGTTTGGAAAGATGTATTGTCCTTCAGACAATTTAGCCCCGTTTTTCTCCATACTAGTAGATAAAATAAAGACACCTGCCAAAATTACTAGCAGGCGTCTAATATACTTTAAGCAGTAGCCCCTTCATCTATAGCTTTCTCGTATAATTGATATAATGTTTTACATTGTTTTTCAGAAGGAGGATTTAAATATCCTAAAGCCATTTTTTCTAATATATCTAACTGAGTAAGAGATATATTGGATGTTGATTCATATTTTTTATAATATTCATGCAAGTTTTTCCAGTTTTCTTTTCCGATATTAACCACAAATATTTGTATCTCTATACCACTGTCTAACTTTTTCTCTTTTTTATCTTCTTTTTTAATATACTTTTTCTCGTCTTTGTCCATAAGTGATTCACTATCAATTACTACGCCCAACTCTAATTGTTTAATTGATTCCCAACAGCTTGTCTTTTTACACCATTGCGCGGCATTAGCTGATCCTTCTGGTGGATCAGTAATTTTATCGTATATTGCCTTTGCAATAATATTTATTGGGTCGACTAAATTAGTTGGTAACTTCTGCTCTTCCCAGATTAAATTGAAATTTAAAAACTGACCTTTTTTTTCTATTAGATAAGACAGATACGAAACAGTATATGCAACTGTTTGAGCTCTAAATCCATTATCATACCAGTTGGCTTGAGAAACCAGCCTTTCGACAGACCTAAATAAAATAACACGTGCTACAGCATCTTTGAAATAGCTTTCAGTGATGGCAAGATTATCTTTTTCTAACCAATTAGTTATATAATCTGCAAATGCAGAAAAACTATATTGAGCGCCTCTTGCAACAATTTCAGGTTTTTGCAACCACGCATTTTCACTCTTAGATAAGAATGTTTTATCCAATAGTTGTTGTTTAGGATGTTCTAATTGAAACTTTAGTTTCTCAGCTTTTGATAGATAGGCTTGCTCATTTAAATATTCTCCACTTACCCTCTCATAAAACCAGCGGGTACGTCGTTGAGAACCACCTACTGTTGATACCCAATTTCTTTTGGAGTAGTTCTTCATCTCTTTATGAAATGGACTATTTGAGAAGAAATCCGATTTATTAACTTTATTTTGTGTGTTTGCATATTCAGATATCTTTGATACAAAGTCATTTTGTTTATCATTATCCTTAACAACTGATAATTTCATCTGCACAGAAACATTAGACACATCCAGTTTGGAATTTGTTTTAGCGGCATATATGGCTGATGTTGTTTGGCCACCGTTAACAATTTGGAAATTAGTTATTTTCGTTATATGACCCGCGCCATCCAATTCAACGTCGTTTGCAGTTGCGGTAATACCGTTATTATATGCAAAAAACATCTCAGGTTTATATTCTATCGTATTTCTAATCCCCTTATTTACGCCACCCTTGAATTGCAAGAACGTTCTTACGTTTTGCTCAAACAATTTTTGGCCGTACTGCTCATATATATCCACTAATTGATTACCTGTTACAACACATAAATACGATTGATATTCATCCGATGTAGTTTTAATTTCTAAACAAGGTAAATCGATTTCCACTTCAAGTTGGTTATTGTTTTGCTCTGACATATAAATTTTATAAATATACTCTATGTCGATAACTCTAAATTCGGTATGGATTTCCTCTAGCACTTCTGTTGGTATCTCTATTAGCGTTCTGGTAGCCTTGCCGTCAGTTAAAATTATCAAGCGAAATTTATTTATTTCATTATTAATCTTATATTTATATATATTATAGGCCATAGAATATGCATCGGAAGTTTCTTCCATATCTCTATACAGCCCTTGTGTACACTTTCTCAAAAATGATTTTAGTCGATTTATTTTTGTGTTAATATGACTTTTTGTAAGAGTTGCTATTTCGTCCTCTTGAAAAAATTGATGCACTAATACGGATAAAATTTTACGCTCCTCATCAAAATCATATCCGTGCACTTCGATGCCGGTCTTGATATATTCAGCTGCAGTGTAATTATTTGTTAGATCTCCCGTACTAACTAACTCTTCACAAATATTTTCAAAGAATGCTTGCGGCTTCATTAATCCTCTGCTGTCAGCATCAGACAAGACTGATTGTAAAAAATCTTGATGAAACTCCTGTAAAGTAATCATACTTCTTGATAGCCTCCTTCCTGCAAAAATGCCTCAACTTCTATTTCAAATTCAGAGCATAACGATAGATCAATAGAATATTTAACTTGTAAAATTTGCTTTTTTACATCCTGGGGAACAATTTTAGGAAATGAATCTGAGACTTTAAACAATTTTGTTTTATCCACAATAAATTTTTGTAGCGGTTCTTTAATGATTTCCGGAATGTACCCATACTGTATTAATTTATTTTCAAATAAATCTAATATCGCATTTGATTCTGTTATTAGCTGTTCTCTAATACTCCGTGAAATATCTTCTACTGAAAGACCATTTTCTGTAGAAGTTAAAGCATAAGACATCAGGAATAACGGCTCTTTTTCACAATGAAGCTGTTGAAGTGAAGAAATATTTACAACCTCACCTTTGGATGTTCGATGAGATTTCACTTCTATAACAGCTTTATCCATTAAAAAATCTTGCTTATCAAATTCAGGACCAACCCATGAAACTATTGCTTGTTTAATACCACTTTTAACCGCTACTGTATCCTTTAAACATAATAATTCCGAAAACAATCCCATTTGTTTTTCAATTGTAAATGCTTGATTAATATCTTGCTTTAACAATTGTTGCCACCGCTTTAGACGAATCTCAACCGCCCTAATCATTGTCTCATTGGTATCATAACGTTTAGATACTGCTATTAAATCCTCACAAAGTGAAAGGAAAACCTGCCAATCTTCTTTTTTATTTAGTATTAAGAATAATTCTATATAGTTCTTGTTATTAGAATTTCTTTTAATAATGGAGATGCCTTTAAGCTTGATCTTATTATCAGTAAATATAACCGTATCCTCTGCTCTTATACAAAAGCCATAATTCCCTTGTAAATCAGTTATCCAAAATAGATTATATGGAGAATTAGAGTCTACACGCCTTTGAGAGGAGTCAGCCATACCAGTCCATGGACATTCAATGTTAATCATCAAATTCCTCCTCATTCAATAACTCTTGAATATACACCGTATTTATCTTAAGTTTTATGGTTTTATTTCCGCTATTAACCCCACCTGGAAAACTAATACCAAATGCCGCTAACTCATCATCTTCCTTTGTATCCAATACATGTAACATCAAAAGAGGTTTTTTCATTATTTCCCTAATAGTCTTACGGTTACTTCCGGACTTTTTACGATCAATATCTGAAAGCGCTATAGCTTCAGCACTTCCAGATGATACTTGTCTATTTTGAATTTCATAATATTTTTCCTTAGTGGTAATTTTTCTTTGTTCTCTCTTAACGTAAATATCTTCTATCTGACAAGATTTTTCACTTTCACCGTTATATAAAGCAACATCCCAATAAGTATCAACTTCAATTACATACCTCTTAACAAAGTCAATTGGCATCCTAGATTTTATTCCAAAAGGATCTGGTGAAAAGACTTGGAAATTTTCCAGAAATTCTATCACTAATTTTTTATCAATATCCTTCCATAGGTGATTGTTACCGACTTTAAGATAAGAACTTTTATTATTAATTTGCAATCTTCTTACGGTGTCCTTAATAACTTGCAAATTCCCTTTTTTTATATCAACATCATTATGAAGCCAACTTGTTTCTTTTGCATGTCCATCTAATTTCATCTCAAAGAAAATATCTTTGCTATTCTTTTGTTTATTTCTAGCGGTTACTTGTAAACCACTATCTGGATGATGTTTTACTGATAATCCAAAGTCGTTGGGTGTCATCTTAGCTTCAGACATTCTAAAGAAATTATCAATTAAATCCTCTGTTGCTTCGATTATTTGAGCAAAATTACCAATCATCGTCTTCGTCATATAGATTCGACATATATCTTCATAATCTAAACGATAACCAAACCACCTTCCCATTTGCATTAATGTATCATAAAATACTGTATTCCTTAGGAAATAGCTAACACTCAATCCCTCTAGAGTAAAACCTCGAGAAAGACTTGTACCACCAATGACAATAGCGTTAGTTACTCTATCTTTTCGGTACTCTAACGGTATCTTTGTATCTGTGTGTACCTCTCTAATAATAATTGTATTAATGATCTCACAAATACTTTCTAATACATTTCTCCAATTGAATTCTATATCATGATGCTGTTCCTCATATGTTTTTTTCATACTTCTAATATGTGAACTGCGCTCTATTGAATCAGTTAGCCTTCCGTAAGCATTAATATCTTTTTTAATAATTGCCACATAATTATCTATATGACTACTTAATCTTTGGTGAATTAAAGTGAACCGAGTAGCGTGGATTAGCATACTATTATGTTTATTTCTCTGTCCTCTTAAATTCCTGATTCCTATATTAATAATAAATAAACGTACAGCGTCATATAAACTTTCTGGAACAGTTGGTAAATCAAAATCTTTTTTATGATCGGACGGTATATCATGCAGGTAATCATCAATTGGAATTAAATGTTTCTTATTGGTATCTAAAAATATTTTTCTTGCACCAAAATAATTAGAAGGAGCTTTAAGTGCATAAATAAAATCTTTAGGAAAAAGATCTTTACCTAAGTCTTCATTTCCCGCTTCATGATCAATGAAAATATTAGCATAAGGTGTTGCGGTATAGGCAACATACGCACTCTTCCGGAATAAACTAAGTAACTTTCTGAGCCTTTTATTAATAATTGTTGGATCTTCTTCATTCTTAGTATTTATTGAAGCATAATCCGACTCATCATCAATTAATAACATTGCATGTTTAGAAATTTGATGCTTATATTGTGCTTCCAGCCAAGTAATTACATTATTTAAAGTACTTGAATGTTTTTTAATTACCAATATAATCGGACTGCTGATATTATCAAAATTTAAACCTTGAGCATTTTTATTAGCATCTTGTTTATTGAAATCCTGTTCTGTTGTTGTTAAACTTATTGGCAATAATTCCTTCCTCAAATCACCAAGTTTTCCAACCCCAACAGGCACTCCTTTATCGACCCCTACAAATGCTTCATTTAGTCTTTCTTGAGTTTGATTCCTCAAGTTGTTAATTCCGCCTGCAATGACTACAATAAATTTATATCCTGCATCAGCAGCCTTACACACTAATGCTGAATAATTAGCTGTTTTACCTGATTGAACATGTCCAACAACCATCCCATATCTTGAAAAGAATTCAATTGATGGATCTTCAATATTATCCATTACTATATCAGTATCTTCATTGATAGTTTTAACTACATCTGGCGCAAGTGACTTTTTGATATGTTCTTTATATCTATTCCAGTAATAATTCTCATTTTTCAGTTTCTCTTTACTTGTCCACCATGAGTTATCTCTTAGCTGCTGCTCTTCTCCCTGAACTAAAATTCCACTTTCCATTTCAACATTAAAATGTGTTTCTAGCTCTCTCTTCATTCGCTCCCAATCATTATCTGATAAAAATGAAATTGTATTAACAGATAAAACTTGAGCAAATATCTCTACACCAACCTTTGACATTAAATCTTTAGTATTATTAATTTCTACTTCAATTTTATTTTGTGGCAAAACCCCATCGATATCTTGTAATTTTTTAAAGATAAAATCTTTAATTAACTGATAACTATTACTATTACTCTCCATCTATTAATAACAGCTCCTTATGATTTTTAAATATTTCGGTCTTAAGTAAGCTTTCAATATAACTTTTATCTATACCTGATGATCTTAATTTTTCGGCTAGAGCTATTATCTCTTCCTCTGTTAAGGCTGCTTCCTGATTTATTTTATGTGGACTTTGCTGCAACTGCGCTTGGATTGCCTCTAACGGCAAATAAGCCTGTAATCCCATGAGATATATATTCAACAATTCATTATTATTATCAGAAATTTCATTAATAAGTTTTTTTAAGACTGGATGTTTTGGATTTAATGCAAATCTAATGCCCCCATTAAATGCAACCATTTCCCAAAACCTCGTGGTTAATTTATCTTCGATTCTCCTCCCCCTTCCAGTATATGGTCTTGAACCTATCTCTGTAATCTGTTTTATAACTTTTTTCAAATCTGCTTTTATTTCCGCAATTGGATTCGCAGAAGACTTTTTTATATCGATTCCCCAATATTTATCTTGATTATTAGGAATATCTATCTTTACTCTTACTAATTTATGAGCATCGATCGCTCTATGAAGCCCCCACCAAGTTCCATAAATCAATAACCTATTAGCCCGATACAGATAAAATCCTTGTGATTTAGTATAACCTTCCTCTGTGGCATATTGTTCGTACTCCTGTTGTGAAACTTTTGAGTGATGTGGCAAGATAAAAGGCTGGATGTTTATTGTAAACTTATCTAATTTTATTTTTTCACTTGAAATTTGTTGTGTTGCAGGGTGGTTAATGTTAAATGGATTAAACGCTTTTAAAAGGTTATTATTTATGAAAATTTTAAATGATGATCTAACACCAACAGAACCCTCTAAAAAACGATGAAAGACTAGTGATAGATGTTTTCTAAGTCTATCAATATCTTCAGAAAAATTTTCTTTATTAAAGCTATCAATCTGCTGCCACACAACCAAAGTACCATGTTTTTGTTTCTTAAGTTCCTTCATTAAGGGTATTGCCTCAATCCAAGCAGGTTCAGGTGTTATCAGTAACCATTTATCTTCTTGAGCTATAAAATCCAGATCCCATTGTCTTGCCGAAATGCTTTCATTTTTTTTTGATATAACAGTTAATTTTTTACATTGTGAGAATGAAGCGGTCTTAAGTCCTAATCCAAATCTACCAAGATCAAATTTTTCTCTTTCAGATTCAGGATTTTTAGTTGCTAAACGCATTGCTTCAATAAGTTCATCACTTGACATACCAAATCCATCATCCAACATACTAAATATCATCTCTGGCTCTGACACAGTATATATTTTTATATTAGATGCATTTGCAGCAATACTATTGTCCAATATATCTGCAACCGCAACTTCCAATGTATAACCTATATCCCTTAAGGATTTAACAAAATTTCTTACATTGGGATTAACTAATTCGGTTTCCATATTTAACCCCTCACCTTGCTCCCCAATAATTTTTTAAGACCTGGGACTAACAACTCAAACTCCAACTATTACAAAAGAAAAAGGATCATACTAAAGCACTACTTTTCCATTATTCGACATAAAACAAAACATATCCTGCCACACCAAATTTATTTTACAATTCCAATAATTACCTTATCAAAAAACTTCTATTACGAATAGATATCTTCTACAATAACATTGTCACATACTTTAGTGATAAAATTAATACGGGTGTGATCTATTTGATTATTAATAAAGATTTAACATCACTTTTTTGGACCCTCCTTAAGAAATGGTTTGAGTTGCATAAACGAACTTATCCCTGGAGATCTACGAATAATCCTTATTATGTTCTGATTGCAGAGTTTCTTCTACAGCAAACACACGTCAGAAAAGTAGAAGCAGTTTATTATTCATTACTTAGTACGTTCCCAACTATCGATAAACTTTCAAGTGCATCTGAAGATGAACTAATTGAAATTATAAGACCTATAGGCTTAATTTATCGTGCATCTCGTCTAAAGACAGCAGCCCAAATCATACACTTTAACTATATCGGAAAGATTCCTGACAACTATAGTGATTTAATCAAATTACCCGGGGTTGGAGATTACATTGCTAATGCAGTGCTGTGTTATGCATATAATCAAGATACAGTACCAATTGATACTAATGTCATTAGATTATTCTGCAGATATTTCGGTCTGGTTTCTGATAAATCACGCCCTAGAACTGATAAACTGCTTTTTTCTGATATAAGAGAGTTGTACTTTCCTGATTTAGGCTACAAAACTGCAAACCTCGCTGTTCTTGATTTTGCTGGATTAATTTGCACTGCGAATACTCCAAGATGTACAATTTGTCCGATAAATGAGCATTGTGTATTTTATAACAAAGAGCCTCATACTCATGGCGAGTAGAGGCTCTCTGTATTCTAAGAATTTGTAATTGCTTCGAGTGGTTTGATAATACTAGCTAACGGTTCCTTGATAGGTTTTTTTATATATTTCAATACTTGCTCAGCAACTGCCCTACCTAACAGGGGAGGGACAGCATTCCCAATTTGCTGATACTGGGAATCTTTGGAACCTTCAAATACAAAATTATCAGGAAATGTTTGCAGCCGTGCTGCTTCTCTAATACTGATAGCCCGTGTTTTTATTGGATGTATCCACATTGACTTTCTAACATTCAAAACTGTGCCAGAAGGAGTACTATAGTTAAGACGCAAATACACGGTATTTTGAGTTCTTCCTGGATCTGTATAAGTATGTTTTAAAGACTCATCTAAATGATGAAAATTCTGTCCCGGTTCTAGCACCTTAAATCTATCTAAAGCTGTCTTCGTTGTTTTTGTCATCACATGGTTGCTAACCGTTTTTACGGTTCCACTAAGATATTTTATTAGTGGATTACTCTTATAAGATAAGGGCTTCTCTAGCGGTATATCTTCCTCTATTGCTGTATGAGGCTCTAAATTCTCAAGATCTCCAATGGCATTTTCAACTGTGTAAAACTCATCAACTATGATTGGCTTTGGTAACTCTACAACTTCATCCCCAACAATCTTACTCTTTACCCCAATCAAAAATAATCTTTCTCTCAGTTGGGGTGCACCAAAATTAGCTGCATTAAGAAAAAGTGGATCATCATTAAGTTTATACCCCAGCTTCTTGAATTTAGCAGTTAAATAATCTAGCACACCATATGTTTGTACCTCAATATAAACATTCTTATTTTCTGAGACTATATCGATTATTTCGATATTGTTCAAAGCTATTTCATTCATCTTCATCAGAATCTTTTGAACTTGTATTATTTCATTTAAACAACTGTAAAGTTCATCTGAAGATGTCTCCGATAAATTTTCTTTCTGAAACCATTCCCCAAGAAGTATCCATTTTTCCATATACCCATTACACCAGTACTTATTGTGAAGATCAAGCCAATTAGGAAAGAATTTATTTAAAGCAGTTTGGGTTTTATCTATGTAAGTAGCGAATTCCTTTTCTTTTCTACCAAAATGACTAATCCTTGAGAAAAAGTCTTTGTCTTTTAAAGTATATTCGGATAGATCTGATTTTTCCCTTATTACCTTTTTTAGGAATTTAGTCAACTCATCGCTAAGTCCCCAATCTTTTCCAAGAGAAATTTTTTCTTTTGTAAGCAATAATCCCAATTCATTTACGATTTCTTCATTATCTTTTAAAGAATAAAAGAACTTATGCTTAGGTGATTTCATTGCTTTAACATTTTCCATAACAAACGCATCTGGATTGAGCATCTCAATCGCTTTTACATATTCTTTGACCAGCTGATTATTGGTTGAAATCAATTCTGTCTTCTGTCTATTAGCATTCGAAAACCCTTGACACGGCGGTCCCCCAAAAACAAGATTCACATGATTTTGACCAAAGTTTTTACATTCTTCTATTATTTCACTATAGTTTAGTTTCCTTATATCTCCGAAAACCTTGTTTACACTTTGATGATTTCTACGATATGTCTTTTGAGCTGACTTATTATTTTCGACCGCGGCTACAATTCGAACCTGTCCTGTCTGTAGAAAACCTAAACTTAGTCCGCCCGCTCCAGAAAACAAATCAACTGCTAAAATTTTCTCATCGTTCATAAATTTATTCGCCCCCCTACACCGAACATCCGTTCTTTATATAAGCAGCTTACCATCTCTTTTAATTATTTGCAAGTGCTTTGAATCATAAAATAATAGAGTACTACATAACAAAAAAACATTCTACAGGAAAATAATAAATCCCGCCCATTTCTCTCGGACAGGATTATTTTAAGCGAGCATCTCAATTTTTTCTCGCACCAGCTCCTCTAGATCCTTTTTCTCCAAGGTGTCCAAAATGGTCACTCCTCCGAGCTGATTGATATACATCATTAGACTTCTAAACCGATCTCGATCTATAAAGGATGCGCCTTCCTGCTCTTTTTGCTTTAATACTGACAGCACTGCTTTTGTGATATCTGGATTTCGAGAAAAACTTCGTTCAAGAAGGCTCTGGGCAATATCTAACTTAGAAAGAAGCATCCGTGTAAGTTCAAATGGATCATCCCGTTCCTCGTCGTAAGAAACATAGCCATACCACCATAATCGGGCTATACCATTTCGTATTAGAGCTCTATCTCTATTTGCCATAAAAAAATAACGTTCTCTCACTGCATCAGCAGGTTTATCTTTATCCAAATATGACTCAATAGGCCAGCGTTTTCTCATATAACTCCAAAAAGTAGTATGAGTTAAGTACGCCCACAATCTTTCGTCAGTTGCTTGTATAACTGAAATCCCCTTTAAGGCAGTATAAATCTTCTTCGTATTCTCGAAATCAAAGTGGAGCGTACTGCTCTGTGGCATATGCAAATCCACCGTATCAATTCTAACTGTAGATGGAAAACTCCACATTGTTCCTTCAAAGAAATGATCAATCCATATCTTATCCGATTTATATTGTTCAAGATTACTGATAATATTTACTTTTAATTCTTCAAGTGAACTATCACTGATATAATTTAAATCCACAACTTAACACCTCAATTTTCATCTTCAAAATTCACAAGGGCTAAAAGTGACATATTTAACGGGTCACCTATAAGCTTTTGAGCAACAGCTATTGTCGAGTCAGAAAAGTGGTGTTTATTTCCAATATCAATCCCTAGCTCCTTGAGCCTGCTGTTAATTACTTGATACCATCTGCATTCTTCAGGATCATACTCTTGTTCTTCCCCACTTTTGATCATTTCCAATATAGATACCAAGGCTGGCATTATAATTAATGAGGAAAGCAAAGGTTGTAAATTTTGATTCAATGAAATAGTTTTGTAATGTGCAAAATTATCTTCAGAGAGTTTAATGATAATTTTGTGACCTGATGAATCCATATCGAGGGGCAAAGCATCTTCGCTTCGATTAGGCTGAACAGAAAAAATAGAAGGTATTTTTTTTAAAGGATCAATTTCTTTTTCTGCAAAAAAGGTCCTTTCCGCATCTATTGCCAACACATCACCCTTTTTTATATAAAAGGAATGACCTTCATAATCGGAATGAAAATCAGGCAAGGAGTAACCTTGAACGTCTTCAGCTGCCAAAATAAAAGAACATATTTGGACTTTTCCTTCTATATAATTAGCAGCCAGCTGGAAAGTGAAATTCATGTCAAAAGAAGCGAACACTTTACGAAACCGAGTAGTTGGACATTCAAAATGAAAGGCGAAGCGGGCTTTTTTGTCTGCTATAAGCTGATTAATTCCTTCGCAGCTTGTCACACATGAGGCCTCAAAGATGTAGGTATTTTGTGTTTTGCTGCTTTTAAGTGATGCCTGGAAGTCACTGTCTATTACATCATCTGAAAAATAAGATAATACCGGGTGTGGATACTGTCGGTAGTTAATTTGCATAAATTGAAACCTCCAAAGCACAGCGAAGCGACTCTTTTAACGTGATTACTAAATCACATTTTTTATCTTTGTAAAATGAGACCGGTCCAATTTTACCATTACTTCTTAATTCTATATTTTGTCCAGTCTGCTGTATCACCGCAGAAATAACAGCAGCAGCTTCGCCACCTACTTCTCCTACAACTTTGATTCCTATATACCCTGCACCATCTTCATTAGCCTGCAGTGATACCTTATAAGTTCCAGAAGAGGGATTTATACAAAATATACGTGAATGTAACAATCGTAGGTTTCTATTTACTGAGTTGGAAATAGGATTTTCATTACCTTCAGGTTCATTTCCCAGTTTTCCTTGGTCACTCCTATCATCCTTCCCATGCTGTCCGCGGCCTCCTCCATCTTCTCCCAAATCAGAACCCCCATTTTTGCCTTCTGAGATGCCCTGTTGACCACCTTGTGACAATTCCGTATCTTCCATTCCGGTAGCAATTTCATCATACGTTGCTAATCCCTCGCCTATACTATTGGACGCACTTGGTTTAATTCTTCGATGGTTAAATTCAATTTCAATATCTTTAGGAGTCGTTTTCTCTCCTTCAGAATCATGCTGAGAGTATAGCTCAGCTTTATCTGTGACTACAGCATCGAAATTGTCCGGTAGATACTGACTTAATCCTTCAACATCCAATTCCTCTACACTATCAGCAATTGAAATAGAGCGAACCTGATCATTAATCCAGGAATAAAGTTTTCTAATCATACCTTTCGCGTGTTCTGGGTTTTCATGCCGATCAGGTTCCCATGCATTATGTGTAGGTGGTTCAATTTGCCTTAAAAATTCATTGATCTTCTCACCTTTTGCGATCATTACCCCAGTAAATTTAAAAGGAGTTCGAAAACTTCCCTTATCGTATATTTTCATACCAGTTCCTCTTACCATTGCCACACGTTTCGGAAGGTTTTTTCCTGGTAGCACAAACAGATCAAGCTCACCAAGCCCAAAGAAATCTTCTTTAGGAAAATGATGTCTGGTGGAAAGTGTATATGCTTCATAGTACTGGTATGAAAGACAATCGGGATCATTTTTTGTATACTTTTCTAACAGAGCTGATAAAGAATTTGCATTTATTATCGTTTCCTCTACTCTAACAATCAATCTTTCGTCCAATATAGCAATAAAGAAATTTTCAAGAACGGACTTTATTACTTTTTCTTCCCAGCCGCTATTTTCATTAAAACCTGCAACGAATATATCAGTTCCAACTTCCGATCTTTTAAAAAACTCATGCATTTCTTCTGGCTCAGTAATCGGCTTGTTTTTTTCAACTTCTCCAAAATAGCCTGTACCTTGTGTCGGCACTTTATTGTCATTCAGATGAGTTACGAGTTTAGCCACACCTTGGAATGCAACAGAACCGCTTTCTACTTCTTTTGTCCCATAGAATACCGTCCTTAAATCAGAGCAAGCAAAAGGAGCATGCTTCCCGATTCCAAAAGACCCTCCAGATTGCGCTTCCTTATCCGATGAACCAACCGATTTTATAAGATTATGCCAACCACCCCTATGCTCTTCATCAGCACCAGTTAGTCCCGTAGTATTATAGTCACTAATTTTCAGAAAAGGTATCTGATCCGATTCCATAATTGAAAGAGCATTTTCAAAAAAACGTACAGTCTTCGCGTTATCTCTCCAGTATTCTAAACTGGATTTAAGGATTCTTATAAATTCATCTTTATTGGGAAATTGCCTAGATGGAACCCGAAACAAATTAAAGTGAACTTCCACCGGTCTAGGATTTTTCTTATCCTTAGCATCGCAAGAATTTTGATTAATTTCCCTAGCTAAAGAGTCCCAAGGATTTCCTCTAAATGTCTCAATTCCTGCATCGTTTAAACCTGTCACCTGACCGTAATTATTAGATGGAAAGTTCCAATTAATCATACTGTTCTCCTTACTTCTGCATACTCGATAGCTTATTTAAACATTCAGCTGCTAACCTTTGAACAAGATCTACTGTGACTGCGTTACCAATCTGCTTATACTGTTTTGATTTAGGCATACCTCTCGGAAATGAAAATTGATTGTCTTTAAATCCCTGTAAACGCACACATTCAATGGGAGTTAACTTTCGAATCCCCCATTCATCACGTATAACAGGTACATTATGGCCACCTTCACCCATATTAGCTGTAAGGGTAAATGTACAATCGTTTTTGTTTTCTCTGACATATGCCCTACGTAATAAATATACAGAGTCTTCATTTCCTTCAGCCATTTTTTCCGCAAACATCTTACCGTACTTTGAATTCTCATCGAAATAAAACTCGGGTTCTGCCTTAAAATCAAGATCTAGAAAATCCCTTACATCTTTTAAACCAGATTCATCGCGGTCGGGAAACTTAAAATTGTTTTGCTTGAAGTATTCCTGTGAAAAAGCAACCATGTATAGTCGCTCTCGGTTCTGTGGAATATCTGTATGTTCCTTTGTGTTAAGCACATTTGCATTGCTTTTATCTGATAATAGGTTTCCCTTACTGTCTAAGGGAACTCGAAACCAATATCCAGCCCTCTTTATCTCTTCTTCAATAATATTAATTGTCTTCTTGTTGTTGTGATAAATTAAATTTTTAACATTCTCTAGAACCAGTATTTTGGGTCTATCCTTACCGAACTCTTTTAACAATCTAATAATTTCAAAAAATAATTGACCCCGAGGGTCTTTAAATCCTAGCTTGTTCCCTGCAAGAGAAAATGATTGGCATGGGAAACCTGCTGTAAGAACATCTACAGGCTCTAATTTATCAGTAATAACAGACAATTCTTCAATAGATTTTTCAAAAAGTTTTGTTTCCGGGTGATTGTGTCTGTATGTCTCGCAAGCATGCGGATCTATTTCATTTGCCCATATTACATTAAAACCTTCATTTTTAAAGGCTCTGCAAAAGCCACCGATTCCTGCAAATAAACTACCTACAGTATATGTATAGTGATTATCGTCTTGTTTCAATTTTCCAACTCCATTGTTAACATCTTAATTAGTGTTTAACATGTTTTAATAATCTCGAGGCATTTTCTTATATATTTCGACTAAAAGTGACTTAATTCCTTTTAAACCTCTATTATTACCATAAATTTTTGCCTCCTTTATTCCAACTGACCAACCTATATTTCTCCTCCTCAAGAAAGGTATTAATACTTTGCATTCATAAATTATTTTTAACCACTAGTTAACTTATACTTTAAATTAACCATAAGTTAACGTCAAGCTTTTATTTACGATTCACCTATAGTTAACTTATAATGTTTTTATAATAGTTTTAAAGGAGAAAGTAATAATGGATTTTCCTTCACGTTTAAAGCAACTTAGATTAAAAAACATTTTAACTCAAGAAGAACTAGGAAATAAAATAAATGTCTCTAAAGTTTCTATATCAGGTTACGAAAAAGGAAAAAGAAAACCTGACGTAGACACTCTAATAAAACTTGCTGATGCTTTATCAGTTTCTACTGATCATCTTTTAGGACGCGAAACATATGGTGAGGAACGCCTCAACAACGAGTTTGATAAATCAAATATAATATTGAGAGAGTCGCCTCAGGCATACTTAAGTTTAAGTAGTGGAGTTGAAATAAAGTTATCAAAAGAAGAGGTCTCTAGACTAGAAGAAGAATTGGAAATGTTCCGATTGTTGAAAGAGAATAGAAAGAAGAGAGAAAAAAGAAATGGACCCTGATCTGTTACAGGGTCCATTTAGTAATTATAGGGAAGAATTTGGCCTCCATTAGCAATGAAACAGAGTTTGAAGAAGTTTCTACTTGATACAACTAAGCACCAAAATAATCTTGGTGTAAATAGGTACTAGAGTTTGGAGATTAAGGTCCGTTTTCTTTCTCCTCTTCTTCTGTACGTATTCATATAGATGGCAGAGATGATGGATTTGATCATTATAATTTGGTGAGTGGGCATGGTAAAGCACAAAGGTTCTCTTATATTGGTTGTTATACGTGGAGTTAAGGGCTAACTTTAAGGTATTTTAGTATTTAAGTGCCCTTTAACATTCAATATTAACATCATCACTATGATATCGAAATATTAATGGAATATCTCTCATTCGTTGCATTGCTTTTTGGGAATTATATTTGCCATATTATGAAATTAAATGTTTTTTTTACTTTGGCAATGTATCCTGCTTTTCAATTCTTCTACAGTCATAATTTCATGTTTTCTCCGGTGTACCATACTATGACAGTTAGAACACAAAGGCACTAAATCCGTCTCCGGATTAAACATTTCAGTTATTTTTGTTATAGAGATAACATGATGTATCTCAATAAAGTCAGCGGCTAAGTCTTGACCATAAAAATCGTTAAAGTTAAACCCGCATCCCTTGCAGATGAAACCATGAATTTCTAATGCCCTAGCTCTATTTTTTCGTGAGCGCTCATAGATCAGATGAGTTCTTCTCCGTTGCTCTCCTTCCGGATCAGGAACAAATACATCTTCTTTGGTACCTCCATGAGTAGCCCTTTCGGAGACCATATTAAGGATAGCAGAAGCTTCGCCTTTCGAAACACTAAATAAGAACTTACTACGAGCAGGTCCCTTGTTTATTGAATAATCAGCTAAATAAACACGACCATAGTAAATGAATGGAGAATGATGCCTTTCCCTGTAGAACAAATAAACTTCATCACTCGAGTGCATAGTATAAGCTAAGCGCATGTCATTTTGATGATTTTCCTCGCCTTCCATATGAAGCAAATCATCCTCAAAATAATCCTCATACTGTGTTAGGCTTGACTGTTTTTCTTTTGTCACAAACAGGATTATAAGATTTTTACCACTCGGGGTAACAATACCTTTTCCAAGTGCCTGCCAACCCTTGTATCCCCACATCTTAGCAAGTACGGGTCTTTCGTATGCTCCACCGATAATCAAGTGCTCAAATGTTATCATAATTAATGTTTCTCCTCAACCTTGAACAGCACCGACTACCTGCTCCTTTATCTTCAAAATAATCATAAACTATCCTACATTAAGGCTAACCAGCACTGAAACCTACGAGGTCTCCGAACGTTTGCCGATGTCATGGCTTGTTGGGAGTTGCTACGGAGGATAAACAATGTAGAATCTGTACTAGTCTCAAAGCCACTCCATCACAACAATCTCAGCTATCTGTATCATTCCTAGTCAACAAAGCCACCGATTCTACGTGAACCGTATGCGGAAACATATCCACCGGCGTCACCTCCGCGACGCCGTACCCGCCATCGACGAGCATGCGCAGGTCGCGCGCCAGTGTCGATGCGCTGCACGACACATAGACGACGCGCCGCGGCTGCAGCTCGAGGATCGTCGCCAGCAGCGCCGGATCGCAGCCCTTGCGCGGCGGGTCCACCACGATCACGTCGGGCCGGACGCCCTGACGTGTCCACTCGGGGAGGACCACTTCCGCTGGGCCTGCCTCGAAGTGCACGTTCGTCATGCCGTTTAACTCGGCATTCTTCCGGGCATCCGCGATCGCCTCCTCGACGATCTCAACCCCATACACCTGTCCCGCCTTCTGGGCGAGGAACAGGGAAATCGTACCGATGCCGCAGTAGGCATCGACCACCGTCTCGCCGCCTGTCAGCGCGGCGTACTCCAGTGCCTTCCCGTACAAGACTTCCGTCTGGACGGGGTTCACTTGATAGAAGGATCGCGCGGAAATTGCAAATTTCACATCGCCGATATAGTCATAGATGACCTCGCTGCCCCACAGGACGCGAGTCTCATCCCCAAAAATAACATTCGTCTGTTTCACATTAATGTTATGGCAAATGCTCTTCACGCCGGGCAGTGCAGCCCGAATGCCAGCAACCCACTCGGCGACGCGAGGAATCTCCACACCATTGGTCACCAAAACGACCATGATCTCACCCGTGCGGAAGCCGACTTTAACGACGACATGGCGAAGCAGTCCGTCATTACGCTCTTCATTATAAGCGCGAATACCAAGCCGCACGCCGATCTCTTTCACACGAGCAACGACTTCGTCGTTCGACTCATGTTGGATCAAGCACTCATCCATATTGATGATGCGATGGCTACCCTGCGCATAGAACCCGCCGATGAGGCCGCCCTGCTCTTCCCCAAAAGGAACCTGAGCCTTGTTCCGATACCGCCACGGATCGGCCATCCCGAGCGTAGGATGAACAACAATTCCTTCATCTGAAGCACCAGCATCATGATGACCTATTGTTGGCTCCCCCGCAACCTGCAGCTTCCCAATCCGCTGCAAATTATCCACAACCTGCTGGCGCTTCACGCGAAGCTGCGCCTCATAACTCAGGTGCTGCAGCTGACAGCCGCCACATTCCTCATATATCCCACAATCCGGCTTCACCCGATCCGGACTCACTTCCAGCACTTCCACAAGCGCAGCATAACCATACTGCTTCTTCAAATGCCCCACCCGCACAAGAGCACGCTCTCCAGGCAGCGCACCAGCGACAAAAAGGGTAAAGCCGTTCACACGGCCCACCCCTTCGCCATCATGGCTGATCCCAATGATCTCAGCCTCATATTGCTGCCCGATCTGCACCGGCAGATCCGCCATCCAAGCCGGAGCCACCTTCGCGACGGACTTCCCTCTATTCCCTGAATTCCCTACATTTCCTGAATTCCCTGTCCTACCGGAATTCCCTCTATTCCCTGCCGTCCCAAACTTCCCAGTTCCTCTATCTTTACCTGACACAGAGCCAGATTTACCTTTTGCTCTCATAAGACCCTCACTTTAATAAAAACCTAAAATTAAACAATAGCTCAATCTCTTATTTAGTTAGCAGGACGAAAAGGTTGTATTACTCCTGCTCCTCATCTCCATGACTTTGCCCATTCCCTCTCAAATGAAACGGCGTAGTCAACGTCTCTAGGAACGTCTTCTTATAAATCGACTGCCCCGACTCATCCACAATAATCTGCAAATGACTCTTCAAATTCGTCATTACGCAAGGCAGCGTGCCCCCGAACTCCCCATCCAGATTCAACTGGACGTAGTCCGGCGAATTAATCTCAATGTGATTCGTTTGGAAATAAATCAGATTCGGATCGCTCAAATGCTCGCCGCGCAGTGCGAGCGTAACCACTCTAATAAACTCAGCAAGATTACACTTGCGTAGAATCAGCACATCGAACAATCCATCATTCATACTCGCTTCCGGAGCCAGCTTCTCAAAGCCTCCAACGGAGTTGGAGTTGCCGACAAGGAACAACATGACTTCCTCATGAAATTCCTTGTCGCCTGCCTTGACGTACAGCTCAATCGGCTTCAGCCTAGGCAGTTTCTCGAGTCCCTTCATATAATAGGCCAACTGGCCGATCATGGTCTTGAGCTTGCTTGGGACTTCGTACGTCAGCTCGGTCATCGAGCCGCCGCCGGCGATATTAATGAAGTAGCGGTTGTTGATCTTGCCTACATCGATGTCGGTTGTATACTGTTGAACGATCAGGTCGCAGGCGTACTCCAAATTCTTAGGAATGCCCAGCGCTCGGGCAAAATCATTGGTCGTTCCCAGCGGCAAAATGCCCAGCGGGGGCCTGCCCTCCCTCTCGGCCATGCCGTTGACGACTTCGCACAGGGTACCGTCTCCACCTGCAGCGATGATCAGATCGAAGCCTCGGCTAACGGCCTGTGCCGCTGCGAGTGTTGCGTCGCCTTCACCGATGGTAGCGTGAGTGGATGTTTCGAAGCCGCCCCGCTCTAGGCGCTGAAGAATTTCTGGCAACCGTTTTTTCATTTCTTCCCGGCCAGAAGTCGGATTATAGATCAGTCTTGCTCTTTTGACCATTGCGTCTCATCACCTGTTTCGCCTTCTGCGATTTCTGAAGCAATCTGCTTCTCGATCCATTTGGAAATTAGCGGACTAGGCAGCAGCGCCCGTCCATTGTACCGATATTCGAACCCTTCCATGCGGGAAGGGATGACTTGCGTCGTGAAATAGCCTTCACTTAGAAAAAGCGGCGCAACGACGATCGTATGGCCAGGCTTCTTCTGAGCCCACCCTGTCATCTTCCGTTTCACTTGATCTGGCAAAAGCATAGCGACATCCGCCTCGTCGTAGCCGCCTAACACTTTCAACCGCTCTGCGAGCAGCTCTAAGCCTTGGCGCCACTTAAGATGGAAGCCCTTCTCTTTACTTCCGTGACCGATGAGCAGGACGATTTCCTGACTTGGCGATTCGGAAAGCTCTTTGATTTTCGCATAAATAATCTCAGCAATAACGGGGTCGTCATCAATTGGTGATGTGAAATGAATGCGCGCCTTGATATCAAATGGTTCCATATCTGTCTCGAGCAGTGGCTGCTCAATCACACCTAGGGCGTAGCTGATTTCATCAATATGTGTACTCCCAGAGGACACGAACAGTGGCACGACGATAATATCCGTCACGCCTTGTGCCTCTAAACTGTAAATACCATCTTGAATTAATCGGCCTTCCACCAACTCTAAATAAGAAGCGTAGATTGGAACATTCATCGGCATCCTGACGGCAGACACGGCATCATCGACCAGCTGAACCCAGCCCTCATCCCGAGATCCATGGCTTATGACTAGCACACCATACTCACTCATTTTGTTTTCCCCACCCGTTCTAACCATGCCTATAAATCCTATGCTAACGAATGTGTTCACACATGTCAATTGACCTGCAAATAAACAGGAAAAATCCCGCATTACGCAAGTAACGCAGGATCTTGAATTCTTTTTCGAACAACGACTTCATTAACGACCTAAACGATCCAGTGTCAGCACGTAGCCATCGTTTCCGTAGTTCAGGCATCTTTTGACACGAGAAATGGTTGCTGTTGATGCGCCCGTCTCGGCTTCGATTTGGTTATACGTACAGCCCTTGCGCAGCATGCGAGCAACCTCAAGGCGTTGGGAAAGCGATTGAATCTCGTTCACGGTGCATAAGTCATCAAAAAAGACATAGCACTCTTCAATATCTTTGAGCGTCAGCACGGCTTCAAAAAGCTGGTCTATTGCTTTATCATTTAATTTTTTTAATTGCATAGGTTGTCAACTCCCGGTAGAAAAGCATGTTAGCTTATAAGTTCAGTTAAGCTCCTGTGTATCATTCGACACGTCACGTATAAATCCTTCCTTTAGGATTGCGAAACGTTAAAATTTCTATGCGTTAATGAGGTGAATTGTGACATTTAACTAGACCCGTGACATTCGTCCATACCAACGGTAGGCAAGTGACATATCCTGTAGGAGACAAATCTGATAATAAAGGATCGTGAATCCTCGTGAGCAACCAAAGACAAATCATTGGCAATGGCGGTAATCGTCCTGAGGTGTATACAAGAAGCTTAACTTTACCTCCGCAAATTGGTGATGGCGGCTTCGGCCAATATCCAGGCTTAGGCGGTGGCGGCAATCTATTTTCTCAAGGCGGAGGATTTCCTACCCCTTTTGAAGGAGGTGGTAATTTCTTCGGCAGCCCTAGCAGCGGTAGTGCTGGCGGCGGATTGTTTGGAGGCGGCAGCGCGAACCCCAGCGGTGCTGGCGGAGGCGGAGGCGGTAATTTCCTCAGCAACCTCTTAGGCGGTGGCGGTGGTGGAGCTGCAGCTGGCGGGGCCTCGTCTAACCCACTGAGCGGCTTGAATTTGAAGCAAATCTCCGGCTTCGTTGAACGTATGGGTGGTATTGACGGCA
Source organism: Paenibacillus sp. J31P190 (assembly GCF_059692075.1). NCBI lineage: Bacteria > Bacillati > Bacillota > Bacilli > Caryophanales > Paenibacillaceae > Paenibacillus > Paenibacillus sp. J31P190. The sequence goes on along the minus strand of NZ_JCAUAS010000021.1, from coordinate 81,226 downwards.
TCCTCGGCACAATGGGCAAGGTCCAGAAGTTTATGAGCACCTTTCAACAAATGGCACCTATGGTGAAAACCCTTTTTGGTGCGATTGGCAAAGGAAAAGTAAATTCATCGGACGATTTGGAAGAAATATTTAAACCCAAACGCAAACGCCGTAAGAAATCAAGCTCAGGCCCTAGAAGAAAAGGAGTCTCCAAAACCTCCTTAACCAAACGCAAACGCCGATAAGATTATCCTACACGGATCACTCTCAGGTCAACCTCTAGTCATATGCAGGTTAAAATAATTCAAAAATATGCACACGAGAAAGCCGCCTCGTCTTGGTTCTAAACCCAAGCAGGGCGGCTTCTCTGCGCCTATCTAGTGCTATTCCATTTTCAGCGCTGTGCCCTCCGGCACGATCTGAATCCAGGTGTTGCCCGGCAGCAGCGGCACTTCCTTGCCACCCTCCGCATAGGCGCGAAGCATGCCATTTTTGCGCTCCCACGTGATCTGCTGAGATTTGCCCTCTTGCAGAATGAGACCTTTACCAGGTCCAAACACGTCGACTTCACGGCGCCCTTCTTTGTCCACAATCTTATGTTTGCTCTCGAGTACGAGCAGATTTTTGGTTTGCAGCTGTTTGCCCGTCTCCTTGTCGAGATGCGGCTTGCCCTCCATACTGCGCTTGTACACACCTTCAGCGGCATTGTATTCATAGGAAGCGAAATACCCTTGGATATAAGGAATTTGAATATAATTCACGGCTGCGCCCGTAAGTTTGCTTTGACCATCCTTGGCAAAAGTGAGCAGAGGCCCGTTCCATTCGGAGCGGAATTTACGCGCCTCGGCGCCCTGCTTCATTTTATCCACAGAGGTATAAAGATTGTGCGGTGCTTTACGATCGGTCGCGCGCCAGTAGTAGGCGCCATCGCCGTACACCTCATCGAGATGGGCCAGCTTGCGGCCTGCCATCATATCCATCGCTTCCTGACTCCAGCCGGCATGGACGATAACCGCATCGAGCGCGTCGCCGATCTCCACGAAATAAGGGCGTATGCTGCGCACGGGACCAATGGTCTTCGCTGCTTGGCTCTGGAACACGGAGACGAATCTCGTAATCTCGCCCTCTGCGAGAATCTCATAGACGATGTCCGCCTGATCTAGGCCGGTTTGGGGCCTGGCTTGCGGGGCATTTTCGACCATGACCATGAAGGGCCGGGTCTTCACTTCTTTATCGGTTGGCAAACCCGTTAGCGGGAATCTGTACGGCAGCTCCGTCTCCACAGCTGTGGTCGCAGGTTTGGAAGGCGGCGATGCGGCAGCGGACGTGGCTTCAGCAGCATTCGGGCTGGCGGATGGTAAGGAGGCAGGCGTATCGCTGCAACCAACAATGGCTATGACAGAGCATCCAAGGACGAGCCAGGCGCTAAGGTTTTTTTTACGGAATAAAGGCAATGATTTCAACAGGGCTGCACCTCTTCTCTTAATCGTTCTAGTAAATGTATATGCTAGTGATGCGATAGGTAGAAGACTTTTTGTGCTAATGGTGCTGAGGTAGTTGGACCCGCGACTGTGATATAGTAGGGAGAGATGTATGATGTGTATGTTGCTAGGTAAGTGCTGAGTCATAGACGTGCTTACCGGATTGCTTCCGGTTGGTTAATTAGCTTGTTTACGGGTTGCATGATGGACTTGAGCTTGGCTGCTGGAATGCTACTTTTCGCGCGATGAGTATGTTTAAAACAAGTTAATGCATTTTGTGCATCAAATTCAGCTCAAAAAGGCGTTTTCAGCAGATCTGCTGCAAAAACTACAGCTAATTTCTTCAATACACGTTAAATTGGCTAAAATGGACCATTTTTGCTGCACTTTTTGCAGCTTCTACCTTTATAGACGGTCTGATCACCGGAATTAGATGCACTTTTTGCATCAAGCACTTAACTTTTCCCTACTCGCCAAAAAGGAGGCTATTCCATGACCAAGCTTACCGATGACCATGCCATCGTAATGTTCGACGGGGTCTGCAATCTGTGCAACGGAGCGGTTCAGTTCATCCTGCGGAACGACCCGAAGGGGATTTTCCGCTTCGCTTCCTTACAATCGGATAGCGGCCAAAAGCTGCTCGAGCAAAACAACCTGCCTATGGATATCATCAGCACGATCGTCCTGATCGAGGGCGGCCGCTCCTATACCCGTTCGACCGCTGCACTGCGTATTGCCCGGCGTTTGCGTGGCGCTTGGCCTCTAGCATATGCGGCCATCATCATTCCCGCTCCGCTGAGGAATCTGGGCTACTCGTTCGTAGCGCGCAACCGCTATCGCTGGTTCGGCAAAGCCGAGCACTGCATGCTGCCGAAGCCTGAGTTCAAGGCACGATTCTTGGATTAGCGACCGGGATGTTTTCAACTCAGTTTCGCTCAGGCTCCAACCGATACTCGCTAGTTTACCGCTGTTTCGCTCGGTTTCCTTATGGTTCTCGCTTAGCGTTCTGAGCAGTTCCCACTCGATTTCCTTATGGTTCTCGCTTAGTCTTCCGCGCAGTTCCCGCTCGATTTCCTTATGGTTCTCGCTTAGTCTTCCGCGCAGTTCCCGCTCGATTTCCTTATGGTTCTCGCTTAGTCTTCCGCTGTTCCCCACTCAGTTCTGCTTGGCTCTTGCTTAGTATTCCATGCGCTTCTCGTACGTTCCAGCTCTGTTCAAGCACGATTTGGGCAGAACTATTTTGTCCCTACGACTTCCTCATCCCGCCAAACATCCAACAGCACAAGCTCAGCGTGCCCATCTGAAAGCTATGATGCAGCAGCTTTGCCCTGCGTGCAGTGTCTGCTGCACCTAGTGCAAGAAGCAAAGGCGCAAAATGCTCCGGCGTCGGAACCGCCTCACGAGCGTTAGGCGCTCTTTCGTCATATCGAACAAGCGCATCCAAATTCCACGTCTCCAGCTGCTCCGCCAACCACTCATCGAATTCCACCGCCCACACCTGCGGCACAGGATTATTCTGATCCAACCTGCGTAAGTTGTGAACCGTCCCGCCACTGCCGAGGATGAGAACATCCTCTTCCCGCAAGGGGCCTAATGCCGCGCCGATGCGATAATGCTCTTCCGCCGTTAGACGCGGATTCACAGAGAGCGCCACCACCGGTATTTGCGCATCTGGATACATAATGTGCAGCGGTGCCCACGCCCCGTGATCCAAGCCTCGCTCATCATCGAGCTCACAACGAATGCCTTCTTCCTGAAACAATCGCTGTATATGTAAGCTTAGCGTCAAATCCCCTTTAGCTGGGTACTTAATGTCATAAAGCTTTTCTGAAAAGCCCGAGAAGTCATAAATCGTTTCTAGATGAACCGCCGAGCTAATCTTCTGCACGGGGCTTTCCCAATGTGCACTGAACAGCACGATGGCTTTGGGCGCAGGAATGCTCTTGGCCAGCTTCTGCAAAAACTCAGTGTAAGCATGCTGCTCGATCGCCAAACTCGGTGCTCCATGGGCAATGAAAAAAGATGGCAGCATGGCAGATCCCCTTTCTTCCTAAATGGTAACTTTTTACCAATATACTATACATTATACGCCTTTGGGCACAAATAAAACCTGACCGATGGCCAGGTTCTTGTCTAAAGCCTATGTTTGAGCATGGGGAACGAACTTTACTTTGGTATCACTCGCTCGTTTAGATAATCTTCTCAGTTGTAAAGATGAAATATATCTCTACAGACACGATTTCACTTCCCCTTCGCATCTGTAACGATGAAAAACATCTTTACAGCTCGTGCACTGGCTATAGGTTACTGCTCACTTTGCAGGGTATAGAGGCGGCTCATCGGATATTCAAAAACTGCTCAATCCCGTCCGCGATACCTCGGGCCAGCTTCTTCTGATATTCCGCCTCCGACATCAGCTCATCTTCTTCCGGATTGGTCATGAAGCCTAGCTCTACCAGCACGACTGGCACTTTGGACCAATTGAAGCCTGATAAGTCGCTGCGTGCTGACAGTCCTCTTCCAGCCTTTTCGGTCGCAGCCTTCAGATGATGTAGGATAAAGCCAGCTGCTTCATGGCTTTCAGATGCGATAGGCTTCACCGCTGCTGTGGAAGCCGACGGATACAACACCGAAAACCCTTTGGTCTTCGGTGAACTATCGCCATCCGCATGAATGCGCACAGCCAGCGCTGCTCCTGCTTCGTTTGCCATATCCGCGCGCTGCTTGTTGCTGATATCGACCTCATGCGACTCGCGGGTCATCGCGACCTCTATGCCACGGCGGACCAGCTCGTCCTTGATCAACAGAGAAACTTCCAAGTTGAGCACGTATTCCGGTTTTTTCGTTCGTACACCGACCGTGCCGGAGCTGACCTTTGGCTTGGTTTCCCGCGTATCCGGACCTACCAACTCAGGCGCATTATTACCTTGGCGCTGATGTCCGGGGTCCAGCATGACGAGCTTTCCTTGGTGTGGCCTGGCAGCGGTTTTGGAAGCCGCGGGCTCTGTTCTAGGCTCTTTCGCAGGCTCTGCTGTAAGATCTGCTGCAGGCTTTGTTTTAGGCGCTGGTGCAGCCTCTATCCTAGCCTCTGCTGCAGGCAACTGCAATGATGTTTCAGCGGTAGGACTTTCCGCCACCGGCTGCTTGGTCACGCTGCTCGCGACCGCAGACGTTTCCTTATTTACTATGGGCGTTTCCTGCGGTACAGCCGATCCTTCCATTACTTGAGCCGAACAACCAGCCGCGACCAGAACTAGGACCATCCATACGGCAACACTTATGAAAGCCATCCACAGCTTCCGATTTTTTGTTACCTTCACGGTTCTCCGCCTTTCATGTTGTTGTTTTCACACGGCTCTCCGCCTTTCATGGTGCTGCTTCACAGGGGTTCTTCGCCTTTCAGGTTGCTGCTTTCACACGGTTCTCCGCCTTCATTATACTGGTTCTTCGCCCTGGGCGAATCACCCGATGCATGAAACAAACATCTCCTGCCAAAACTATCCTTTATATAAACAAAATAGAAGGAGGTACTCACATGAATACCCTCTGGTACTTCATTGCTCACCACTGGATATCGATTGCTTTAATCATCGGTGTACTCGTTGCCTTTTGGTACGAATACAAAAACAAGGACAAGTATATCAGAGGCACCGATGACAATTAATTTCTTTCTTGTTATTATACCTTAAATACCTTGACGACTTCTTGGAGCTCGTCAGCCATTTTGGACAGCGATTGAGAAGCTGCGCTAACTTCTTCCATGGAAGCAAGCTGCTGCTCAGCTGCTGCGGCTATGCTGTGTGTGCTCTCTAGCGATTTACTGGAAATCGCACAAATTTGCTCGACAACCTCAACCATATGTTTCGAGTCGGATTGAATGAAGACAGCCGATTGAGACACTTCTTTCACATGTCCAAAAACATCCTCCACCGCTTGAAGAATAGCCAGGAACGCAGCCTTCGCACTTTCGCTCATTAAGGTTCCATCATTGACTGCTTGAGTACCCTTATTCATGGAAGCTACCGCACTGTTAATTTCAGCTTGGATGTCACTGATTAAGCTGCGAATACGGTCCGCTGCTGTCGCGGATTGTTCGGCCAGCTTGCGAACTTCGGTCGCAACGACGGCGAAGCCCTTACCGTGCTCGCCAGCCCGTGCTGCTTCAATCGAGGCATTGAGCGCTAACAAGTTCGTTTGGCTGGATAAAGAGGTAATCAGCGTGATCATTTCCCCGATTTGCAGCGATTTCCCGCTGAGCTCATCTACAATCATGGAGGATTGCTCCATATTGCGATGAATGAGTTTCATTTGCTCCGTTACCTCGCCTACGGCTCTGTTCCCTTTTTCAGCTGTCTCGGCGGTTTTTTCTGTCGAAACATTTACCTTCTTAACGCCGTCCACAATCGATACAAGCCGCTTGGCGATATCGGTAACCGTCTTTTTCGACGTATCATTCATATGGCTCTGTTCATCTGCGCTTGCAGCGACTTGCTGGATGGAATCTGCAATCTGCTCCGTCGCTCTCGAAGTTTCCTCTGCGCTTGCCGATAATTGCTCGGACATAGAAGCAACGGTGTGCGTGTGCATGGAAATAGATCCCAGCATCGTACGAAGCCTCTGAATCATTTCATTGAAGGAATGCCCCATTTGACCTAATTCATCACTCGTTTTCACTTCCATATGCTGCGTTAAATCACCTTCCGCGATGCGACCTGCCATCACTTTGGCTTTTCGTATTAGGTTAATCAGGTATCGGCTGAATAAAATAATCACAAGCACCATGATGACGAGCGCGATCAGTCCGCCTATACCCAAAGAAACGACAAGCTTATTCACAGGCTCTAGCAGCTCTTTCTCTGGCATAACGAGCGCAATCGTCCAGCCGGTTTCCGGTATTTTTTGATAATAAACACGATTAATCCCCTTGTCATCTGTGATGGTGGACTGGCCATTTGACTGTGAAAGCAGTGTTGGCGCCAGCGCACTTATCGACGAGTTCGGGTCTTTATCCATACTGACCTTCATTACCTTGGACTTATCCGGCAGAGCTAGATAGTTGCCTTTGGCATCGACCATGAACGCCCAGCCTGTGCGGCCTACCTTTGTTTCTTCAACAAGCTTTTGCAAGCGAGCCAGGTTAAAATCGCCGGTGATAACAGCGAGAAATTGCTTTTTTTGATCATAGACTGGCACACTCGCCGTCACCATGGTGACTTTCGTCGGTTCGTCATAGTAAGGATCAGAGTACGCAAACGCTTGTTTCGTGTCCTGAGCCACTTTGTACCAATCCCAGTGCGGATAATCGTAATCGGCTGCATTATAGTCTTGCGTTAAGTTTATTTTATCCCCTTCTCGGAACGCGTAAGACGAAAAATATTTCGTTTTGGCATTGTACTTGAAAGGTTCAAAGAAAATTCCTAAACCAAATGTATCTTCACTCATGGCCAAATCATTACTTAGTATTTTATTATAGTTGTCCAAAGTTAACTGGTTAGGTGCAAACTCAACCGTCCTGGCAACCACTTCTCCCACTTTACGATGCGCAACAAGCTTCCCATTAATGCTGCTGGTCACACTTTCTAGCTGCTGCTGCATTTTGAGCCCAATTTCGTTATTAATTAGTCCTTTACTATTTACGTATGCGAACGCCACAATGCCAAACAGAGTAACAACAATCAGAGGAACAAGCAGCAACATAAATTTACTTTGAATACTTTTTAGCTTCATTATCTTCATCGCCCCCGCTTATCTCTATGATTACTGATTATCACTATGAATTCCGCGTTATTTCGACAAATACCTCTTATTTTAGACATTATTTGAGTAAATTTATTATTAAGGTCATTCACTAGTAATCGACCTCATTAGAAGTGGTTTATCGCAAGATAAACCTAGTCTGTAACTATTACGAATCAAAATAAGCTTACTCAGATGAAGCTATTACGACCTGCTTCTGGTACAACTCGCATCCGCTCTTACAAGCTGTCTTGCACAACCCGGGCCTTCTACGAATAGCGGTTTAGCTAGAAACGAATAAGCAAGCTTACCTTGCTTATTCGTTCTAATATCGGAGCATCTCGTCAGATAAGACCACAGCGCATGCTTATTAGCTGATAAACGAGACTTCCATGGTGTAGTAGCCAACAATAAGCAAGCCTAGCTTGCTTATGCAATCATAGCCGGGGTCTTTAAGACAAATAAGCTACTTCAGTTGCCTTATCCGCACAATGAACTGCATAGATTACTCCAAAACCCAAAACATATAAATTCTTATCTATTGAAAAAACGAAAAACACAGCCTTTTACCATGCAAAAGGTTGTGTTTCTGCTTTCAATCTATTTCAAGGTTTTCATCGCGTCGCGGATGCCGATATCCTTTTACTAATCAAAATAAATCGGGTTCGTTAACGCAGCCATAAGCGTCATGTTGACCTCGTCGAAATGCCGCCATACTTCAGCGCGTATAAACGTTGTTCCCTGTGCATCAAAATGGATGGTAAGCCCCCCGTCTGAGGACACTAGGACTTCCTTTTCCAATCTGATGTTGCTAAACAGTTTGATCATATCTCCGGCCTTCAAATCCTCGGCTTGCAAACACACTTCTCTGCTCCACTCTCCTGCAGGGACGATGTCTCCAACCCTATAAGAGCCGCAGTTTAGTTCAACAAAAGGTCCGTTTGGCGCATAAGTAATCACCACGTGACCCAGCCCGATGGCGTTCAAAATGCCATCCACGGTTTTTTCAGAAGCGTATACCCATGTACATGGCATCGCATGTTTGACGTACGGATCTGGACGATGGATATCGCTGCCGCCAACAGCAACAAGCCTTCTGCCAGATACGAGTTGACTATGCCACCAATTCAGCGCTCTAACATTCCGTTCCGTAAAGGGGCCATTCCATACCTCGACCCAGTCGTGATCGACACCCAAATCCCATTCCCACGGGCAATACTCGCAGTGCGGATGATTAATCACGATTTTAGCTCCGTTAGCACGGGCTTCGGCAATTTTGGCATTGACGTCTTCTTGACTCTTCACCCGAAAATCTCGGATCGGATCGGTAACGCCCAAGAAATTACTGTGTCCAAAATTCGTTGTAAACTCCATCCCCGGTATCATGACAACGCTCGTATGGCGCGGATAGGTCATGTTTTGGCTGACTGTATTGTGATCCGTCATGGCGATGAAATCACAGCCGAGTTCCTCCATCCTTGCCGCATTCTCTTCCAGCGTAAAAGTGCCGTCGCTATTCACGCTGTGCGTATGTAGATCGCCTTTCAGCCAGCGAGGTGTCATATAAAGAAATTCGATGGTAACGGTAACGGAACAACCTTCGTTCGGTACCTTGTAGGCGTTATGCAGAACCGCCCAGTTTCCATGCGTTAAATCACCTGATAAATAGCCGGGAGTGGATTGTTCCTTTCCAAGTCGAAAGGTTTTGCGCGCTCCTCCGCTCCAACCTCTCACTCTTACGGTGTCCCTCAGGCCCAAGTCGATCACGGCCTTCTGTTCACCGTGTGATTCGATCACATAAGTGACCACAATCTCCTCAACGTGCTCGGGCATTTCAAAAGGCACTTCAATATAGGTGCTTTGCTCTGTATGAGCAATTTTTTTCGTAATTGTTGTAACTGATCGTATTCTTTCTACAGGTTTCATCTGTTGCTCTCCTTGATTTGCTCTGTTTTAATATAAGCGCAAAGAAGCAATAATCGGATAATGATCGGATGGGTAGCCCCCCTCGACCTGCCTTCTATCGACGATCGTTTCCAGCACTTCTACCTCGGGAGATACGAAAATATAATCAATTGGCGCCTCGTCTGATCCGCCTTTGAAGTCGTGCGCAGTGCAGCCTACATCCCCTTCTACAACAGTATAAGCGTCTTTCAGCCAGCCTTTCGGACCTTCTCCCCCAGATTCCCCCCTCAAATAACGGATAGGCGGATAGCCAGGATGGCTGTTCATGTCCCCCATTAAAATAACGGGTAAAGAATGCTCGGACTTATGCGAACGAATATAATCCCAAATCACTTTAACACCATTTTCTCTAGCTTCTTTACTGTGATGGTCCAAATGGGTGTTGTACACGATAAATGCCTTCTGATTGTGTTTGTCCAGGAATCGAACCCATGTACACATTCTAGGGAACATGCTGTCCCAGCTTTTGGATGCCGTTACTTCTGGTGTTTCCGAAAGCCAGAAATGACCTTCCTCCAGCACCTCAAGCTCATCCTTCTTATAAAAAATAGCGCAATGCTCATTGTCGTGCTCGCCAAATCGGCCCATGCCGATCCAATTGTACGCTTCCAGCTCCCCATGAAGCTCGGTCAGCATGTCATAGTAGCCTTCCTGCGTGCCAACAAGAATAGGGTCGTGCTCTTGGATTATATGGGAAACACGCCTCACACGATGAGGCCATGCGTTGTCCCCATCCTTCGGCTCATTGTATCGCAAATTGAAAGTCATGACCTTCCACTCCATCGCATTTGCACCTCTTCTTTGACTATTCTTTTACAGAACCAAGCATGATTCCATGTATAAAATACTTTTGCAGAAATGGATAAACGATAAGAATCGGCACCATCGAAACTACGATTTTGGCAGCGTTGAGTGTCTTATCCGATACTTTCATCAGTAACTCAAGCTTGGTCGAATCAAGTTCCAACAATGCGTTCTGGTTGACGACAAGCTGCTGAATATACGTTTGCAGCGGATAATTTTCCGCACTGCGCATGAAGATCATGCCGTCAAAGAACGAATTCCAGTGACCGACAATACTGAATAAAGTGACCGTTGCCATCGCTGGCAGCGAGAGCGGCAGATAGACTTTGACCATCATATACCAAGGTCCCGCACCGTCCATGTAACCCGCGTCGCTCAGCTCCTTCGGCAGGTTCCGGAAGAAGTTCATTAACAAAATAACGTTAAACACCGGCACCGCACCTGGCAGTACCAGAGCCCATATCGAGTTAAACATCCCTAAAGATTTTACGGTCAAATACAACGGAATAATTCCGCCACTGAACAGCATCGTAAACAGCATGAACCACATATACACATTCCGGTATGGGAATTCCTTGCTGCTTCTCGACAACGGGTACGCCATCATGACGGTCAATATGAAATTGATTCCCCCGCCCAGCAAAACCCGTTTGACGGAAACTAAGAACGCATTAAAAAAATGCGGTTCTTCCAAAATTTTACGATACGATTCCAAAGAAAAGCCAACGGGCCAAAACTTAACGAATCCCCCAGCCGCTGCCGCGTTATCACTAAACGAGACGGAAAATACGTGCACAACTGGCGCAAGCGACATGGCTGAGATGGCTAGCATCACCAAGACTAGTGCTGCTTCGGTTATACGGGCCGAAATCGTTTTATTACGTACCACTAACATTCACCTACTTCATTAGAAAATTCTGTAATTCGCATACGTATAGGCAACTCTGTACGAAATAAAGATGAGAATGAAACCGATCACTGATTTCAACAGACCGACGGCCGTAGCTAAGCCATATTGAGCCTGCACAAGTCCTACCCGGTACACATACGTATCGATAATATCACCTGATTCATAGACAAGCGGATTATACAAATTGAAAATTTGATCAAAACCTGCATTCAAAATATTGCCTATGCTCAAAGTAGCCAGCAAAACAACAGTAGGAACCAAGCTCGGCAGCGTAACATAGTACAATTGTTTCAATCTATTTGCTCCGTCCATTTCGGCCGCTTCATAGAGGGAAGGATTAATGCCAGCTAGTGCAGCTAAATAAATAATGGCAGCAAATCCGAATTCTTTCCAAATGTCTGTGCTAACGACAATGCCAGGAAACAAGCTGTTTTTGGCCATAAACATAATCGGCTCGAAGCCTAACGCTTTCAACGCATGGTTGATAATGCCGTCGAGCGACAGCATATCCATCACAACACCCGCCAGGATAACCCAGGATATAAAATGAGGCAGGTACACAACCGTCTGAACCCATCTTTTGAATATCCGGAATCTAATCTCATTAAGCAAAATGGCAAATGTAAGCGGAATGATGAGGTGCGCGATAATTTTACACACGGCAATAAATACCGTATTAAAGAAAATAACTTTACTGTCTCTCAGTTGAAACATGTACGTGAAATTTTCAAAGCCGATCCAGGGGGAGTCCCATATTCCCAAACCGATCTTGAAGTCTTGGAACGCAATTGCGACTCCGAACATCGGCACGAGATGGAAAATAATAAGAAGCACGATACCCGGCAGGAGCATCAAATGGTAGTGCTTGTAAAACGATTTTATGTTCATAAGCGATACACCTCTGTTCAAACTTATACATTTTTATGGTAGAAAGAGCGCACCACCATTCGGTTAGGTGATGCGCTCTTTACCTTACATGTTACTTTTTGGACTTGCTGATTTCATCCGTTACTTCTTTCGTGATTTCGTCGCCGCCTTGCGCCTTCCAATCCGTAACGAACTTATCAAACGAATCCAGCGGTTTCTCGCCCATTACGATGCCGAAGAAAGTTTCAGTTTCTAATTTCTGTAGATTAGCCCATTTTCTTTCCATCGTCTTCGTATTTGCAGTAAATTCGCTGTACACCTTATTCATGTTCATCTTCAACAAATCTGCTGGAACGGTGTACCCGAAATATCCGGACCAATCTTTCAAATCTGCTTTCGGATTGGCTTTGTCGCGAGTTGCCTTCGCAACCAATTCTTTCATTTCCGGATTCAGCTCTTCAGGCTTGATCTGTCCGCTCATCGCCTTTTTCAATGTATCGGATTTTCTTTCCACAGCATCCGCATAATCGTAGGTGGAATTCCCGATTGGCCAGTACTCTGCGCTTACTGTGAAGTCTAAGTTCAAAGCGTCTGGATCTACTTTACGCTGAGCATTGATAAATGTGTTTGCGTAAATCATAGCCGCTTCAGGATTCTTCATCCCTTTCTTCACAACAATAAACTGTGTACTTACCGGCACCATCATCGTGTTCACAGTCCCTTTGGCATCAGGGATCAAATAAGGCACGAAATCAACCTTCGGATTGAGCTTCATAGCATCAGCAGCCAACCCGCCGGACCACCAGGGTCCGAAGAACATACCCGCTTTGCCGGATACGATGTTCTCGTTTGGATCTTTGCGCAAAGCAAATTCCTTATCAACTGCACCTGCTGCATACATGTCACGCAGCTTGCCGAGTGCTTGCTTCGTTTCAGGAAGTATCGAAGCGTAAGCAATCTTACCGGAGCTATCCTTGATCCAGTTGGAAGGATAAGCGCCGAACGCTTGGAAAATACCTTTGAAGTCGCCTCGCTGCGCTTTACCGCTTACCGTTAAAGCTTTCTCGAAACCGGCGATTCCAATCGTATCCGCTTTGCCGTTACCGTCTGGATCTTTCTCTACGAAAGCTTTAGCGATCGCAGCGACATCGTCCATCGTCTTTGGCGGCTGGAGTCCCAATTTATCCATCCAGTCCTTGCGTACCCACGCCATACTTGCCGCATCCGCTTGTACGCTAATATTCGGAATACCCATCAATTTGCCTTTATAGGTTGCTTTCTCAATCGCTTTGTTGTTCGTTGATGCATACAATTCCTTTGCTAACGGGGAAGCATATTGGTCATACACTTTGCTTAAATCCTCAATTTGTCCGGCTTCGGCGAGGGCAAGGAAGATTTGCTCATTTACAAGCATGACATCCGGCAGATCGTTGCTCGCGATGGCCAGTTTCATCTTTTGCTCATAGTCCTGTGAAGCTGCATACCATAGGATTTTAAAGTTGATATTTGTTTTTTGTGAGATATATTTCATGTACTGGTTGCTTTCTACGGTATCGCCAGCAGGTAACTTTGCGCCTGGGCTTAAGCTTTTGAAGGTGGTCACTTCAATCGGATTCGGCATCTTAAACGGGTCCACTTTAACGTTCGGACTAGCTGCTTGCCCGCCATCCTTGCTGGTCCCTACGTTATTGCTTGAACATGCCGTCATCAGAACAACCAATGCAATCATAGAAATTAGCGTTGTTTTCTTTTTCATATTGCCCCTCCTCATTAATAACCCTGCACTTACATTTTAAAGAAAATGAAAGACATTCGGGTCAGTTAATGTCTTACGTTTAGGAGCAAATCGTCTCCTAATTGATATACTGGGAACGTTATAGGAGACAAAAGTGCACTTCTTTGGAGACGATTTGTGCTAATTCTGGCTCTTGCGAAACTCACCGGGCAGCATCCCCGTCAGCTCACGGAATACTTTGCCAAAATATTTCTCATTCGGATAACCAGCCTGCGTGGCGATCCAACTAATCGTTTTCCCTTTTTGACTAAGGAGTACTTTTGCGTGATTCACCCGCACTTCCCGGATATAATCGTTAAACGTTTTCCCGGCAATATCTCGAAAACAGCGGCTGAAATAGCTGCGGCTCATGTTTACCCTTTTCGCGATGTCCGGCAGAAGCAGCTCATTTTGAAACTCTTGATGAATGATGTCTACTGCCTTCCAAATACTTGCTTTCACTTCCTGAGAATACGGCCCATCATCCTCCTCAGCAAACGCAGGAGTGGCCTGGATCTCTACTTTCGTTTCCCTTGTTCGTACATGCTGCTCCTGCATTTTACCTACAATTCTTCTTAAAATTTCGTCCATCTGCTCATGTTCAAGCTCGACCTTGGTCATATAATCCAGCGCCCCTAGGCGAAGCGCTTCCTGAATCAATTCAAAATCCTGATGGAACGTCAATACGACCATGCTAATATCCCGATAACGTTCTTTCACACACCTCATCAAATCAATACCTGACATGACAGGCATCGCTAAATCGGTAATGAGCAGGTCCACCTGATTATTCTCCAGAAACTCCAAAGCTTTTTTACCGTTACCTGCTTCACCTACGACCTCTAGGTTATGCTCACGCCAAGGCATCATAGCGATGAAGCCTTTACGCACCAAGTGATCATCGTCCACCACCATAACTTTTATCATCCGAGTAAACCTCCTATTGGAAGACGAAGTATGATCGTCGTCCCTGAGCCGATTGTGCTTTTAATATGAAAACTAGCGGCTGCCCCGAATTGAAACTTCACCATACGGTTTACATATTGCAGCCCGATCCCCATACCTACCTTCTTTTTCTCTAACGTGTTCTCGCTCATTAATTGATCAATTTCTTCCTCTGTCATCCCGTCTCCATTGTCTCTAACTTCAATAATGACATGCGAATCACCGTCTTCTATGACACTGACCTCGATAATGCCTTTATCCTCCAAGCCGTGATACAACGCATTTTCAACAAGCGGCTGTAGAATGAACCTTGGAACCGGCAGCTCAAGCGCCTCGGAATCGGCATGGATTTTCACATCAAATTGAAAGTTATAGCGGATGCCTTGCAGCTCAACATAATTTTTTAATGCCTCAATCTCATCTTTAATTCGGGCAGGTCCGCCTTTACCGAGATTATAATAGAGCACTTTGTTCAACGTGGAGACCAAACGGTCAATATCTTTCTGCCCATTGGCACGAGCCAGCCAACGAATGGTATCGAGCGTATTGTGAATGAAGTGAGGATTAATTTGCGTCATTAATTTCTCAACTTCGAGAAATGCTTTGCCTTGTTCCTTCAGCTCCACCTCGCCAATTAATTCGAAGATGCGGCTTCTCATCTCTGCAAACTCTTTATAAATAACGGCAAACTCCAAGATCTGAGATTGTCTTCTCGGGAAAACCTCGTTGTTGCTTTTTACATTGCGAATATCCGTACTCAGCAGCTTAAGCGGGCGGTATACTGTTCGCCAAATCAACCAGGCAATGAAGAAGCTTGCTATAAGCGTTAAGACGGCAAAAAAGGCGAACTGCTTGATCCACCTATTTACTTCGAGGTTATATACCGATTTGGGGACAGCGGCCAACACCTTCCACGATTGATTGCTGGTCTCCTCAAACATCATATATTTATCCGAAATGTTTTTATTCGATTGGTTATTGGCATTATGCTGCATCCCCACAGGAAAATCAGTTGAATTCTCGCTATAAACAATTTTTCCCTGATTATCGACGATCAGATGTACCAAGTTGCCGCCGAATTGCTCGTTGTCTTTGAGTATGCTTTCGGCCAATTTAAAATTAGTTTCAATATAGACATACACATCGTCACGATCCGGCAGCTCGACTTTGCGAAGGATAGACAGCACTTCATTGCCGTCGATCGGGTTTAAAGAAAGATGCGGTCCCATATAAGTAAGTTTATCGAATTTGATAAGGACAGGCAGCTGTTTAAGGTCATAATCGTCACGAACGTTAAAATTCTCAAATAATAGCTGGTTGTTTTTCTCGAAGTAATAAAACATTAATCCAAGAGTCGGATTCGTAAAATGAATCAAGCCTAACTCGCTTCTGATCTCATCGTTCAATCTTTTCTTTTCAAATAAATCAGCTGCTAAATAGTTCTCCAGGCTTTTGCCAACCCTTCCGTCAAAGGCGAGCTGCTGAGAAGCATGATTCAACTGACCGAGCGTATCTTCAAGCAAAAGCCTTACTTGGTGCAAATTGCTTTGGACCCCGCCCTCTGCTTTATTTTGTAAAATCGCATACATGGAGAAATAGGAAATACTCCCGATGATAATTAAGGGTGCGAGTGAGCTGATAAACAGGATCAGGATTAGACGATATTTCAACGAATGCGGCTTCGGATGCAGCCCCGCAATTTTAAGTATGGTCATGATTCAGCCTCGCTTTGCTACTTACCTAATATTGCCTAGTATACCTAACATATAAAACGCTTACAACGGTCAATTAATTGCATCTTTTTGTCAAACGAACAGAGAAAAATGAAAAAGCACAACCCTTTGATGAACAAAAGGCTGTGCTTTATACAATTAAGCCGGAATAGCAAAAAGAAGGAGCTCAAACGCCCCTTCTTCCTCCAACCTTACTTGCTCTTTTCTACGCTTACTTTCAGCAGAACCGTTACGGCTTCAGCTCTCGTTGCATGATCTTGTGGGGCGAATTTGTTATCGCCTTTCCCTTGCACAATACCGGCTTGCTTCACGTAAGCAACGCTGCCTTTCGCCCACACCGGAATGTCCTGGTCATCCGCAAAACCAGTTGCAACACTAGCTTCATTCGACTGGCCAAGCGCTTTTGCAAGCATCGCTGCCATTTCCGTACGTGTAATTTGAGCATCTGGACGGAAGCTGCCGTCCTCATAGCCTTTAATAATACCTGCTTGTACCGCTTGGGCAACAGCTTTCTGCGCCCATGATCCGATTTTCACTGTATCTGTGAATGTCAGTGCCACTCCTTCACCTTTCGGCTTCAACGTGTTCATCAACATCACAGCAAACTCTGCTCGCGTGACTGTATAATTCGGTTTAAACGTACCGTCCGGATAACCCGTAACGATGCCGCTGCTTACCGCTTGCTTAATGAGCGCATCTGCCCAGTGTCCAGTAATATCACTAAAAGTAATTAGCGGATTTACAGGAACTACTGGCTCTTGACCTACAGCAAATACCGCATATTTAGTGAAGTGGTCTACTTGGACTGTAATGTTGTCACCGTTCACTTTACCGCCAGGAACTTCCACCCATACCTTTTTCGATTCGTCAAAATAGAAGACAGACGCTTTTTGATTATTTTTCACTACTTTCGGATCGAACACAAAGTTCAGCGTGACCGGTTTACTGAAATTCTCCGTGAAGTTTTTCAAAATTTCAAAGATGGGGCTGGCTGCAACATTCGTATTATTTAAAAGGTTCTGCGTATTTAACAATTTTTCAATCGTTAGTTTCAATTCTTTACCTGTAGCATCAGCCGGAATTGTAATCTTGACCTCATTTTCCAAACTGACTTCCCCTTCGCTACCTACGGGAAGCGTTAATTTACCATCCGTGGAAGTAACGATGGATGGACCTCCACCGCCACCAGAGGGCTCGCTGGCTTGCTCGCGTTTCAGCCACTTCGCATATAAGGTAGTAGCTCCTACTATCTTGAATCCATCATTTGCTCCATAGCTAGTGCCGCTTCCATCTGCAAGCGTATTCCATCCCGCGAAAGTATAGCCCGTCCGGACTAAATCTACGGCATGACTATACACATTAGCTGTTACTCCTGATGCATATGTGTTGCTGTCAATCGGAGGCGTACCACCGGTATTGCCATTTCCATCATAATCCACGAATAGTTGAACAGCCCGCAAATAAGGATATCCGTTGTTCCGCGAAGCTTGTATTCCCCATTTGCTTGCAAAATCCCATTGGGTATATGTACTTTGCGTCTTCATCAGTGTCGTTATTTTCCCAACGCCATATTCATTGTCATGTTGTCCTGATGTATCCATGTCGTAGAAGCTATTACTTATTGTTCCGTTGCTGTATCCAACCAGGCCACCTAAACTGGAATCCCCGTCTATAAGTCCTGTTGCATAGCTGTTACTGATCGTTCCGTTATTAAATGAAACCAAACCGCCTACACCATAATAACCACTTATACTACCCGTAGCATAGGAATCAGTGATTGTGCCATAGTTATTCCCTGCCAGACCACCTTGATTATAGCTAGATGTTACACTTCCTGTGGCATAGCTGCTGCTGATCGTTCCATCGTTGTTACCCACCAGGCCGCCTGTATCATTACTACCATTCACATTTACTGACGAGAAACTGTTACTGATTGTTCCATCCTCATGATTGTATCCAACCAAACCACCTAGACTAGAACCGCCATTCACACTACCTGCAGATGAGCTGTAGCTAATCGTTCCCTTGTTGTATCCAACCAATCCGCCTGTATAACTTTCGCCATTCATATTTATATTTTCTAAAATCATATTCGTAATAACACTATCCGTACTTGTTATTCCGAATAATCCTGTACCGCTACCGCCTGATTTCATACGCAATGCATTTATTGAACTTCCAATGGATAGATTCTTAATTTTAAAACCCTTACCATCCATATGCCCTTGGAATTCTGTGTTGCGATCACCGATTGGCTGCCAACCTCCATCTGGGAATGAAGTGATATCCGCTGTTAATTGATAATAATTATACGTATCCAAATGGTATCGAATCTCGTTCAACTGATCCACGTTTGCAATTTGATACGGATCATCAATTGTACCTGATCCTCTATTTAAAGCTCCCGGATTCGTAACTACTGTCATTAATTTCGTTCCAAAAACCCCAGTGCCATCCAAGGCTGCCGCCTTCACGGTGACCGTACCTGCTGAGAGGCCTGTCAATAGACCATTATTATCTATAGTGGCAGAACCCGTACCATTCTCAACGGACCACGTAATAGTTGAATTTGTAGCTTCTACTGGTTGTATATCAGCGTGCATAGCTAAAGAATTCCCCACTTTTAAATTAGATACACCATCATCGCTACCTATCTCGATTTTCGTTACAAGGTTAGTTCCCGTATGGAAAGGGTCATTCGAGATTAATCTTGAACCCGAGTACAAGGAGATCGGTTGTGAAGAGATCTCATTCAAATTGGATTTCACTCGAAAAGTTACGTATCCGCCGACAGTATAGGAGGAGAAGCCTCCTTTTACTACATCAGTTCGTGTGTAATTAAAAGGTGGCGAAGGATTAGAATTATCATTTCCATCTGCATTATAGAAGGTTAAGTCCGCTGACTGGGCAAACACCTCAGTTCGACCATTTACAAGCTGACCTTCATTACCATATACAGCAAATGTAACATTGACATAATCACCAACCGTTGTTGGTTGGCTAGCCAATTTGATATGGTCTGCCGTAACCGTTGGTTTGGTTGTTGCAACACTGCTTAGGCTTACTGTACCCGTACCATACGAATAGATTGGAACCCAACTAAATGAACCATCGCTAATATATCCGCCTACCATTGTTTTATTGACTTCATTATTGAAGACTGTTGAAGTCGTGCTTGTAGGTACGTTAGATACAGTTCCATCTGAATATCTGACATATAATTGCTCTGCTCCACTTAGCTGATTATTAAAATAAAAAGTAACTTGAGGTAATGTACTAACACACCCTCCTAACAAGAGCATAACGAAAGCCGAAACTAAACCTATATAACGTGTTGAAAACTTTCTCATGTCAATTCCTCTCCCTAATCCGAGAATTTTGTCGACTAATGTCGTCCACTTCCTACTTTAAGCTTATTTTCGAAATAAAAAAATCCCCCATTTGGGGGATAAGCACTAGATAGGAAGTATCTTTTAGATTATAATCTCTAATTTCTTTGACGCTGCAGCCAATCATTCGCATACGGGAGCAAGCCTTGTTGAACGGTTAAACTATCTTGCTCCCCTCGATTTTCAACATAAATAAGGCATAGCTATGTAAAAAAACACAGCCCCCATTTGATACAAAGGCTGTGTTTTTTCATCCTATTTCAAAGCTTTCATCGCAATATCCGTACGGTAATGCTTCCCGTCAAAATGAATCCGGTCCGCATCCGCATAAGCTTTCTGCCGAGCTTCAATGATATCTTTGCCAAGGCCTGTGATTCCAAGCACGCGTCCGCCGTTGGTGACAATTTGACCATCCTCGATGGCTGTCCCAGCGTGGAACACAAGCGAGTCTTGGACTTGATCCAGTCCAGTGATCGGCAGCCCTTTCGGGTACGGGCCTGGGTAGCCTGGTGAAGCTACGATCACACAAACTGCCGCTTCCTCGCTCCACTCGATCGGCTGTTCAGCCAACGTTCCGTTGTTGATAGCTTGGAAAATATCGAGCAGATCAGTTTTGAGGCGAGGCAAAATAACCTGCGTCTCTGGATCACCGAAACGCGCGTTAAACTCGATTGTTTTCACGCCATTCGGGGTCAAAATCAAACCGGCATAAAGTACGCCTTTGAAAGGACGGCCTTCTTTTACCATGGCATCAGCTGTAGGTTGAACGATGTTCACAAGCGCTTCCTGTACAATCGACTCAGGGATATGCGGCAGCGGCGAGTACGTACCCATTCCGCCCGTGTTTGGCCCTTTATCGTTATCAAAAACAGGTTTATGATCCTGTGACGGCACCATGAGGCGAACCGTGGACCCATCAACAAAAGCTAGCAGTGACATTTCTTGTCCTGTTAAGAACTCTTCAATGACTACGCTAGCTCCGGATTTGCCAAACACTTGATCCACCATAATATCGCGAAGTGCTGCTTCGGCTTCCTCCATCGTTTGCGCAACGGTAACCCCTTTGCCTGCAGCTAAACCGTCCGCTTTTATAACAATCGGTGCTGATTGGCTGCGCAAGTAAGCAAGCGCTGGCTCATACGCATCGAAAGACTCGTAAGCTGCCGTAGGAATGCTGTATTTCTTCAAAAGCTCCTTCATAAACACCTTGCTGCCCTCAATAATCGCCGCGTTCGCGCGAGGTCCGAAAGCCTCGATCCCCTTGGACTCCAAGTGATCAACTAAACCTGCTGCTAACGGATCATCAGGTGCTACCATCACGAGGTCAATCGCCTGCTCCTTCGCAAATGTGCTGATCTCTTCAAATTGCAGTTCTGTAATCGGCACACATTCCGCTAAACCAGCAATCCCGCCGTTCCCCGGTGCACAGAACAATTTGCTGATCTTCGGGCTTTTGCTGAGTGCCCATACAATCGCGTGCTCGCGCCCGCCTCGTCCAATAACTAGTACACGCATTTAGGATAACCCCTCTCATGGGGAATGCCCACGGTCTGGAAATCGATCGTGAGCATTCTCAATTGTTTTAGTGTTTAAAGTGACGAACGCCTGTCATTACCATCGCAATGCCATTTTCGTTCGCTACGCGGATGGATTCTTCGTCTTTAATGGAGCCGCCCGGTTGAATCACCGCTGTGATTCCCGCTTTTGCTGCCATTTCAAGCGTGTCGCCCATTGGGAAGAAAGCATCGGAAGAAAGGACAGAGCCTTTCGCCTTGTCGCCAGCTTGCTCAATAGCGATTTTGGCTGCGCCAACGCGGTTCATTTGACCAGCGCCCACGCCAACCGTCATGTCGTCCGCAACGAGTACGATTGCGTTAGATTTAACGTGCTTAACTACTTTCCATGCGAAAAGTAATTGTTTCATCTCTTCAGCCGTCGGTTGACGCTCAGAAACAACTTTCAAGTCAGCTTCTGTGAGTTGGTAGGCATCGCTAGCTTGTACGAGCATACCACCTTCAACCGTTGTAATCACTGGCTCCGCTTTGCGGCCAGCTACTGTATCTAAGCCGCTTACTTTGAGTAGGCGAATGTTTTTCTTTTTAGAAAGGATATCGAGTGCTTCCGGTGTAAAATCAGGCGCAATGACGATTTCCAGGAAAATCTCATGCAGTAGTTGTGCTGTCGCTTCGTCAACCGCACGGTTCGCCGCCACGATACCACCGAAAATGGAAGTCGGGTCTGCATTGTACGCTTTTGTGTAAGCTTCAAGCACATTTGTACCAATACCTACGCCGCAAGGATTCATGTGCTTAACGGCTACAACCGCAGGCTCGCTGAATTCTTTGACGATTTGCAGTGCTGTATTCGCATCATTAATATTATTATAGGATAATTCTTTACCATGTAATTGCTCAGCCGTTGTAATTTTACCGGCAGCCGCGTTCGGCTTGCGATAGAAAGCCGCGCTTTGGTGCGGGTTCTCTCCGTAACGAAGCTCCTGCATTTTCTCATAAGTCACTGTATAACGCTCTGGGTAAGGCTCGCCTTGCAGGCCAGTCAAGTAGTCACCAATCAATGCATCGTAAGCTCCTGTGTGACGGAACACTTTGGCAGCTAAACGTTTGCGCGTTTCCAGCGTTGTGTCGCCTGTCTCTTGCACTTCTTCCAGCACTTTCGCATAGTCGGTTGTATCTACGATAACCGAGACGAACGCATGGTTCTTAGCTGCGGAACGAAGCATCGTCGGCCCGCCGATATCGATGTTTTCAATCGCATCCTCGTAAGTCACATCAGGCTTCGCAATCGTTTCGGCAAAAGGATACAAGTTCACGACAACCAGATCAATATACTCCAAACCGAGCTTCTTCATGCTCTCTTGGTGCTCCACGTTGTCACGAACAGCCAGTAGTCCGCCGTGAACATTCGGATGCAGCGTTTTGACGCGGCCATCCATGATCTCCGGAAACCCTGTAACCTCGGAAATACCGATAACCGGCACCCCTTTATCCTTCAACAAACTAAGCGTACCGCCCGTAGAAATGATCTCAACGCCCAGCTTCGACAGCTCGCTCGCGAATTCAACAATTCCCGTCTTATCGAAAACGCTGATAAGTGCTCTTTTGATTGCCACTATGCTTCCTCCCAGAAAATAATATTTGTAACTCTCCCGCTCAGCCCAGCTTAGCGATGAAAAACATCGTTAACTTCGACCAAGCTCACGCAATTGGCATAAAACAGCTACTTTAAGTGATATAAAACAGCAGCGCGCACAGCCGAGTTATCCACAAGGAACCTTAATCTCAGCAGTTACGGACCTACGGCATCAACCTACGATCGTACGCTAACCCTGCGGCCATCCAAGCTCACGCGGTCCTCGCGAAGCCAGCGAATCACCTGCGGCAGCAGCACGTGCTCAGCCGCATGGATGCGCTCGGCCAGCGAGTCCGCAGTCTCGTGCTCGTGGATCTCGACGGCGCGCTGCGCGATGATCGGCCCGGAGTCGAGACCGCCGTCCACGAAGTGAACGGTCACGCCGGTCTGCTTCACGCCGTATTCGACGGCTTGCTCGATCGCACGCACGCCTGGAAACGAAGGCAGCAGCGAAGGATGAATGTTGATCATGCGCCCGAAAAACGGCTCAACAAGCACATTCGTAATAATCCGCATGTAACCGGCCATTACGATCAGATCAACCTGACGATCTTGCAGCTCCTTAAGAATAAGAGCCTCGTAAGCCTCACGACTCTCGTATTCCTTCGGAACAAACGTGAATACAGGCACCTTCGCTTCTACAGAACGCTCCACCACATATGCTTGCGGGCGGTCACAGACAAGAAGCTCGATGCTGACATCAAGCTTCCCCTTCTGTACCTGATCTACGATGGCCTGGAAATTCGAGCCGCTGCCCGAAGCAAAAATCGCAATTCGGTAAGGCTGCATTAAACCTCAGCTCCTTGGAACGTCACTACACGCTCGCCTTCAGTAACAACGCCTAAACGGTAGGCTTTCTCGCCTTGCGCTTCTGCTGCGGCAATAGCTTTCTCCGCATCGTCCGCGCCCACGATAACAACCATCCCGATGCCCATGTTGAACGTGCGGAACATATCGTTGTTCGAAATGCCACCCTCACGCTGCATCAACTCAAAAATCGGCAGGATCGGCCACGATCCATATTGGATCTCGACGTTCACGCCATCAGGCAGAACGCGCGGAATATTTTCGATGAAACCGCCGCCTGTAATGTGTGCCATCCCTTTGATCGCAACGTCTTCAAGCATCGCAAGAACTGGCTTCACATAAAGCTTCGTTGGCTCAAGCAGCACGTTACCAAGCTTATCGCCCAGCTCATCCACATGACCTTGAAGCGTATAACCGCCATCTTCCAGCAAAAGCTTGCGCACAAGAGAGAACCCGTTACTGTGCACACCGCTCGATGCCAGACCTAGAACCACATCTCCAGGACGGATCGTTGTACCATCGATGATCTTTTTCTTGTCGACGATTCCAACTGTAAACCCGGCAATGTCATACTCCCCTGACGCATACATGCCCGGCATTTCCGCCGTTTCGCCACCGATCAGTGAGCAGCCAGACTGCGCACAACCGTCAGCGATCCCTTTAACGATAGCTTCAATTTTCTCTGGAATTACTTTGTCACAAGCCAGATAGTCGAGGAAAAAAAGCGGCTCCGCGCCCTGAACGATAATATCATTCACACACATCGCGACAGCATCAATCCCAATCGTATCATGCTTATCCATTGCAAAAGCGATCTTCAGCTTCGTGCCCACGCCGTCCGTACCAGATACGAGCACAGGCTCCTCATACTTGTCTTTGTTCAAGCTGAACAGCCCGCCGAAGCCACCGAGGTCAGTTAACACTTCAGGACGGAAAGTCCGTTTGACGTGCTTTTTCATCCGTTCTACTGCTTCGTTCCCTGCCGCGATATCGACTCCAGCCTTTTTGTAAGCATCCGACACTTCGCTTCCACTCCTTAGTTTGTCTATGTATCGGGAGGTCGTTCGCCTAAGCGAGACCCACCCGTTGTGTCTATTCCATTTTTTTGCATTTATCTATCTATTAACCAATTAATCGCAAGCACAACCAACCTTCGTAACATCCACAATTTCTGTTGGATAGGTGTTATCGAAGCATGCCGTACAGTAGCCGCTTTCCGCCCCTGCGGAACCTTGGCCGATCGAATCTAACAATCCTTCTTTTGTCAGAAAATGCAAGGAATCCGCGTTGATCGCTTTACGAATCTCTTCGATAGAATTCATCGCAGCGATCAGCTCTTTCCGATCCGGTGTATCAATTCCGTAGTAGCATGGGTTCATAAAAGGTGGCGAAGAGATACGCACATGCACTTCTGTTGCCCCAGCTTCTCTAAGTAAATTGACGATTCGGAGTGACGTTGTCCCTCGCACGATGGAGTCATCAATCATGACAACACGCTTGCCTTCGACGACTTTGCGAACGGCGCTAAGCTTCATTTTAACACCTTGCTCACGAAGCTCTTGGCTTGGAATGATGAACGTCCGGCCTGTGTAGCGGTTCTTGATCAGACCCAACTCATAAGGGATACCCGTTTGTTCAGCAAAACCAATCGCAGCGGAAATACTCGAATCCGGTACACCCGTTACCACATCCGCATCGACGAAAGCCTCCATCGCCAGTTTTTTAC
Source organism: Paenibacillus sp. J31P190 (assembly GCF_059692075.1). NCBI lineage: Bacteria > Bacillati > Bacillota > Bacilli > Caryophanales > Paenibacillaceae > Paenibacillus > Paenibacillus sp. J31P190. Next base: position 55,960 of record NZ_JCAUAS010000021.1, on the reverse strand, counting down.
CCATCCGCTTACGTGCGGAGTGAATGTTCACCGTATCGATGTCGCTGTCCGGTCGAGCAAAGTAGATATATTCCATTGCACAAATCGCGCGTCGGCCGCTTTCCGTGAACCGCTCCGAGCGGAAGCCGTCACGGTCAATCACAATGATTTCCCCCGGCTGTACATCACGGAAATAAGTTGCTCCCACCGCATCGAATGCACAGGACTCGGAGGCGAACAAGTACGCATCTCCCAGACGGCCGATCATGAAGGGACGAAGTCCATTCGGATCTAGCGCAGCAATCATTTTATCTTTGGTAGTGATCAGGAAGGCAAAGCCGCCGATGACTTGATTCATGGCATCTTTGACGGCTTCCACGATATCGTCATGCTCCGAACGCGCAATCAAATGCGCCATAACCTCGGTGTCGCTCGTCGTTTGGAAGATCGAACCCTTCTTCTCAAGTTCGCGCTTGATAATGTTGGCATTATCGAGGTTACCGTTCGTCGCAATCGCAAGGTCGCCCTCGCGGTATTTGAAAACTAGAGGCTGCGCGTTCGCCAGCTTGCTCTCGCCTGCTGTGGAATAACGCACATGCGCAATCGCTGTGGAACCTGTCAGAGGCGACAAATTCTCGTTAGTGAACACCTCTTTGGCAAGTCCCATCCCGCGATAGTAGTTAAACTTTTCATCTTCTACTGTACAGATACCAGCGCTTTCCTGTCCGCGGTGCTGCAGGGCATGCAGCCCGTAGTAGCACAGAGAGGAAGCGTCGGGATGACCATAAACCCCGAATACCCCGCACTCCTCATTCAGCTTATCAAACAATCCGCCATGGCCGCCTACACCTTCGTTGAAATACTCTCCTGTCCAAAGTTCATGCTGCCCGTCGCCCACTTGGACAACAGGAGCAGCAGGAAGCTTTAGGGCCTCTGATTGTTTCACGCCATTAGACATGGAATCGCATCCTTCCAGACTTTCGCCAGCTCGCTTACCGGAGACTGGAGACGCTGTTCGTTATTAATTTTAACGGTCAGATCTGAACCTGTTACTGTTCCAATTTCTTGATAAGGTACGCCTTGTGAAGCAATCCAGTGTTTCAGAGCGTCCGCTTTATCAGGGGAAGCACTCAGCAAAATACGGGATTGTGTTTCACTGAATAGCGTGAAGTCAGGACGAAGGTCAGACGTTACATTAACAGCTGCTCCTACTTTACCACCGATACAGCTTTCAGCCAAAGCAACGGCCAAGCCGCCTTCGGATAAGTCATGCGCAGAAGCAACAAGACCCTCTTGAATTGCTTTTAGTACTGCATTTTGCAGGCGTTTCTCAGTAGCCAAGTCCAATTCAGGAGGACGGCCTTCGGTTACACCGTGAATGACATATTGGAATTCACTGCCGCCGAGCTCTGCTTTCGTCTCGCCGAGCAGGATGATGATGTCGCCTTCTTTTTTGAAGCTTTGCGTCGTGATGTGGTCGATGTCATGAACAAGACCAACCATCCCGATAACCGGAGTTGGGTAGATCGCACCTTTGGCGTTCTCGTTGTAAAGCGAGACGTTACCGCCAATAACTGGCGTATCCAAGAAGCGGCAAGCTTCTGCCATACCGTCTGTGGATTTCTCCAGCTGCCAGAAAATTTCTGGCTTGTCTGGGCTGCCGAAGTTTAGGTTATCCGTAACCGCGAGCGGCTCAGCACCGGAGCAAACCACGTTACGTGCTGCTTCTGATACAGCGATCCGTCCGCCTACTTCTGGATCCAGGTATACGTAGCGTCCGTTGCAGTCGGTTGTCATCGCGAGGCCTTTGCGGGTACCGCGAATGGTCACAACCGCTGCGTCCGAACCCGGACGCACTGCCGTATCTGTACGAACCATATGGTCATACTGGTTGTACACCCACTCTTTGCTCGCTACCGTCGGAGACGCGAGCACCGATTTCAGCGCTTCTGTCAATTTCGTTACCTCAGGGTAACGAGTCGTGTCGATCGATGCGCTAGCTTCGTAATAAGCCGGCACCTTGCTCGGTTTATTGTACACCGGGCACTCGTCGACGAGTGCGCCGACAGGCATGTTCCCCACGACTTCACCGTGGTGGATCAATTTCAGGTAACCGTCATCGGTTACCTTGCCGACTTTGGCGCAGTGGAGACCCCAGCGCTCAAAAATGCCCTTAGCTTGCGCCTCATGCTTCGGCTCAACAACGAAAAGCATACGCTCTTGAGACTCAGACAGCATCATTTCATACGCTGTCATGCCTTCTTCGCGCTGCGGAACTTCATCAAGGTAAAGCTCCATGCCGTTGCCCGCTTTACTAGCCATCTCTGCGCTGGAGCAAGTAAGACCCGCAGCGCCCATATCTTGAATTCCGAGCACGATGCCGGAATTAATTAACTCTAAGCACGCTTCCAGCACGAGCTTCTCCATGAACGGATCGCCCACTTGTACCGCTGGGCGTTTCGCTTCGGACTCAGCCGTAAGCTCCTCGGATGCGAACGTCGCACCGTGGATACCGTCGCGGCCAGTTGCCGGTCCGACGTAGAATACTGGGTTGCCAACACCTTTGGCAACACCGCGTTGAATCATGTTGTGGTCGATAAGACCCACACACATCGCATTCACGAGCGGGTTCCCCTCGTAGCTCTCGTCGAACATGACTTCGCCGCCGACTGTCGGAATCCCGATACAGTTGCCGTATCCAGCTATTCCGGATACAACGTGCTCGAACAAGTACTTCACACGGTCGTTTTCCAGCTTACCGAAACGCAAGGAATTCAGAAGCGCTACCGGGCGCGCGCCCATGGAGAAAATATCACGAATAATACCGCCCACACCTGTCGCCGCGCCTTGATAAGGCTCGATCGCTGAAGGGTGGTTATGACTTTCAATTTTGAACACAACCGCTTGGTTGTCTCCGATATCTACAATCCCTGCGCCTTCGCCAGGTCCCATTAGAACACGAGGTCCTGTCACTGGGAATTTACGAAGTACAGGTTTGGAATTTTTGTATGAACAGTGCTCGGACCACATAACGCTGAATACACCGATTTCTACATAGTTCGGATTGCGTCCAAGGAAGCCGCAAATTTTGGCAAACTCTTCGTCCGTTACGCCCATTTGCTTGTATATTTTCTGCTCCGCGATTTGCTCGGCTGTTGGTTCATTAACGGATAGCTGCTGCGTCATGTTTCTCCCTCCAAGCGCTTAGAATTGATGTGAACATTTTCTTACCATCTGCGGAGCCAAGAATCTCATGAACGGCACGCTCCGGATGAGGCATCATACCAACGACATTACCTGCTTTATTACTGATTCCAGCGATATCATCAAGTGATCCGTTCGGGTTGTTGCCCGCTTCATAACGGAATACGATTTGATTGTTTTCTTGCAATTCTTTTAGCGTAGCTTCGTCACAATAGTAGTTGCCTTCGCCGTGAGCGATCGGGATTTCAATCAGCTCGCCCTCCGCGTAATCACGCGTGAAAGCCGTCGTGTTGTTCTCCACTTTGAGGATCGTTTGGTGGCAGCGGAATTTCATTCCGTTGTTGCGCAGCAAAGCGCCTGGCAGTAATCTTGCTTCCGTTAACACTTGGAATCCGTTACAAATACCTAGAATGTACTTGCCTTCTTCCGCAGCCTTAACCACAGCTTTCATCACGTTCGTAAATTGTGCAATCGCTCCGCAACGCAGGTAATCTCCATAAGAGAATCCACCCGGCACGAGGATGCAGTCGTATTTGGACAAGTCGCCATCTGTATGCCAAACATACTCAACCGGCTGACCAATGGTATCTTCGATTGCTTTGTACATATCAATGTCGCAGTTCGATCCCGGAAATACAAGAACCGCAAAATTCATGACGTTTTCCTCCTTAGAGTTTTGCCTTGGCAAAACTTTTTTCGTAGATAAGAAAGTATAAGTTTTATACTTTTGCTTCGCATCTACCTTGACAAACGCTCTCGTCCCAGAAGGACGGCGGAGTCGTTTATCCTTGGTAAAATCTGGTATGTTACGCCAACTCGTAGCGGTAGTCTTCGATAACCGTGTTCGCGAGCAGCTTCTCGCACATTGCTTTTACGCGCGCTTCTGCTTCTGCTTTATCCGTTGTATCCAGTTCTAACTCCAAGTATTTCCCAATGCGCACCTTGCCAACTTCGTCAAAGCCCATGGAATGAAGCGCTCCTTGCACCGCAGTTCCCTGAACATCCAATACGTTCTGCTTGATCGTTACGTAGACCGTTGCTTTCATCTCTAATCTCTCCTTAGCGTTATTCGCCAGAGCAGCTGGCATGGACTGGAGCCCATTTAGAAGTCCCTAAAGGCTCTTATTTCTCATTTTTCTTACGATATCCGGGAATAGCAGCTTCTAAAGACTCTTATTTCCCCAAAAAGCAACTATTTTACTGATAATCATGGAAATAAGAGGCTTTAAAGACTCTTATCCGCAATTTTTTGCTCTTTTCTTAGAAATAGGAGCCTCTAGAGACTCTTATTCTCAACCTGGTGGGTATTGGGTGGGTATTGGGCGGGATTGAGTGGGACTTGAGGGAAACTAATCGCCGCCATCCTCGCCCTTCATCACTACAGCTAATTTCTCAGCGAGTATTTCCCAATCATTTTTCTACTAATCCACCAAGCGGTGTAAAATTTCTTTATAACGGTTCGAAGTTTCTTCCACTACGGAAGCTGGCAGCTCATCCGGCTCACTATTTTTATCCCAGCCCGATCCCGCTAAATAAGTGCGAACGGGCTCTTTGTCCATCGAATCAATCTCGATATCCAGGGCGTATTTATCTTGTGACCAGTAACGCGAGGAATCCGGCGTGAAAATTTCATCAATAATAATAAGTTCTCCTGCGTAGAAGCCGAATTCAAACTTCGTATCTGCTAAAATAATGCCCTTTTGCTCACAAATCGAATGAGCCAACGTGTAAAGCATGATGCTTCGCTCTTGCAGCGCATACGTCAGCTCTTCGCCGACTAAATCAATCATTTGTTCCACGGAAATGTCTTCGTCATGACCGACATCATTTTTAGCCGCAGGTGTGAAAATAGGATCTTGCAAGCGCTCGTTCTTACGCAGGCCTTCAGGCAGTTTGCGACCGTTAATCTCGCCGGTTTTCTCGTACTGTCTCCAGCCGTTGCCTGTGATGTACCCGCGAACCACGCATTCAATGGAGATGCGCTCCGCTTTTTTCGCTACAATAATACGTTCCTTTAGAAGCTCTCTATCTTCCGCACTCGGAATAATCGCGTGGAGCTTTTCCACGTCCGTGTGCACAATGTGATTGCTCATATAACCGCTCGTCACGCCGAACCAGTATTTACTTAGCGCATTCAGAACGTAGCCCTTATCAGGAATTCCAGGCTTCAACATGTAATCAAAAGCCGAAATCCGATCCGTTACCACGATAAGGAAATGTTCGCCCAGATCATACAGTTCACGTACTTTACCCTTATGAACCAGGGGAGCATTAATCAATTCAATAGCTGAATCCAAGATATTGTTAGCCACGAACCACACATCCTTTCCTGCTAAAATGCCCTGCTTTATTTCAAACCTAAACGGTTAAAGATCGTATCTACGTGTTTCAAATGCCAGCTCGGATCGAAGCAATCTGCGATTTCTTCTGGGCTTAACACTTCCGTAATCACGGAAGCATTCTCCACGATTTCACGGAATGAACGCTGTTCTTCCCATGCTTGCATCGCTCTAGGCTGAACCGTATCGTAAGCTTGCTCACGAGCAAAGCCTTTGTCGATCAGCTTCGTCATCACGCGGCCAGAGAAAGGAACGTCATAGGTGCTGCGCATGTTGCGTTTCATATTTTCAGGGAACACAGTCAAGTTCTTGATGATGTTGCCTAGGCGGTTCAGCATGTAGTTCAGCAGCTGCGTCGCATCCGGCAGGATAATACGCTCAACGGAGGAGTGCGAAATGTCGCGCTCATGCCAAAGCGTCACATTCTCATAAGCGGAAACCATGTGCCCGCGAATCACACGGGACAGACCGGAAATGCTCTCGCAACCAATCGGGTTACGCTTATGCGGCATTGCGGAGGAACCTTTTTGACCTTTTGCAAACGGCTCTTCAACCTCGCGGAACTCACTCTTCTGAAGCGCGCGAATTTCTGTAGCGAATTTATCAAGGGACGTAGCAACCAATGCAAGTGTCGCCATGTATTCAGCGTGACGGTCACGCTGCAAGGTTTGTGTAGAAATCGGAGCTGCTTTTGTACCCAGCTTACCGCACACATACTCTTCAACGAATGGATCAATGTTCGCGTAGGTGCCTACTGCACCTGAGATTTTACCGAATTGTACGCCATCAGCGGCAAAACGGAAACGCTCCAGGTTACGCTTCATTTCCTCGTACCAAAGGGCCATTTTCAAACCAAAAGTCGTCGGCTCTGCATGCACACCATGCGTTCTGCCCATCATGGCTGTATCTTTATGTTCGATCGCTTTATTGCGAAGGATTTCGATGAAATTCTGAATGTCTTTGTCCAAAATCTCGTTCGCTTGTCTCAGCAAGTAGCCAAGAGCCGTATCGACAACATCTGTCGAAGTCAAACCGTAGTGAACCCATTTGCGCTCAGGTCCCAGCGTTTCGGAAACCGCTCTAGTGAAGGCAATTACGTCATGACGCGTCTCTTGCTCGATTTCATAAATGCGGTCAATGTTGAAGCTTGCGTTCTCGCGCAGTACTTTCACATCTTCCTTAGGAATAACTCCGAGCTCTGACCATGCTTCGCAAGAAAGAATCTCGACTTCAAGCCAAGCTTGGAATTTATTTTCCTCTGTCCAAATGCGTGCCATTTCTGGGCGTGTATAACGTTCAATCATGTTAGCCGTTCCTCCAATGAGTTCTTTTACTTACTTTCCCAAATGCTTGTCTGTTCTATCCAAGTCAGTGCTTTCGCGACGTCGCTTGTAAGGAGATTGATGTGTCCCATCTTGCGTTTTTCTTTCGCTTCTTTCTTGCCATATAGATGAACCTTCGCGGAAACGCCTAATTCACTGTGTTCCAGGAAATCGGGTTGGTCGATCAATTCTTGCAGCGGTTCGATATGCTCGCCAAGCAAATTGACCATCACAACAGGTGACAGCAGCTCGGTAGAACCAAGCGGCAGGTTGCAAATCGCGCGAACGTGCTGCTCGAACTGTGAAGTTCGGCATGCTTCCATCGTGTAATGACCTGAATTGTGCGGACGTGGCGCAAGCTCATTAACGTAAAGCTGTCCATCCTTCGTCAGGAATAACTCCACTGCGATCAAACCAATTACACCAAGCGATTCTGCGATGCGCACTGCAAGCTCTTCAGCTTCCTTTTGCACCTGAGCAGGGATTCGCGCCGGAACGATCGATTGATGCAGGATGTTATGTACATGTATATTTTCAGCAGCGGGAAAAGCCTTTACCTCGCCGCGTGGACTTCTTGCTGCAATCACGGATAATTCTTTGTCAAAATGAATGAATTGTTCGAGAACCAGCTCTGTTTTGGCGCGGCTGAGCGTTTCGTAAGCTTCCTCTACCTCGTCCAGCGAGCGAAGCACCCACTGTCCTTTGCCGTCGTAGCCGCCAGTTGCTGTTTTGAGCACGCACGGTGTCCCGAAGCGTTCAGCCGCTTCACGCAAATCAGCTGCGCTGGTGATTTCAGCATATGGAGCCACAGGTACGCCTGCTGCTTCAATTGCTCTCTTTTCACGCAGACGATGCTGGGTCGTGTATAAAAGCTCACTTCCTTGTGGAACATAGGACTCATTCATTAATATGTTGGTCACATGCGCATCGACGTTCTCGAATTCGTAGGTGATGACGTCCGACAGGGCTGCGAGTTTTCTCGCCGCTTCCACATCGTCAAAATCCGCCTGAATTTGCTCATCCGCAACTTGACCGCAAGGCGCGTCATCCGTAGGATCGAGCGTCACGAAGCGATACCCCATGTTGCGTCCGGCCAAGGCCAGCATTCGACCTAGCTGCCCACCGCCCAAGATGCCGATGGTGCCCCCTGGCTTGATAACCTTATCGCTTAAGTTTGAGGCTTCGCTCATAACAAGTCACTGCTTTCAATCACGGTCTGAGCAATTCGCTCGCGACGCGCTCTGACCTTCGCTTGCAACTCCGGCTCGAATGCGCCCAGAATTTGCGCCGCCAAGAGGCCTGCATTCGTTGCACCCGCATGACCGATTGCCACCGTCGCGACGGGAATGCCGCCTGGCATTTGCACGATCGAAAGCAAGGAATCAAGTCCGTTCAGCGTGGACGTTTTGACTGGAACACCAATAACCGGAAGCTCCGTTTTGGCTGCTACCATCCCTGGTAGATGCGCCGCTCCTCCTGCTCCGGCAATAATCACTTGAATGCCGCGCCCTGCAGCCGAGGCTGCATATTCGAACATAAGGTCCGGCGTTCTATGCGCAGAAACCACCTTTTTCTCATAAGGCACTCCCAGCTCTTCCAGCATGTCGCATGCGTGCTTCATCGTTTCCCAATCCGATTGGCTTCCCATTATGACACCAACACGTACAGTCATCACAACAAACCTACTCTCATCTTATATAGTAGTTTTCAAACCAGATTCCATACATCATCTATCACCTTAAACCCAAAAAACGCCCAGAGCTAGAATACATGATTCTATCCGCTGGACAGCAAAAGAACCGAATGCAAAAAGACCATCGTCTTCCTATGGTTTCCCTCATTCGCTTCCTCGTAGTCCAAAAATTCATGGTTTTTGGGTAGAAACTTTCAGGCCTTATCCCTGATTTTATACGAGTTGATTCGACATTTTCAATTAGTGCGGCTTCGTTTCCCGCTTCCCTAGTTTACTACCAACTAACGTGCGATGTCAATTTCAAAAAACGAACAATTTTCGTCTAAATCTTTTGGATAGTTCGCTTTTTGGCGCATTTTCTATCATTTAAACGGTTTGCGACCTCAGATGAGATTCTCATCAACTTCTGAGACCCATCTGTAAGCTATAAATACTCTCGTTAAGCAGATGTTTATCATGCTAATATTTTTCGACAAGACCTTTATATATGACTTATCTGCATAAATAAACGGCTTTCGTCTTTCTTCGGTGAGAAAACATGCTGCCTAAAGTCGCTGTAAGAATGAATCCCTATTCGCGGTTGAATGATGTTGTAAAAAGTGCAACAATTACTGCCTAAATCTCGCTTCTCTCCTTCGTTGTTGCATAACGTACAACAATTTGCTCCTATTCAGGCTATTTCGCAACAAAAGGGCTCAAAATGTTGTAGAAACTGCAACTTCAAGTTGCCAAATAGCCCTTTGGCAGCTGAATTGTTGTATAAACTACAACACTGATAACCACTATAGCCCATTTACCCTCACAAAAGCTGAATGACTCTAAAAATCGAATTTGGAGTTTTGAATGCCAGTTGGGAGCATGCATTATAGGTGGTAAGCTCTACTTTACCCTCTAACCCAAAAAATATAAAAAGAGGGCATTCCATCAAATGGAATACCCTCTTTTTACCATTTTACACAGCAGAAACTTCTTTCACAGCCCCCGTTTGCAGAGACATATCTGTTTCCTCTGGATTTGCATTAAACTGATTTTCACTCTTCGCAATGACAATTGTCGCTACGCTATTACCAATGATGTTCGTAATTGCTCTTGCTTCGGACATGAACCGGTCTACCCCAATCAAAAGCGCCATGCCTTCAATGGGAATGACATTGTTCGGAATTGCGGCAATTGTGGCTGCCAGTGTGACGAAGCCTGATCCGGTAATGCCCGCAGCACCCTTTGAAGTTAGCATCAGTACGCCCATGAAGGTCAGTACCTGCATCCAGTTTAGTTCAATACCATAGGCTTGCGCAATGAATAACCCTGCCATAGATAAGTAGATCGATGTACCGTCAAGATTGAATGAATAACCAGTAGGAACAACAAGACCTACAACGGACTTAGATGCGCCGAACTTCTCCAGCTTTTCCATAACGCGCGGCAATGCGGATTCGGACGATGACGTTCCTAATACAAGCAGCAGCTCTTCTTTAATGAATCGCAAAAGCTTAATTAAGCTAAACCCATACATTCTACAAATGGATCCGAGCACAATAAAGATGAACAATGCCATGGTTATATAGACGGACCCCATCATTTTACCGAGAGAAAACAAGGAATGAACGCCGAATTTGCCGATCGTATAAGACATTGCACCAAAAGCAGCAATTGGAGAGAACTTCATGATGATTCCTACAATGCGGAAGAATATTTCATTCGTTTTCTCTAGGAAATTCGTAACGGGTTTCACTCTGTCCCCAAGACCAGCCATCGCCAAACCAAACAAGATAGAGAAGAATAGAACCGGCAGCATATCACCTTTGGAGAAGGCACCCATCACGTTATCCGGAACGATACTTGTAAGGAAATCGACAAAGCCGTGACTAGTTGCTGCCGCGTCTTTCGTATACTTCGCAACATCTGCGGCCTTCACACCAGCCGTGCTCATTCCTGCGCCAGGGCGAATGATGTACATGACAGCTACCCCGATAACCATTGCAAATGTAGTAATAACTTCAAAGTACAGCAGCGCCTTGCCGCCGATTCGACCTACTTTTTTCATATCCCCCATACCAGAGATCCCGATTACAATGGTAAAGAACACAATTGGAGCTATGACCATCTTGATCATTTTCACGAACACATCGGAAAGTACTTTTAAGCTCTCTCCCTGATGAGGGAAAAACTGACCGACCGCAATCCCGAGCACAATCGCTAGCAGTACCTGCAGTGTTAAGTTTTTTCTAAGTTTCATCATCATCTTAATTCCTCCTAAAGTTATTTGGGGCCCCCGCAAAGTAGTCGGAATATACTTCAGGGCTTAGCGTCACTTTGTGGGGTTTATTAGGCTTGGACTTTCTCTTTACGTCTTCTGGCGACCCCGTCTTCATAAGCCGCTTCTATAACCGCATCTCTCACTGATTCTGCGACCGATTGATTAAACACACTTGGAATAATGTAAGACTCATTCAACTCATCCTCTTGAACAACCGATGCGATCGCCTTGGCTGCTGCAAGCTTCATATTCTCAGTCACTCTGGTAGCCCTACAATCCAGCAGTCCACGGAACAAGCCCGGGAAGCACAGCACATTGTTGATTTGATTCGGGTAGTCCGAACGGCCAGTTGCCATAACCCGCACATAAGGCTCTGCCTCTTCGGGGAGTATTTCCGGCGTCGGGTTTGCCATTGCAAAGACGATCGGATTTTCCGCCATTTTGGCGACGTCTTCTCTTTTCAGTACACCAGGACCCGATACACCGATAAAAATATCTGCTCCTTCAATAACTTCCGACAGCGATCCTTGAATCTGCTTCGGATTCGTATGATCCGCATACCATTGCCAAAACGGATTGTCGTAAACGCCATCACGCGTGATAGCACCCTGTCGATCGACACCGATAATATTTCGAACTCCTGCAGCCATCAGCATTTTGGTGCAAGCCGTTCCTGCCGCGCCAACGCCGCAAAGCACAACTTTGCAATCCTCAAGCTTCTTTCCCACGATCTTAACGGCATTAATCAATCCTGCCAAAAGCACCACAGCTGTACCATGCTGATCATCATGAAAAACGGGAATATCCAATTCCTCGATAAGCCGCTGTTCAATCTCAAAGCATCTAGGTGCAGATATATCCTCTAGATTGATTCCGCCGAACGTCGGAGATAGCGCTTTCACGATATTCACAATTTCATCTGTGTCCTGTGTTGCTAGACATATCGGGAATGCATCAACACCAGCTAACTGCTTAAACAACATTGCCTTTCCTTCCATGACGGGCATCGCTGCTTCAGGTCCAATATGCCCCAGACCAAGTACGGCAGTTCCATCCGATATGACCGCGACTGTGTTGCGTTTGATTGTGAGTGTATGAGCAAGCGACGGCTTTTCGTGGATCGCCATGCAAACCTTAGCAACACCCGGTGTATACACCCTCGAGAGGTCATCCCGATTTTTAATAGGATACTTGGGACTCATTTCAATCTTCCCGCCCAAATGTAGCAGAAACGTTTGATCCGAAACATGGACGATTTTCACTCCCGCCAATTTGCGGATGGCCGCGGCAATCAATTCCGTATGCTTGTTATCGTATACATTGATCGTGATATCCCGAACCGTGATGTTTTTATCTGTTCTAACGACGTCAATGGCTATAATATCTCCACCTGCATCACTAATGGCCGTAGCCACACTGCCGAACGACGCAGTATCCTTATCCAATTCTAATCTCAAAATAATACTTGTATTAACTCCCGATGGGATTGACACGTTTCTTCACCTCAAGCGATAGTAGACTTTGTTGCAGCTATTTCTGTTTTCATGATATCGCTTTCAAAAGAAGGCGTGAAGAATTTGACCATATTGGTACTTATGGTCTTTTTGGTCTTCACTTTGAGTTATGATCTTTTATCGTCTGCCATCCATACATATCTATTGATCGGACGCCCAATCCCGCCATATTCAAGGTCTAACTTCACCTGCTTATTCTTCTCCAGAAAATCCAGATACCTGCGCGCCGTAACTCTTGCCAATCCAACGCCCTCGGCTACTTCTTCCGCGGATAAAGATTTGTGCTGCTGCATCAGAAACAGCATGACTTGTTTCATCGTCAGTGCTTGCAGACCTTTGGGCAAATCCCTTTGCACACTGAACGCAGGTGATTCAGGAAGCGGTTCTCCCCCGTTGTTACCGTGTAATAGTTGATCCAATTCAACTTGTGATAATGTCGATTCTGTACCTAATCGCCTCTTCATTAGTTGGTAATTTTCCAACGCTTCTTGGACCCTTTCAAACTTAAAAGGCTTCATGATATAGTCCACGGCCCCCTGATGAAGCATCCGCTGGATCGTTGGAATGTCATTAGCCGCCGTAATGACAATGGCGTCTATGTCCAACTGTTCGTTTCGAATCTGCTGCAGCAATTCGGTTCCATTTTGCCCCGGCATATAGATATCTAGAATGACAAGGTCAGGCTTCAATTCACGAACTTTCTCGATACCATCTAACCCGTTAGAGGATGTCCCTACAATTCCAAAGCCGGGAACTCTCTCAACAAACTGCCTGTTCACTTCAAGAACCATCGGATCGTCCTCAATCAGTACGACTCTGTACATGAGTTTCTTCCTCTCTTGTATGCATCGGGAAAGTGAGAATAAAGCTCGTCCCCACGTCAACCGTGGACTCTACTTCCAGATGAGCACCGCATTTGTTTACAATATTATGGATTAAATACAAACCAATGCCCCTGCCTTCGCCTGCATTTGTGGAGAAGCCACGCTCAAACTTACGCTGTTTGGTTTCCTCACTCATGCCCTTCCCGTTATCCTCGACCAAAATCGATAAAACCTCATCATCCTGCTCAATACTGATAAAGATCTCTTTCTTCCCTTCCTTCCCCCTCAGGGCATCAAAAGCATTTTCAATCAGATTCCCCAAGATGACCACAACATCGTGCTGGTCTAAATTATCTGGAAATCTCATCAACCTGCTTGCCCGGTCCAAACGCACGTCGACACCCAACTCTCTGCCGCGGCTGATTTTTCCCAAAAGTAAACCGGCAGCACTCTCATTCGCAATCTTGCTCGAGACAAAGCTGCTAAGCTCGGACTGCGCCTCCATCGTTTCGAATAAATAATCAAGCGCCTTTTGCTTATGATCAAGTTGGATCAAGCCGCCGATGGTATGCAGCTTATTCATATATTCATGATTCTGCACACGAAGTGCATCAACAAATGCCCTTACTCCGGTCAATTCTTCCGCGATTTTCGTCACCTCTGAGCGATCTTGAAAAATAGCTACGGCGCCAACCGTATGATGCCCTACTTTAATAGGAACCCTATTACTCAAAATATGAGCAGGACCAACATGCAGTTCTTGGTTATAAACAGCATGATTCATCTGCAAAATTTCCGGAAGTCTCGTATCCGGCAGCACTTCCCGAATATGGCGTCCCAGTACTTCTCCTTCGATTTGCAGCATTTTTTTTGCTTTATCGTTAAAAACCGTGATGTATTCCTGGCTGTCTATGGCAATAACGCCTTCATGCATCGCATTGAAAGTGGCGGTTCGCTCTACGAGCAGCTGGGCGATTTCCTCAGGTTCCAAGCGAAACATCTGCTCCTTAATATGCCTTGAGAGCATCCACGAACCCAAAACACCAAAAAGCAAAGATAAAAATACCGTCACATAAATTTGCCCCCGCATGTCGAGAATGATCCCGGTTAGTCCCGGTACCAGCTTCCCCACCAATACGACACCTACTTGTTCGTGCTGCTCATTCATGACAGGTACGAAGGCTCTAAGCGCTGTCCCTTGCTCTCCTTTTGCCCTGGAAAGATACGTATGCTCGGCAAAGGCAGCATGCTCGTCCTCCCCCTGCGAAAGCTCCCCGATCCGGGAGGATGACGGATGAGACCAACGAATGCTGTTCATATCCAAGACAACAATATAATCAACGTCATTAATAATGCGTAGACGTTCAGTGATCGGATTAATTTCCTGCCTACGGCTTTGTTCCGTAAGCCCGCTGAGGATAGAAGGCAATTGGGTAACTGTGCGCGCAGTAACAAGCAGTCTCTGTCCAAGCTCTTGTTCCTGAAGGTGAATCACACGGCCTATTAAAATGATACCGCCGATACAAATCGCAAATAATACGATACCGAACGACAGGATCGTAATTTTCCAATTCATACGAAGCCCCTTGATCTTCAAAGCCATCACCTACTTTCTAGCTTACCGTTTATTTCTACGATTATCATACATTATGTTACACTGAATTTATGATATACAACAGCTGGGGGTCCATTATGAGAACATTTTTCGGTATTACGTTGTTTATTTTAATCGGCCTCCTGACAGCGGTGGGATTCGGTTTTTCCTGGCAATTTAATAACGGCCCGCTTGTGGGTGATGATGAGCAGATTGGACTCGGCCAACAAACGATCATTCGATTCAGCTTTAGTGTAGCGGAGAATACACCCAAAGGTTTAGCCGCTCAAGAGTTCGCCCGATTAGTTAAAGAAAAAACAAATGACACCATCAAAGTAGAGTTGTTTCCAAACAGCACTTTATACAATGAAACGGAAGAAGTTGCAGCTTTGCAGGGAGGCAGCATTCAAATGATTGCGCCAAGCTTCTCTAATATATCCGAGGTCGTACCTGAGTGGATGGCGATGGACCTCCCATTTGCTTTCCCAAATGAAGAGGCTGTAGAAAAGGCGTTCCGAGGGAAGATCGGAGATATCCTAATGAGCAAACTTGAAGAAAAAGGCATTATCGGTCTAAGTTTTTGGGCAAATGGTTTTCAGCAGATGACCTCGGGCCGCGGCATGCTCGTCCATCCGGAAGATTTTCGAGATTTGACATTTCGAATTCTTCCTAGCAAGATCATCGAATCCCAATTTCGTCATCTGAATGCGAAGACAGTCCCCATTCCTTTTAACCAAGTTTACCGCAGTATGGAATCCGGTCTGGTAGACGGTGGAGAGAATACGATTTCGAACATTTACTCTAAAAAGCTGTATCAGGTCCAAAAATATTTGACCATCAGCAATCATGCTTATCTAGGTTATGGCGTGCTAATGAATAAGGTATTCTGGGAGAAGCTATCCGCTGATCAGCAAAAAACGATTCATGAGGCCATGCAGGAAACGACGATTTGGGCTAACCAAAATGCGATCGAGATCAACCGTAAACAATGGAACGAGCTGCAGAGAATTGGCCAGATGAACGTTCGCCTCCTATCCAAAGAGGAACGGGATGAATGGCAGCAAGCGCTTGAACCTGTCTATGAAGAAGCTCAATCCTATCTAAGTAAAGATCTAATGGATGCCGTGAACGAACTCCGACGCGAGAGCACGAAAAAATAAGCGGGACTAAGAAAAACCTAGCGGAAGATCACCGCTAGGTCCTTTGTTATGCTATGCGATACGTTTTGTGCATGGGAGGGAATTGGATAGGGGGTTCCAACCGTTCCTTGAAATCGTGTTTCTTTGAATTTATTTAACGGTTATAACATGATTTCAAATACGGCCGCTATCGCTTTTCCACCCTATCTCCATTCCCTTTTCTGTTCTACTTTGTACTTCCTTCCACTTCTCTATTCCCTATTCGGTTTTCATATCTATAAACGCCCTTGAAATATTCCGGGTACATTTCCCTCCACAAGCTTCGTAGGAAAATTGCCTTACAAGCCCAGGCAGCGCGGATATCAAGCCTTATACCACCTGTAATAAAGGGAACCTCTAGGTCCAACCTGAAACTTATACTATTATGTTAAAATAAGGCGCTGCAGCCTGAGAAGAGACCATCTTACTCTTCTTACACTTCAGCGCCTTACCTATGATCAACCTTTTACGAACAAATTGCCGCTTCATATCGTAAGGAGGCACCAACTACAGGCAACTCATTAACTAAACCAAGCTGTTTAAACACATGCAAGCTGCTGTTAACCGTCATTGCATTCATATGGGGATATTTAACGATCAACGCCTCACATATGTCTTTGACCGTTGTGTAGCTGCCCTGCGCATATAGAAACGTAAGTATTGCACACCTCTGAGGTGTTAAAGGAATGTTTTTGGCGCGCATCCGCTGCAGCGCTTGATTCAGATCATGTTGTACCATGACGGGAACCTCCTCTTCGATTTATTGGAATTTATTCACATATTTATTTGAATTTATGATGGCCATTAGCGGTTCAAATGTTGTAAATAACCCGAAATATCCACGTTCAAGCCTGCAGCCAAGCTTTCTCCCAGCCTGCTATCTGCTCTATAGAAGTTACAAATCGCCAACAGTTTGGATTTCTCGTGAACAGACGAGAGATCACCTACTAGATTCGAAATGAAATTCGCTTGCTCCTGCTCGCTGAAGCTGCGGAATGTCTCTCCGGCTTGTGCGAAATCATTCGTTTTCGCGATTTTTTGTCTAACAACAGTTCCGTTAAGCGGAGCGCTGCTGTCGCGGAATTCATGCGCTTCTCTCGGTGCGTCGGCATGACGAGTCGGCTCATAATTCACACTGCCAGGCTGCTGCTTCATTTGCATAGCGCCATCGCGCTGGTTATTTTGCACGGTTGCATATGGGCAGTTCACCGGAATTTGCAGGTAGTTGGCACCTAGACGATGTCTTTGTGTATCTGGGTAGGAGAAAAGTCGGCCTTGCAGCAGCTTATCTTCCGAAGGCTCTATCCCGGATACCAACACACTTGGCGCAAAAGCCGCTTGCTCCACATCAGCAAAAAAGTTCTGTGCGTTGCGGTTTAACGTCATTGTCCCTACTTTTTGCAATGGAATAAGATCTTCTGGCCACACTTTTGTTGGATCCAGCGGATCAAAATCGTAAGCGTCCAAATCCTCAGGCTGCAGCAGCTGCACATGCAGATCCCATTTCGGGAATTCGCCGCGATCTATGTGGTCGTACAAATCTCTTGTCGCATGGCTGAAATCCTCGCCCTGAATGGCTGAAGCTTCCGCTTTGCTCAAATTGCGAACCCCTTGGTGCGGTTTCCAGTGATATTTCACATACACATAATTCCCTACGGAATTAATCCATTTAAACGCATGGACACCGAAACCATTCATTTCACGGTAATTCGCCGGTGTGCCGTAGTCCGAGAAAACCCAAGTCAGCATATGCGTCGATTCCGGTGTCAGTGACATGAAATCCCAATAGCGGTCGGGTGTCTGAACATTCGTATCAGGCGCTGGCTTCAAGGAATGAACCATGTCAGGAAATTTCATCGCATCGCGGATAAAGAAAACAGGAAGATTATTGCCGACTAGATCGTAATTGCCTTCTTCTGTATAAAATTTAACAGCGAATCCGCGCGGATCACGCGCTGTTTCAGGTGACCCTTGACCGTGAATAACGGTCGAAAAGCGTACGAATACCGCCGTCTCTTTCCCCGCTTCAGCTAGGAAGCCCGCTTTCGTATAACGTTTCATGGAATTTTCAACTATAAAGGTTCCAAAAGCCCCCGCTCCACGCGCATGAACCACACGCTCCGGGATACGCTCCCGATCGAAATGAGCGATCTTTTCTAATAAGTGATAATCCTCCAATAGCGTCGGGCCATTCTGGCCTGCTGTCCGTGAATTCTGGTTATCGCCTACAGGCGCGCCCTGGTTCGTAGTTAAGTGGTTATGGGACATCTGCATTCTCCTTCGTAGGTATAATTGTGGTAAGATAGCACATTTCTTTATTTAGAATAATTATTATGTAATACCTATTTTATTTTAATTGAGAAGCATTGTCAATAACATATATCTTCTTCTTTCTTCGACTAATGGCTCCAATTGGACACTTCTCCAACCTCCTGCTCATCCCTTTCATTTCTACCTACGCCTGTTAACCTCAGATTGCCGCAATTTACATATGTGAGTGTCTTTTAAAGGAACGTGAAGCCGCTATTTGTACGAAAAAAACCGAATTTCAGGAATAGGAGGAACGTAGATCCTCTATTTCATAGTTTTTCCTCCAGATTGCCATTATTTCAAGAAATAGAGTCCTTACGTTCCGCCTAATTCAATTTCTAGCTCATTTTCACAAAATAGAGGATCGTCGTTCCTCATGACTTCACTTACTAAAAAAAAGGCCATCAAATCCCACCGCACATGCGGACGAACTTAATAGCCTTCAAAATTTAAGCCTATGAAACAATAGTCCACTCTACTCCCCATCTGTAAAAACATGAAAGCGTGCATTTAACCACCTAGTCCGCATCCAGAAAATCCCCGTACGTAGATTCCTTAAACCTTTCTTTCCAAGGAGAGATGGCTTGCAAATTCTCATAAATCTCTTCCGCCTTTTGAATGCAAACCGATTGGACAATTCGGGCATATTCCATACATCCGGAATCTTGAATCATTTGCAAAAAGTCCTCTTTCTTTTCCAAAAGGAACTCTGTAGTAATTTCACCCTCATAATAACCTTTCAATTGGCTGAATGCCGTATCTTCAATGGATAGTAAATACAACACAGGAAGCGTTCGTTTCTTTCCAATCAAATCGTTTTTCACATCAAACCGAACCAGATCTCTCATATCATTTTGAATTTGATGAATAAGGCCAATACAGTCAGCTAATTGATGAATCTGTTCAATGGTTTCCTCCGTGCATTCTAAAGAAGAATAGCCCATGAAGCAGGCAAGCCGGAATAAGGAACCTGATTTCTCTTGCGTCATCATTAGATAATCATCTACAGTTGATATCGCATTGGTTATATCTTTTTGTTGGCCGTTAACCGATCTCGAAATGATTTTACTGACCTCGACAAGCAGCTTATCTTTGACCTGCAAGTGCCCCAATTCACCTACAACTCCCATGAACAGCGCCATAACAGCATTCAACGTAATGGCTTGCGGACATCGCATCCATGGCTTACTACCTTGATCTTGATCCTGCAAATCATCCATAATATCCAAAGTTAGAATGACCAGTTCCGTCACCGCAGCAAGTCGATGAATGTGAGGGGAGTCTCCTCCTAACATCCTGTGCGTGCAAATCGTGATCTTAGACCATGTACAGTTTTCCTTTTCTTTGTCATCTATAAAAGATTTAAGCAGAGTATTTAAATCTTCTACATAAATATAGTCATCAATAACATGATGCATATGCTGCTGGATGTCCTGCATCATTTTCTCCCCTAAGCCTGCGTGTAATATTTGCTTTTAATAAACTTTTCCAGTGCTTCCGTTCTTGATTTAGCGCCCCATTTGTCGTAAATCTTGCGTAAATAATTATCAACAGTCCGCTTGCTCATAAAGATGCGTTCCGCAATTTGATCGTGAGTCGCCCCCTTGACCAACATGTTCATCATGAGTACCTCTTCCTCTAGTAACACACAGTCATCCTTGGCAGATTCTCCGCTTAATTGCATCTGGTGAAAGAATGATAACGGCAGCATCGTATGGCCATCCAAAATACAATTCACCATATTTTTAATCGTTCGTTCGCTCGACTCCTTCGATAGAACGCCGCTTACTTTGATTTCGATTAGTTTATTTAAGATGCCCTGTATATCAATTCCCGTAAAAATAACAATATGCATATTCGGATAAATGTCCTTTAACTGAGCAGCGACTTCTGTGCCGGACACATCAGGAAGTTGATAATCTAGAAATACGAGGCCTGGGTGATGCAGCTCCACTTGTTCCAAGCATTGTTTGGCATTAGCGACAACACCGATAACTTCTATACCATCGATTTCTTCTAATAATGTCTTGGTCGCACGCGCAAATAAAGGATGATCATCAACAACCAATGTCTTGACGACCTCAATCATGCTGAAATCACTTCCTCCGTTGGTATTGTAATTATAAATTTCGTTCCGTTTCCGTTATGTGTATTGAGCTCAAAGCGTCCACCCACATGCAAGACTCTGCTTCTCATTTGTTCAATCCCCATGCCTGATGCGCCAATCTCTAGGTGAACTTCGTCTCTGTCACGAAATCCCACCCCGTCATCCTCATATATTAAGCAGAAGTGATTATCTTTTTCCATTATACGGAAGTTAACTTTGGAAGCCTGAGAATGCTTTTTTGCATTATTAAGCAGCTCTTGGACGATTCGGAATATATGCCGCTTAGTAAGCAAATCTTTGGTTTCGATGACAGCAGAATGTCCTGCATCAAATTCAAGCTCAAATGGCGTTGTATAAGACTCTTTCTCCAAATACATCTTCAACGTTTGAATCAGACCTACCTCTTTTAGCAAATGGGGATTTAACTCAAAGCAGCTTTGGCGCAGGCTGGCATTAATCATTTCCACAAAATTATTCATATTTTTCAACTGCACCTGATCTTCTTGATGCATCGTTGACTTATCTGCAAGAGAGGATATTCTTCTTTTGAGAAAGAAAAGATCCTGCATCGTCGTATCATGAAGATCGCTAGCAATTCGAATTCGTTCCTCTTCCTGAAGCTCAAACATCACCTTACGAAACCATAAAATATCATTCGCAGCCGTTTCTTGAGGAAGCTCGGAAGCTAATTGCTGCAATCTAGCTGTTAACTTGCGGATCAAGTGGACATTTTCCAAGCTAACTTCCAAATAGGATGTAATTAGCTGCAACCACTGTCTCTCTTCGTTTGAAAGCATCGTGTTTGTCTTTTTGCGTGTCACTATTAAATAACTCGTATATTCTTCGTGGCTATTCATCTCCAAGCATGTATAAAGTGGATGATCGAGCAAGGATGATGAGTTGACAAGCTGCTTAACCTCTGAAGTATCTATTTCCCCTTCGTGAATGATCTCGGTTTCATTCTTATATTGGAACACAATGGCTCCGCCCATCACCTGAAGTGTACCAACAATATCCAAGAGTATAATTTCTTTCAACTCACGGAAACTGGAAATGGTTCCTAGGTTTTTGGAGATTTTCTTCAAAGCCAACTGCAGGGCGAATTTTCGTGGGAACAAAAACGGTTCTAGCCTCGTTGTCAAATATTCGGCGGCATACAGCACCGTAGAAATTAGTAGCATCGACCCGACGAAAACGAACAGAATTTGCTTTTCATCCACTACATGGCGAAATAAGAAAGCATATGCCCCTGTGAATAGGCTGGCTGGTAAAATGGCCAACAGACCAGCGAATAAAAATCGCCTGAACACAAGACCGATATCATATAACTGGTTGGAAGCAATCAGGTATGCAAAAGAGATGGGAAACAATAAAATAAACCCATTGGTATATATGGCGTCAATAATCCAATGTCCAACGATTACCTGTGGAAGAAAGGAGAAGCTGATGACCGGTAAAAAAGAAATAAACAGTGATAACCACACGTTCTTTACAATGCTGGACACGTAGGACTTTTCTTTACGGACTTTGAAATACATAATCGTTAACACACACATGTTGAATAAAGTGACGCTAATGAAAAAGCCTAAAGTTACTGAGCCATTATAACTATGAATCGTATATGCTATCGAAGGATAAAGAAGCAAGCATCTTATACAAAATCCTACTATCGCTATCGCATACAAATATTTCAAAATCCTTGACGACAAGTTCAAATTACCTTTTTCCTTGAAAAAGACAATTAGAAAGTGAAAAAATACAATCGGCAATACCATCATCATGCTGGTGATTACAATTTTTCCAACAGTATCTCCCCTCACAGAAGCACCTAGACTCGTGTAAATGATCGTCATGGTCAGAAAAACAGCTCCGAGCAGCCTGGCTGATGGAGAACGGCGCATTTTTCCAAAAAGGAAAACAGCCATAAACAGACACACGAATTCCTCTACTAGCGGAACCACATCGTATATGGCCGTGCTATTGATGTTTACATCGATTCTGTGCTCATCCCCGCCTCTACTAATCAACAATGTATGGGCTTGCTCTACCGTTCTCCATTTTTGAACATTCGGGAATTCATCGGGAAGCCTACCGTCTACTTGCTTGACGATATCACCTACTTTAACGTCCAGCTTCATACTGGCGCTTTCCTGATCCAATTCGTTAATCACCCAATTTTGCTGCGGAGTTAATTCAAGATAAATCCCTATATAGGGGGATTGAAAGGTAATATACGAGAACCACACTTGCAATATAATGAAAATCGATATACAAAACGCAACTCCATATTTATTTCTCATAATCTACCACCCTACCATTTATTTGCTATAATACAATTGTAGTCTAATCGTTCGAGAAAGGAGTGACTATATGCCTATCATCCAATTAACCCCGCAATTACATGATGCTGTTCACAAGTTGACACGCGTCAATTCAAGCGAAGATGCAAGCCCTTTCTTAAATGAGCTATCTTTATCTAAAAAAGAGTCAGTAGCAGTGTTTAAAACCTTTTATTCTACTGTAGATACTAGAAAAAAAGGACCATCTGAACCAAGAAGTAAATGGGATTGATGCCTAGTATTATTTTACCAAATAAAAAAAGGATTGTATAATTAGCCCCGGCTAATTATGCAATCCTTTTTTTCGCTTTCATGTAATGGTTTTTGCATTTTTTGCACGAGTATGAAAAATACTCAGAAATCAGTGAAATGATTTATGTGATGCCCTTCATACAAGTTAACTTTATGATAATAAGTATATATATGGAAAACACACTTGGTTCTTTGTATGGATGAGAAGAAAGGAGTTCAAGGTATGAAAGATAAACTAATGAACCGATGGAGTACCTATGAGCCCTTCTATATCGAACTAGCTGACAAAAAGATCGTCGATATTGTCATCACCCATCATGCCCATAGTCGATGGATCACTCGTGTGGAAGATGAAGAAACGAGTCTTGAGGATATATGTAAGTATTTATGGGATAAGCTTAAGAGCGGCAAAATAGCGCCCTACTACCGCAAAGAAGAAGAAGTATACGTTATCGATGATGATTTACTAATGGTCGTGCAATTTACTGAGGTAGAGAACCAAACCGATCTGATCGGCAAACCCTTACATAGAATGATTGTCATCACCTTCCTTGGATTTATGTCTAAAACCATGGAATTGCGTGACTTACGCTCCTATTATTCTTGGCTGCGCCATTCCAGGAGAATGACGCTAATGAAGAATAGCAGGAAAAAAAGATAACGAGAAAACATATGGAATCACTTCATAAAGAACGCTGCGGCGCATGGAAGAAAAACCATTTCGGTTATTCTCTCATGCGCCGCAGTGCTCAATTCAACCCCTAAGCCGTCCCGAAGGTGACGCCCAGTTCCCGAAGCCGCTTGCGGTACGCGATGCTCAAGCGATCTGTATTCAGATGCAGCTCCGCTTGAAGATCGAGCGGCAGCAGCTCAGGCTTCTGGTTTTCGACCATTTCACGATCCTGCTCGATGAGCAGATCCTGGAACTGAACGAAAACCTCGTCAGGTTCCTCATAAGCATAGTTCCTCTGCTTCAACATGAACGCTTTGCTCGTCTGCTCCGTTTCCGGCAGCACCATCAAGAACAACCGGAAGATATGATCCGTATCGCGATCTCTTTTGGTAAAAGCGACACAGAGCGGACCGAACACTTCGTAAACGTATCGGCTATGTACGCCGCGCCCCGTTCCATCCGGGTCGGGTTGATAGACGACGATTTCCTCTGAAGTAAGGACACCGTCCTCCTCGGAAACCTGATAATCCCCAATTTCAGCAAATTCACTATCACCCAGCAGACCCTCATGTACAAACATCAAGTGGGATACGTCGAGGAAGTTCTCTATAATACGAGGTCCTGCAGCTTGCAGAGTGTAAGGTCCCATGATGACTTCTTTGAAGCCGTCAGGGATATACGCACTTACTTTTGGCAGAGAATCAACCGGTGCACCTAAGCTCACCCAGATAAAACCATGTGCCTCTACACATGCGTAGACGAACGCTTTCGCCTTGGAGGGGATCGCTCGATCAGCAGGCAGAGACGGAATTCGCGTACAAGTACCGCAGCCGTTATAGGACCAACCGTGGTAAGCACAGACAAGCTCATCCCCCTTCACTTTGCCCAGCGATAGTGGTACTCCCCGATGAATACATAAGTCCTTGAAGGCGTGGACGCCTTGCGAAGTGCGGAATACAGCCACTTTTTCACCTAACACGATGACAGGTATAGGCTTATTTAACAGTTCTGACGACAACAACACCGGATGCCACTCGTCAATCAAAGCAATATCTTGTATCGTCATCGCCCTTACGTCCTCTCATACTTATTTAGGAATGACACCTTTAATGCCCTTAACAAACCAGGTTGTGCCCAAAATCTCTTCGTCTGTCATCTTTTTACCCTGTTCAAAACGCGTCTTGCCATCTTGATCCACGATAGGTCCTTGGAATACGTCGAAGGTACCATTCAAGATATCCTGCTTCTTCTTCTCGACAAGAGCTTTAACATCGGCTGGCACATTTTTACCCAGTGGAGCTATATCTGTAATGCCTTCTTTCATGCTTCCGAAATATGCGCTGGATTTCCAAGTCCCGTCCATGACACTTTTAACCGTCTGCACATAATAAGGTCCCCAATTCCATTTCGGGTTAGAAATGTACGTCTCAGGCGCAAATCGGCCCATATCCGAATCGTTTCCAATCCCCCACACCTTGCGTTCCGCTGCCGCTTGAATACTTGCAGGCGAATCTTGGTACGCAGCCAAAACGTCAACGCCTTTATCCAGCAAAGAAATCGCAGCTTGCTTCTCCGTCGCTGGATCGAACCAAGTATTACTCCAAACCACAGACACATCAATGTCCGGATTAACGCTTTGCGCACCGAGTGTAAAAGCATTAATGGTATAAATAACTTCTGGAATTGGGAATGCACCGACATAACCTAAGTGATTGTTCTTGGTCATTTTACCAGCCGCCATACCTACGAGATAAGCACTTTGGTATTCGCGCCCCATGTAAGTCCCTAGGTTAGGCAGTGTTTTATAGCCAGTTGCGTGTAGGAATGTGACCTTCGGGTGCTTTTGAGCTACATTGTACATCGGGTCCATATAACCAAAGGACGTTCCGAAAATAATATCGTTTTTCTGTGCTAACTCTTCAAAAACATGCTCCGCATCAGGACCTTCAGGAATATTTTCAACCGTTGTCGCTTTGATGCCGAGCTCTTTTTCCAACATTAAACGGCCTTGATCATGCTCAAAGGTCCAGCCTCCATCACCGGGAACACCGATATAGACAAAGGCGACTCTAGGCAGTTTTTTCTCGGTCTGTGGCGTTGCATTGGCAGCTTGGGTTGAAGCAGGGGATGCATTAGGTGCGGTCGTGGTGCTAGTCGTAGTTGATTGTCCAGAGCAAGCGGTTAGGAGCATAAGTAAAATAGCTGTTAAGGAAAACATCCCTTTTTTTGTCATAATGGTTCTACCCCTCTCTTTTTATCGACAAACCACATCTTTCTACCGCTCTGAAAATGCCTTCATAGCCCGTGCACCGGCATATATTGCCGCACAGTGCCTCTTCGGCCTCCGCCCTAGTCGGGGTAGGATTCTTTTCCCATAAAGCCGTAAGCGTAACGACCATACCAGCGGTACAATAACCGCACTGCAGCCCTCCTTCCTCTAACATAGCTTGCTGAACAGGATGCAGCTCTTCCCCTGCCGATATCCCTTCAATGGTCGTTACTTCCTTACCCGCCGCTTGATAAGCCATGAGCAGACAAGAATTAACGGGTTTACCATCAAGCAGTACCATGCAGGCTCCACATCGCCCTATCTCACAAGAAACTTTGGTTCCTGTTAAAAGCAAGTCATCGCGCAGGATATCCGACATCCGTTTGGAAGCAGGGACCGGTACCGCAACAGCCTTACCGTTAATGGAACATTCAAGCACATAAGTTGTATTAATCAATGGCCTCCACCCCTTCTAACCAGTCGATGGACTGCACGATGTTCTCCGGTGAAATCGGAAGTCGATTTACCCAAATCCCCGTTGCTTGCCGGACCGCTGCGGTTATGGCCGGGGCCAAACCGACGGAGCCGATTTCACCAACCCCGCGCGGGCCAAATGTATCCCCCTCGGGCAAATCTTCGATCGCTTCTACCCGAATGGTATGAGGGCTATCCTTGAAGGTTGGAACCAAGTACGTGTCCAAATTATGCCGGACATAATTGCTGTCCTTCATGACGGCATCCTCGGTTAACGTATATCCCAGCGCCATGACGCTGCCGCCCTCGATCTGTCCGAGGTACCCCATCGGATTAATGACAGGACCTGCTGCAATAACGTGATCGGTTTGCAGCACCTTCACTCGCCCCGTCAGCATGTTCACTTCCACTTCCACGATGACGGAGGCGTAGGAGTATAAATAATGAGCGCCGACCAGCCCTTCCGGCGTCGTCGGGTAGTCGAACTCCGTATGCGCGATGATCGGCTGGGCCGCTGCCTCAGCAGCCTCCGCCAACTCCGCATACGTCACAACCGGCTTACCCGATTCATCGCCCTTGCGATGAATCCCGCCTGCGCCGGTTGCCAGCTCTTCGGCTGCGAGGCCGGCGAGCGCAGACGCCTGCTGAAGCAGCGCCTGCACGAACGGCGGCTTCAGCCGCTGCAGTGCGCGCCACATCATCGTGGTGGCGCGCGAAGCGGTGCTGGATCCGCTGCTCGGCACGCGATCCGTATCGCCGATGACGATGCGGATGTCTTCGGCGGCGCAGCCGAAAAAGTCTTGCAGCATCAACGTCAGCGCTGCATAAAGTCCTTGCCCGAACTCCTCGAAGCCGAAGGAGGCTTGGATCTTGCCCTCCGGCGTAAGCTCGATGCGTCCGCCGGAGTGATCCGGGATGCCCAGGCCGAGCCCGGCGCCGTGCATCACCATCGCTGCGCCGACGCCTCGGCGGATCCACGGGGCTTGATCTTCGCCCTTGTGATCTTCGCTCTCGTCGTCCCGCTCCGCCCCCTGCAGCCTCTCCGCTTGATCCTGCTGCTTTTCGCCTTCGCCCCGCTTTACCGCTTCATCTTGCTTGCTCTCGCCCGCGCCCCGCTTTACCGCTCCATCGCCTTCCCGCTTCAGCTTCCCGCGCTTCGCCCAGAGCGGCGACTCCTTCACCTTGCTCCACACTTGGCTCGCGCCTTCGGTCTGCACTATCTGCTGTCCCATCGGCCCCGGGTCGCCCGGAGCGCGCAAGTTCAGCTTGCGCAGCTCCCAGGAGTCCATACCGAGCTTCTCGGCTAACCGCTCGATTTGGCTTTCAACGGCAAAAATCACCTGATTGCCGCCAAAGCCCCGAAACTCACCGGAAACACCGTTATTCGTATAGACACTCGTTCCCTGAACATCTACATTCGGAATGTTATAAGGTCCTATCGCATGTTCTGTAGCAAAATTCAATACCTCACAACCCAAGGTTGCATAGGCGCCTGTATCCGCAAGAATGCTGACTTGATGCGCGACGAGACGTCCCTCTTGATCCGCGCCGGTCTTCATCCTAATCCGCATCGGATGCCGTTTGATGCCTGATATGACCGATTCACGCCGCGAATTGTGCATTTTGATTGGAGATCCCGTCTTCAATGCCATCAGGGCACCGAAGGGCTGCACATTGAGCTCATCCTTACCGCCAAACGATCCGCCAATCGGACTGGATACGACCCGAATCTGCTCCTCAGTCATCCCTAGAATCCTTGACAGCTGCATCCGATCCTTGTAACCATGCTGCGTCGGCGAGTAAACTGTCAATCGACCATCATCCTCTGGGATAAATAAGCCGCCCTCTGTTTCCATGTAAGTGTGCATTTGACGAGGCGTAAAGTATGTCTCCTCAACAATATGTGCACACCCCTCGAACGCCGTTTCTGCCTCCCCATGCTTCAAGCTAGTTCGGTGAAGCAGATTGCCATCGGGATGCAGCCTAATCGCACCCGCGTCTAGCGCCGTTTCTGGATCATCTACAACGGGTAATGGCTCATAATCAACTTCAATTAAGCTAAGCGCATATTCAGCGATCTCTTCCGTATCCGCAGCTACTGCCGCCAAAGCGTCCCCCATGTAACGAACACGTTCATGACAGAACACAGGCTGATGCGGGAAGGCAATGCCGAATAAATTCATCCCAGGCACATCCTCTGCCGTTACCACGACGCGCACACCGGGAATCATTATCGCCTTGCTTGTATCGACGGAAAGAATCCATGCATGTGGGTAACGGCTGCGAAGTACCTTCCCATGCAGCATGCCGGGTGCTGTTAAATCCGTGAGATATCGGAGCTTTCCGGTTACCTTTTCCTCACCGTCAGGTCGGATAATCCACTTATTTGCATACGTATCACGACCTAGGAGCATCCGCTCCGCCCCCTTTTTGCCACGCTTTATAACATTCAGAAACGATGAGATTGGCCGCTGTCTGCTTGCGATAGGTTACACCGGCATAATCATCAGCCACAGCATCAAATTCCGCGAACAGGCCCTTATGCAGATACTTCAGAAGCTCCTTGGATAAAGGCTGGCCAATGGCAGCGGCCTCCAAATCCTTAAACCTTGCGGGAACAGCGCTTCCTCCACCCGCAGCTAATGCAATGCTTGTGAGTGTTCCATCCGTTCCGAGCGCTAGTCTCCCAGCTACTGTTACAACCGATGGGGTGAACGCTTCTCTGCGTCCCACCTTTAGATAAAACGCGTGGCTGTTTCCCTCTTCCACATTAATCTGAGCTGCCGTTGGCACCACGATCCCTGTCATTACCTCATTCTGGGTCGTAATTGGACTTTCCAGCCAATCCGTCAACGCCAATGAACGTTCATTCTGCCCATCCGAGCAAATGATTTGGGCGTCCATCACAAGCAATACAGGAATCAGGTCCCCCGTTCGTGACATTACGTTGCCTCCAATAGAAGCTAAATTCCGGACAGAAGGCGCTGCGATCTCCGAGCAGGCTTGCACTAGGAGCCCGCATCTTTGCCTAACCAGCTCATTTTTCATCAAATCTGCTAAACAAAGAGCTGGCCCTATATGAATGTGTCCAAGAGAATCAACCGTTAATCCCGATAGCGATGAGATATTACCGAGGCTAATCAGATGCTGCGGGAGCGGTGAGTGACCGTTTTCCCAGCGAGTACGCAGCCAGGTTCCCCCAGCTATGAGTACCGAGTCATCTCCCCATTTGCGCTTCAAACGCATGGCTTCCTCTACACTCGTAGGCTGCCATACGGAAGGCTGCTGCTCTGGCAGCTGATACAAAGGAACTGACATCAACAACCCTCCTTAAATCACAATAGATTCGATTGGTTCGTTATTATCTTGCTTCAAGCCACTTCTAATGGATAATCTCAATAGAAGTTGTAATCATTTAAGGACCATCGATTCATTCTTCCAATTTTGCTCTACATGAAGGTGTCTTAAATCGTATCAATCGTCATATATGCTCAATTGATGTTGCTAGATCAATGAACCCATTTTCGCGAGAGGTTGCTGGATGAGTGAATCCCTATTCTCGGTTGAATGATGTTGTAGAAAGTACAACAATTGCTGCCTAAATCTCGCCTATCTCCCTTCGTTGTTGCATCATGTACAACAATTTGGTCCTATTCAGACCATTTCGTAACAAATGGACTCAAAATGTTGTACGAACTGCAACTTCAAGTTGCAAACTAGCCTTTGGGCGTACTATTTGTTGTAGAAAATACAACATTGGTAACCACGATAGCCCATCTACCCTCACGAAAGCTGAATGACTCTACAATCCAATTTTGGAGTTTTGAATACCAGTTGTCTCCGTTTTTCAAAAGCCATCCGCATATAAATTAGATATACTATAAACAATATCCGAAAACCGCGTCAACTAACTTAACACTACTTTGTGTTTTTGTATAAAAAAATAGCGCATTATTAGTAATAATGCACTCAAACTCTCTTTTATGTTATTTAAGTTCACATAAATTGGTGCGAAAATATTTTTTCGCCTGTTCATAGCGATCTACTGTGTCAACATCCATAAATTTCAACTGGTTTTTCTCTTCCACAATTTGACCGCGGTACACAGGTAAGCGTAACAAGGATCGAGCCCCCGCATCCCCTTCCAAAGCAGCCGCCGCTGGCCACATTCCTCGCCCCAAAATAACAGGAGGCTTCGGCATCCCCTTATCCCCGCTGGCGATGTAATCGCAGCCCGCTTCCTTATTAAACGCATTCGTTAGGCGAAATAGCATCTGACTATCTACGAAAGGCTGATCCGCCAACAAGACTAAAATGCCATCAGCACTCATCTCTTCCGCCACCCGGATCCCCGTGCGCAGCGAGTGCGCCATCCCGCATTCAGCGTCTGCACATATCTCAATCCGGCATCTGCCCAATAATATCTGCATGTGAGCTTCTTCCGGTAACCAATCCAAGGAATCCCCAACACGCACGACAACAACCACACTATGCAGTTCAGAATGAAGAGCTTGAAGCAGAGCAACACCACCAAGCCGTACGCCTTCAGCCATTTCTAACGACTGCTTCGCTGTCCCCATCCGTCTGCTGCTGCCTGCAGCCAAGTACACACCGACGATTTTCTTCTTCACAATGCTCACCAAGGGCGGCAGCTTTGGATATCTCGCCCCATGGCTACAGAGGAGGTCCACTCTCCAGTCGTGTTAACACCACGCTTCATACGTATCAATTCAGCTACTATGCTGACTGCATTTTCGACAGGGCCTTCTGAGCCAATGTTTAAACCAACGGGATAGTGCAGCCAATCCGGCTGCTCTAGTCCTTCAAGCATCTTCTCCGTTCGATCCCTTGAACCCATGATACCGAGGTAGCGCAGGGTTGACTCCATAGCTCCACGTACAAATGCTGCATCCTTCTCAAACTGGTGACTCATCACGATAACATAATCCTGCGCATTCAGCTTTAATTGTTCCACTAATTGCTCTGGAAAAGCTACGACCGTCTCCGATTCCGGAAAACGCTCCACATTGCAGAAAGCTTCCCGCCAGTCCGCTACCACCACGCGAAACCCAACACTTGCCGCCATTTGGGCAAGCGGAATTGCATCTGTATTCGCCCCAAACACAATCACCCTCGGCTTCGGCGTAAACAACGAGACGTATACAGCGTGCCGGTCTGAAGGCACACCCTCATCGGGATGACACAGCGTATACGTTATATTCGAATACCCATCCGAGTATGTGCGAAGCAGCTGCACGGCCTCCCCGCGATCCAAGCTGGCTTTCACCACCAGCAGATTGACAAGCAGCTCCCCGGAAACAGGCTCCAGCAGGATACGAATCAACCCTCCGCAGCCAATCGTTTCACCCCAGCCGAAATCGTCTGCCGGTCTCATGTCGTATTCCACCATTTGCGGTTTTTGCGACTCCCATACAGCAGAGACGTATGCGGACAGATCCGCCTCCAAACAGCCGGGAGAAATACTGCCTAGCGAGCTTTCATCCGCCATCAGCAGCATAACCGCCCCTTGCTTGCGATAAGCATGACCTTCCACATGAATAACTGTCGCTAATACACGCGCCTGAGCATTACTCTCCACCGCTTGCAAAATGTCATAAGCCTCCATCACTCATCGCACCTCGCTTTATGGATTTATCGTCCTACCAGCCGATCGCTAAACCGTCGCCGCGAGGATCCGCAGCACCGCTCATGAAACCTTTCTCATCAATCACAATGCCCTGCGCTTGCCCCATAATCCCATCCCAAGGGTTCACAGGTTCAACACGGTGTCCCCACCTTTTCAAACGCGCATAAACATCGCCATCCAGACGGTGCTCGAGCTTCAGCGCATCGCCATCTTCCCCCCACGTACGGCCGTATACCCAACGCGGCAGCGATATGGCTTCTTGAATGGACAAACCATAATCCAACACGCCTGTCAGGATGGACAGCTGTGTTTGCGGCTGACCTTCTCCGCCCTGTGTACCGAAAAGCATGTAAGGTTTCCCCGCTTTGCTCACCATGGCAGGCATTAACGTATGAAATGACCTTTTGTTCGGCTCTAGAACGTTCGCGCATGCGGGATCCAGCGAGAAATAAGAACCTCGATTTTGCATAATAATGCCCGTATCTCCTGGCACATAAGCAGCACCGAAGTCGAAATACAAGCTTTGTATAAACGAGACCGAGTTCCCTTCATCATCAACAACGGCCGCATAAGCCGTATCCTGCCCGATCGCTGGTGATAGGTGTTCACTCACCTTGAGAGGTTCCGCTTGAATCTCATTCCAGCGCTCCACCGCATAGGATTTAGAAAGCAAACGCTCCAGCGGAATTTCCCGAAAACGGGGATCCGTCAAGTAAAGATCACGGTCTTTGAACGCTTTTTTGATCACTTCTGACATCATATGATAAAAATTCGCGGACGCCCGCGGAACCGCACTAACCTCTATATTTTCCAGCATATTCATCATCATTAGCGCTGTGAATCCTTGTGAATTCGGCGGCATTTGATAAATCTCATAGCCACGGTATGTTGTTGAAAGCAGTTCCACCCATTCTCCCGAATAAGTACGGAAATCTTCTTCCAGCAGCAATCCACCATCTCGCTGAATGTGATCAACAACCTTTTGCATGAAGGAACCCTTATAAAAGGCCTCTCTACCTTCACGTTGAACGATACGTAACGTTTGGGCCATGTCTTTCTGAACAAGACGATCCCCTTCCTTCAAAAGCTCGCCGTTCGCCATATACAAGGCACTCAGCTGCTCAGAAGCCCGAATGAAAGCCTCATCCTTACGCATCCAAAAAAGCAAATTGCGCGAGATAGGAAAACCGTTTTCCGCATAAGCAATAGCTGGGTCGAGCAGCTTCTCCCACGGCAGCTTCCCGTACTTCTCCCATACTTGCCACCAGGCATCGACCATGCCCGGAACAGTTATCGCACTTAGAATTCCTCTTTGCGGAATCGTATTTAACCCTTTATCTTTGTAAAAATCAGGCGTCGCCAGCGCAGCTGACTTCCCGCTTCCATTAAATCCCGTAAAAGTACCCGTCGCTGCATCATGCATGAGGAAAAAGGCATCCCCGCCAAGCCCCGTCATGTGCGGGTAGACGACTCCTAGTGCCGCACTGATCGCAATCGCGCTATCAAATGCATTGCCTCCCTGCTGCAAAATGGCACTCCCCACACTGCTAGCCAAATAATGAGGCGTAGCAATCATAGCACGCTCGGCTCGCGGCATGATATTTAACATGGCAGCTCCTCCTCTTTACGAGCATATAACGTTAACGCGGCTTGCAATGCCTTGCCGACTGTAATATCGGCGCCGTGCCATAGGAGAACTGCTTCCAGTGCACCAAGCACGTGGAGAACGTTTTTTTGATTACAGCTGAAGCCCATCGTGCCGATTCGCCAAATTTGACCCTTCAGCGGTCCGAAAGAACTGGCGATTTCAATCCCGAAACTATTTAACAGCATCGACCTCACAGATTCACCAGCGATTCCATCTGGAATACGGATGCAGGTCACAACCGTCAGCTTACAGTCCGGATTCCCGTATAGCGATAAGCCCATTGCTTGAAGGCCTGCAACTAATGCAGCCTCATGGTACTGATGACGACGATATCGATTTTCTAGGCCTTCCTGCAGGACAAGACGCAAGCCCTCGCGCAAAGCGTACAGCATCGAGGTTGCCTCCGTATGATGATTGAGCCGTTTCGGGCTCCAATAGTCCTGAAGCTGGCCCAGGTCGAAATAGTTGCTCGCGACTGGCTTGCCAGCTGACACCGCCGAACCTTTCTCACGGAGTCCTCGTTCTATGGTTTTACGTCGCATAACCTTGGCTTCAACTCGCTCATTATACGTAATTGGCGACATGCCGGATGGGACGGATAAACACTTTTGCGTTCCGCCAATAACAGCATCCAGCTGCCATTCGTCTGTTTGTACCGGGACTCCACCAATCGTAGCGACGGCATCCACAACAAGCAGGGCATCCACTTCACGGCAGGCTGCTCCGATGCCATCAAACGGTTGGATACAACCCGTGGATGTTTCTCCGTGGACGATCGCAACGATACTCGGCTTTTCCCGATGTATAGCTGCGATGATTTCCTCAGGGTCGAACACCGTGCCCCATTCTCTCTCCAGCAGGACAACCTCTGCACCGCAGCGCTCCGAGATTTCCACAAGCAGATTGCCAAAGCGCCCATAAATAGGAACAAGTACCTTGTCCCCCGGTTCAATTACACTTACCAAAACTGCCTCAATCCCTGAACGTGAGGTGCCATCTATTGGATAAGCCCATTGATTTTTTGTTTGAAAGACATCACGAAGCATTTCCATCGTCTCATTCATCAGTTCAGTGAATTCAGGATCGAATTGTCCCAGAATCGGATAAGACATTGCCCGCAGTACCCGCGGGTCAACCTCAACGGGTCCTGGCGTCATTATCGTTCGCAGCGAGGGCGACAAGTCTTTATAAGATTTCATCTACTTTCCCCCCATAGCCATATTGGTATAGCACATGCACCAGTGCTTGGAATCCAGCGACCAGTTCAGCCGGTTCCGTAAACTCATCAGGACTGTGGCTAATGCCAGCGCGACTTGGAACGAAGATCATCGCTGTCGGACATATCGGCCCGAACAACTGAGCATCATGTCCTGCCCCGCTAGGCAGCCGCGTACTCCGGAGCCCATAGGTATCACAGGCAGCTTCAATTTCTGCCGAAATCCCTTCATGCATAGCCACAGGCGAAGCATGTAAATTTTCAAGCGTATCTATTTGAAGATCTCTTCGCTTCGCGATTACTTCAAACTCAGCTAGCAATCTTGCACGAAAAGCATCCATCTTCCACTCGTCAGTATGCCGAATATCCAGCGTAAATTCAACTTCCCCCGGTACCACATTCGATGTTCCCCGCTTTACTTCCAAACGACCAACGGTAGCTACAAGCGGTTCCCCCTCTTCCAGCGCCATCCGCTCTGTCAGAGCCACCATTTCCGCTGCTCCTGCAAGAGCATCCTTTCGCATCGTCATCGGAGTCGTCCCGGCATGATTCGAGGTGCCCGTTACAACTACCGTCAACCTTACTTGACCTACAATCGCTGTAACAACGCCAATTTGCTTCTGCTTATACTCCAGGACAGAACCTTGCTCGATATGAATCTCAATATACACTCCTATATCTTCGCGCTTCGCTGGGTGTTCACTTACACTCACAGTGTCGAATCCAGCTTGCTGCATTGCCTCAAGCAGAGTCACACCCTCAAGATCAGCAATTCCCGAGACTCCAGTCAGCGACCTCACACCGGTCACATGCCCAGAGCCCCAATAAGCCAACGGGAAGCGACTTCCCTCTTCCTCACAGAATGAAACCACTTCAAGTGTTCGTTTTGGAGTTCCATAAGCAGCCTTCAAATAGCCAAGCGCCATCATAGAGGCCACTATGCCGTATGCCCCATCGTATTTACCGCCGTTTTTTACCGTGTCTACATGAGAACCTGTGAGAACCGACTTCAAAGCAAGGTTACTCCCTTGCAGTTTTCCAAATGCATTACCAACGGCATCGAAGCCAGCTTCTAACCCCAGCTGCTGCATTTCCCCAATAAGAGCCTGCTGCGCCTGCAGCCATGGCTGCGTATATAACAAACGGGTGACTCCCCCCTCTGGGTCAGCGCCATACGAGGAAAGCCATTCCAGTGCTTCGAGCATCTGTTCGGCGTATTGTGACAGCAAATCCAGCGAGTTCGGTGTCATTTTAGCCACCGTTCTTCACCTCCGATCACTGCTGCGTGGCGCAACCAAATCCCATCTCGGTCCGCTTTCTCCGCTACCCCTTCACCAAGCTCATACACCTTTGTACCACGTAAAAAGGTTGCTTTCACCCGACATCCGAACGCTTTCCCTACATAAGGACTATGTTTATGGCGGTAAAGCAGATCACTATCCTGAAGTGAATAGCTCAGCTTCATGTCTACTAAAGCAAAATCAGCATCCGCACCTAAAGCGATTTCACCTTTGCGGGGATGCAGCCCAAACCGCTTGGCCGGCTCAAGGGATAGCATCCGCGATAACATTGGCAACGGCACCTCTCTGCGTAGGTAGCCTTCGTCCAGCATAAGCTCCAGCGAGCTTTGCGCGCCGGATATCCCGCCCCACGCCTCGAAGAAATCCCCTTGCTTCATATGAGTAGGGCAAGGCGAGTGATCCGAGGCGAGGATGTCCAACTGCCCATCTGCCAGCGCCGCCCACAGCTGAGCTTGATCTTCCGATGTGCGCAGCGGAGGCGCACATTTGGCAACTGGACCTAGCCGCTCCAAATCAGCGCTAGTTAGAACTAAATAATGCGGACACGTTTCCACCGTGACGTCCAGCCCTTTGGCCTTCGCCTCCGTGATGGCTTGCACAGCTTCCGCGCTGCTAATATGCACGAAGTGCAGTTTGCAGCCCGTCTCCTCGGCGTAGAACAGTGCGCGATTCACCGCTTCCAGCTCCGCTGCAATCGGTCTCGTCGCGACGAAGTCCAGCGCTCCGCGTCTGCCTTCCGCGAGTGTCTGCGCGGCCAGCTTGGATACGATCTCCTCGCTTTCAGCATGAAGCGCGAGCACTAGCCCCAAGCGGGCAATTTCTTTCATCCCTTCGTAAAGGGTCAGGTCGTCCACCTCAGCGAAAATATCTTCCCCTTCTCCGCCAGGACAGGACATGAACGCCTTAAATCCAATGACGCCAGCTTCCGCAAGCTCTTGTAGATTGCCCACATTGCCTGGAACAAGACCACCCCAAAGCGCATAATCGACCAAGGAATGTCCTTCAGCTGCTGCCAGCTTCCGCTCAAGCGCACTTAGCCGAACCGTAGGAGGCACGCCATTCAGCGGCATGTCGATATAAGTCGTGCATCCGCCAGCCGCAAGCGCCACTGATCCGGTAGCAAACCCTTCCCAGTGACCAAGTGCTGGTTCATTGAAATGAACATGCGCATCAACCATCCCCGGCATAATGTGCAAATGTTCCGCCTCATAGACAGGTGTATCCTCCGAGTACGCGAGGTTTTCGCCTAGAGCAGCAATTTTGCCACCTTGAATACCGATGTCTAACTGGCGTACTTCCTCTCTCAGGACTACGGTACCTTTTCGAATTACGAGGTCAAATTGGTTAGTCATACGAATCCCTCCCTCGGAGTCTTTCATGCTGCAGCCATCCTGCCAGCGTTAACTTCCTCGATATGTGTTATAACCCCATGGCGCGATGAGTAGAGGCACATGATAATGTGCATCTCTGGTCGATATACCAAACCGAACCGGTACTTGATCCAGGAATGCAGGCTCGGCTAGGTTAGTAGATATTCCTCTGAAATAATCGCCTATATGAAAGACTAACTCGTAAATTCCCGGTATAAAATCATCCCCGCTAAGCATCGCTCCTTGAACGCGGCCATCCGCATTCGTTACTTCCGAGCGAAGCAATTCTGTGCGCCCGTCTTGGAGACGAAACAAATCAATCTTCACTCCACTAGCCGGTCGTCCACTGCTAATATCCAGCACGTGCGATGTTAAACCAACGCTCATAGTCCCTCCAGGTCACTCTTTGTCATGGAAAAGCCTTGGAAACCATACGGCGGTCTAGGCTCTGTAAACACCTTACCTTCACCAACGGACGCTTGCTCCAAAATCGTTTCCCACGTGCGATTGTTAGACTCAAAACGAATTTCTTTTAATTGAGGAAAACGAGTGAGCGAGCGCTGCCCGATTCGATAAATAAGATTTTGAATCGACGGTGAATGTTGTTCATGGAATACGGTATGCGCAATATCACGAATTTGCTCAGCAGCCACATAGCGTCCAAGGTCAGAGTCTAGGGCATCCGCCACCTCTTCATAACTCCAAGCCATATCTAAGAAAATAAATAAAGGACGGTCAAAAGATTCCGGAAGCGTCGTATACTCATCGCGAACGTAGCCCGCAAAGGAACTTCCTTTTACCTTAATCAGCTTTAAGTCAGCGATGCCGCCTGCATGTTCCACGACAGTTATTCCCTCGTCTGTGCGCACGACTTCAACCAGAGCGGTCGGATGTTCATTTTGCGAATATCGGTAAACAAGATCACTGCCTTCAAAACCTTTTGCGCTAGGAACCGGCAGCACTTCGAAAGATACTTGATCTGCCGTCATTTTCACACCTGTCATCTGTGGGTACGTCTCTAGAAAGTGGCGGCCGGCGAACTCCAGAAACCCTTCAGCAGTTGCACCTTCATACTCGCCAGCTTTGCGCAGGATGAAATTCTTCATCGAGTCCGTGGCAACAACCATCGAGTTGTCCCCCTCCGTGAATGAAGTGAAAAACTTCTCTCCGCTTACCGCCACCTTGATATTCATCCCGAACAGCACATTATCTCGACCAGTAAAGCCCGATTCCGGTATTAACGTCAGATTCGTCAGCGGCTTCGCATAAGAACGATATACCCATACATCACCTTTGCCGTAGTACATGATTCTCTCTGATCCGTTCGCTTGCTTCATCGCATTCGCCTCCGCTTCATTGACTAACATAGCCTCTAGGCGAAACCGCCCGATTTTACAAACCTCCTGCAAAGCCTTACCAAGCTCTTCTTCTTTATCTCGAAGTATCCGAGTGCGAATCGCTTCTCGAATAGTCTCTTTGGTTTGGCCCTTGACCGCCATGATAAAAGGAAACTGAAAGGCATCCGTATACTGCTTGTTGAGCCCAAGAAACTGTTTATATTCTTCAGCTGTTAACTGGTCAAGACCGGCCCCAGACTGCTCCTGCACAGAATGATCTGTCATCCGCACTCGCGTTCCTAAGTCTGGGTGCGCTCTAAGCAGCGCCAGCTGCTCCACCCGCTCAGCAAGCCAAACCTCTCGTTCCAGAGCACTGATCAATTCCTTCTCCGTCGCAAAAGGCCGCGAGCCCCATGCCCGCTCTGCCACCCATGGCGAGTGCTCAAATAGAGGGCCGAACCTATCGATGAAATCTTCCTGATTCAATTCATTCACTTTATGCAGCGTCAGCTTCATTACCCGTCACCTCTATTTCTCTGAAAATTCCAACCATTCTTTATCAAGATTTGTTTCATTGTAAATGCGCTTTGTATCATGGTCAATTTATATGAATTAAGTTTGTAAACTTTCATAACATCAGTAACTTTTTTTGTAAGCTTGCACCTTCGCGTATCATCACGAAAAAAATACACCTCGGCTCTCTGGTTAATAGGCAGCTTAACGCTTCTATTTGACCATTTTCAGCTAAGGTGTATGTTTATTATCATTGTTTGGCAATTACGACTGCATGGTTCCTTCTTTGCGGTACTGATTTGGCGCTATGCCTACTACTTTTTTAAAGGCTGTACTGAAATAATGCTGGGAGTCATAGCCCACTTTTTCGGAAATCTCAATAATCGTCATATCCGTTGTACTCAGGTAATGAATCGCGTGTTTAATACGCGTATGAGTAAGCATATTTACAAAAGGTATACCTAGTTCTTGTTTGAATATTCTTCCCAAATACACAGGGGAAACCTTCATTTCATTGGCGATCATTTCCAGCGTTATCTCCGGGTCGCTATATCTCTGTGCAATGTAATCCTTCGCCAGACGAACAAAAGGAGACAGATGTGCTTCTTTATATAAGGAAGTTCTCGCCTGCTGGTACACGTTAGAAACACCTGTAACGCCTTCTATGCCCGTCAGGAATTGAGAAGCTATGGATATTTTCAAATACGTTTGCACAGCCGCATCAATTTTCTCGATAGCTTCAAGCGGAACCGGTTCCCATACCAATACAACCAGCATCCCCAAATGGTCTCGAAATTTCACCAGCGTGTAGGGAGATAACAGTTCTTCAACGATATTCTCAATGGCAAACAAGTAAAGCTGACGGTCTCTTTCAGATAAAAGTTCCTTACCTCTTGAATTCCCTGACCATTGAATAACACCTAGTGTACTCGGCGCTCGATCGGGCATCTTCAGAAACGCAAGCTGCTCTCTGATCTCAACCTCACTAAGTCCCCCATCCATCCATTCCAGGCAGAAGCGTTCTCTTAATAACGAAAAGTTCCTTTCGATCTGTTTGGAAGCCATTTGCAGATGCTCTTCTTTCTCCAAAGAAGAAGCCATTTGCTTTATTATTTTCGTCAAAACATCTGCAAGCTGCGCAGGATTCACAGGTTTGAGGATATAATCATCCACATTTAGGCGAATGGCTGCTTGCGCATAGGTAAACTCATCATGTCCGGTTATGATGATAATCTTGCAATCCGGCAGCTCCTCACGAATATGCTTGATCAAAGACATACCGTTCATTATGGGCATATTGAGATCAACGAGCAGGATATGAACACTATGCTTACGTGCCAGCTCTAATGCCTCTTCGCCATCCTCTGCCTCTGCCACAACCTCTAGGCCAAGCTGCTGCCAATTCAAAGAACTTAGTATACCTTCACGAATGATCGATTCATCATCTGCAATCAAAACTTTCCATGGCGGACTTACGATCATACGGACACCTCTCTTTTTAGCACAGGATGTGTGATCGTTACGGTTGTTCCCTCTCCCTTTTTGCTTTCAATGGATACCCCATAAGCTTCTCCGAAGCTGATCACAATTCGTTCATGCACATTCGTTAATCCATACCCCTCACCCGATGGAGGATTTGTTAGTATAAATGACGATTCCTGCCCTACAGGAGGCGCATCCTGCTTATATTCACTTGCTGCCGGGTTCGACTTAGAAGCAGCCGCTTCCAAGGTTCGCCTTAATCTCTCAAGCTTTTCCTCGGACATTCCGGCTCCGTTATCGCTAATGGTGATAACCACTTTTTCAATCTCATTCCTAGCGTTTATGTCGATATTACCAGGTCCACGGCGCTCTTTAATCCCATGATAGATGGCATTCTCGACAATCGGTTGAAGAATCAACTTGAGCACATACAGCTGATGGAGCGAAGGGTCAATAACAATGGAATAATTCAATTTTTCCTTGTATCTTGTTTTTTGAATGATGAGGTAGCTCTTCACGTGCTCGAATTCTTCCATAAGTGAAATGACTTCATTCCCCTTGCTAAGACCTATGCGAAAAAGTCTTGAAAGCGAATCGACCACTTCCGTCACTTCATGCGCCCCGCTTTTACGAGCTAACCATAGAATCGTATCGAGTGTGTTGTACAAAAAATGCGGTTTAATTTGCGCTTGCAGACTTCGCAGCTCCGCTTCCCTCTTTTGCCGCTGCTCCTTTTCGACCAAACCGATCAGCTTCGTAATTTGCATCAGCATATGATTGAAGCTTCGCCCCAGCATGCCGACTTCATCTGTTCTTTCATCCTTGAAGCGGATAGACAGATTACCATCCTCAGCTCTCCTCATGAATGATGTTAGCTGCCAAATGGGGAAAGAGATGGTATACGATAAATAATAGGAAGCCGCAATACCGAGCAAGCATACAACGAAAACAAACATGATCAAATAAAGGCGGATTTCTCGGACCTCTCGGACCGTCTCTTGGGTTGAAAATACTCCTACTGTCGTCCAATTCGTAAAGGCTGATTTCCGATAAATGAACTGCATGTTGGTGCCATCGATCGTTTTAGAAAAAGTACCCGAGGGATTCTCGTCCATCCAACTTCGCTGAAACTGGCTCACAAGTGGATGCTCCGGTGTATAAATACTTTCGCCTTTATCATCGATAACCATCAAGTAGCCCGATTTCCCTAAGCTTACATCCTGCACGGTTTCCGCGATGACTCTAAGCTTTAAATCAATTAAGATGACACCTTTAACCGCTTGAGTTTCG
Organism: Paenibacillus sp. J31P190; assembly: GCF_059692075.1. NCBI lineage: Bacteria > Bacillati > Bacillota > Bacilli > Caryophanales > Paenibacillaceae > Paenibacillus > Paenibacillus sp. J31P190. The sequence goes on along the minus strand of NZ_JCAUAS010000021.1, from coordinate 13,828 downwards.
GGATCCAGAATCGCTCTGACTACGGAGACAATATCCTCATCCTTGTAGTCAACGTGCGTAGTGACATTTCTTCCCGAGGGATGACCCACGATGCTGAATATCCCCTTTCGATCAACTGCTTCCTTATACCAACCTTCTTCGGTTAGGCTCCGAGTTGTTCGGGCATACATTTCATTACTGATGTAATCCCCCTTCGCATTCACCACCAGGATACCCGCCACTTCCGAGTATAGGGTTGTAAATCCTTGAAGGAATATCCGCATATCATAGGCTTCTGATGCCGGAATAGATGGCTCCCCGCTTAGAAACCGCCTCACTTGTGGGTTAAAGGAAGTGAAATAGGTAATATTCTGCAAATTTCCCGCATACGCTTCAAGCGATTTATTCACATTTCCGATTAATTGAGATGTATGCTCATTAACCTGTTTTTCGATAATGCGATCGGTCGCTAACGCGATCAGAATACCCAGACAAATAGCAGGCAAAATGCTAATTAATAAGAAGTGCATGATTAGCTTATAACGGATTGGCCAGTTATTCAGTTTAATCCATTTGAACATCTTCATGCGCTTCACCTCATCATTCGCCTCAAAGCTGTCATTTGGCATAATAGATATCGACATTTTCTTTCGTCACGATTGTAATTCCTGTATCCACGTAGGTAGGTACAAGCGGTTCCTTAGCATTCTGCAGCGGTAAATGCGATTTCTGGGCTTCCTTTTGAAGATGGAGTAAATGCATAAGCGACCAATACCCCATATTCCAGGTACCTTGAGCAAGCGTTGCTGAAATCGTCTCGTTCTTCACCATATCGAGCGTCCCTTTATCGGTATCAAAACCAATAATTTTCACTTGTGACAGCCGATTCAAGTTTTTCACTGCATTACCTACACCCACACCGCCATTGGCCTCCGTAGCAAATATACCGTTCAAATCCGGATGATCCTTGAGAACTTTAGCCGCAATCCGCTCGGATGCCAATTGATCCCCCTTACCATCTTCTACTGCTATAATTTGTAGATTGGGGTAGCTGCTTCGGATCGTATCCTGAAATCCGGCCATCCGATCCTGATGATTCAGTTGATTAGGCAGCGTAATAATCGCAAGCTTTCCATTATTCCCGGTCAACTCAGCCATTTTGTGAGCTGCGCTTACGCCAGCATTATAATTATTCGTTCCCAGAAAAGAGTAGGCTTTACTCTTAGGTGAGCCAGAATCGAATAATACGACAGGTATGCCCGCTTCGACAGCTTTATTAATGGTCACAACGAGTGCGTTCGGATTGATCGCCGAGACCGCAATTCCTGCCGGCTTCTTGGCGATTACTTGTTCCAAAACCGTTATCTCTTCGTACACATCGTACTGTGTAGCACCTCGATACTCCACGGAAACATTCAATGCCTTCGCGGCATCCTCGAAGCCTTTGAGACAACTTTTCCAATAATCGATGCCGGACTGGAAGTTGACCATTACATACTTCTCTTCGATTTTCCCTTGGAGACCGCGATTCATTTGCTTGAGTGATTGATCCGTAGACTCCTTGTATTGATAAAAATAAAGGAAAAGCAAAAAAGTTGCGATCAGTATCGCATACACCATCAACAGCTTTTTCATACTTGTTCCTCCTATGACCCTTTGCACGCAGATGAGCTCTATATGTCATTTGATCTTAATTGAAATTTACCGATTAATTCATCTAGTTCTTCCGCCATCCCGCTTAAAACGTTGGCAGAGGACACGATTTCTTCCATACTCGCGAATTGCTCTTCCATGTTTATGGACACTTCTTTCGTTCCCGAAGCCGTGTGCTTGGCCACATCTTCTATAGAACGAAGAACTTCTAGAGCCGTTTGCGATTTCTGAGAAATGTCTGAGGATTGCTGGGATACCTCGCTTATTTGGGCGCTAACCTCGTCGATTTCTTTTTTTATTCGTTCAAACGCCACGTTCGCTTCATTGACAACTGAAATCCCTGTGCTCACTTCTTGTGAACCTGCCTCACAGGAATGTACGACTTCGCTCATTTCTTCTTGAATCGCATTTACCAATCTCGTCACTTCATCCGCAGCCTCTGTCGTTTGCTTAGATAAATGACGAACTTCTTGAGCAACAACCGCGAAGCCCTTGCCCGCTTCACCTGCTCTAGCCGCTTCAATCGAAGCGTTAAGCGCAAGCAAATTGGTTTGTCTGGAGATATTGGCAATAAGATCGTTCGCTGCTAGGACATGCGTGACATGTGTTCCTAAGCGCTCAACGGATTCCGAAAGCACTTTCATTTTATAATAAATGGCGTTCATTTGGCTAATGGATAATTCGATAGAATCCGTCCCCCTACTAACAGCTGCCAACGCGTGAGACGACGTTTCATTCGTTAATTCCGTAATCCTGGCAATTTGTTGTACGGAATGATCCATTTGCGCAAGGAAAGAGACACCCGTCATCATCTGCTGCACCTGGGATTCGGAGCCTGCAGAAATCTCTTGCACAACTGTCGTAATTTGCTCCGACGCTTGGCTCAAATGCTCGGTATTACCGCTGAGTTCTTCTGCTGCTGCAGATACATGCTTCGCATGATCGTCAACCTGGCTAATGATTTTAAACAAATTGCCTTTCATTTGATTGAAAGCCTCCGCCAAGTCATGAAGCTCATCACGGCTGCGGACTCTAATATCTCGACCCGTTAAATCACAAGAAGCTATATCTCTCGCCGCCTTAACAATCGTCCTGAGAGGGGCGATAATCATTCTGGATACCATCCATCCTATGGCTAACGCGATCACTAAAGCCGTGATGCTTACCCATATGAGCTTGTAAATGGTTTGATCCATCCTATTGCCATTTTCCACTTTCTTCAATTCCATGATGTTCTTTTGCTTTTTCTGAATCTTCTCAGCAAGCTTGGTTAAATTTTGAGTGAGGGGTACGGTCCTTTGAAAACTGGATTTCGTCTTCTCAAGATCAAGCACCAATCCGGCAATCGTCTCGATGGACTCCCCCATTACCTTATAGTAAGTTTGATCTTCCGCATTCTCGTCGATACCCTTGATGTCTTGCACCAAAGCATTAAGCTTCTGATTGCTTTCGTGAATTGCTTGAACTTTCTCCGGAGAAGGTTGAATGACATAGTTGGACATAAGGCTATACTGCAATTGTGTTTGGTATTGGATATCTGAAGCAAGCTGCAGAATTATGGCATTATGATTTAATAAATTCACATAGGATAGGTTCATTTTTTTCAGAAAATAGTAGGATAATCCGCTCGTCACTGCGACTAATAAAGCGATAACCACAAAGGCTATCATCAGTTTTGAACGCAAAGAAAAAGAGAGCACCTTGAAGGGATTACTTCTTAGCCATGTCATACGTTTACTCATCATTTATCCCCCACTCTGTAGGTGTAAGCCGCAAATAAGACTCTCCTTTTCAGGAAAAGTCTTATTTGATCCTCTATTATCTAGTTATCTTACTAAGCAGTTTTAGATTTATTGTAAATATCAAAACCTACCGCGAATAACAACACCAATCCCTTGATACCCTGCTGCCAGTCAATACCTAGACCGACTAAGGACATCCCATTGTTCATGATACCCATCACAAGTCCACCGATGATAGCCCCAATAACCGTACCAATTCCACCAGTTGCGGAAGCACCGCCAATGAAGCACGCAGCGATAGCATCCAGCTCAAAGTTTACACCTGCTTTAGGGGTAGCTGCATTTAATCTTGCCGCAAATACGAGACCGGATAGCGCTGCCATGACTCCCATATTTACGAACACCCAGAAGGTCACATGCTTCGTTTTGATTCCTGATAATTTAGCCGCTTTCTCACTTCCGCCAAGCGCATAAATATGGCGACCCATGACCGTTCTATTCATAACGAAGGAGTAAATCACAACAAGTACAAACAAAAGAACCAGAATGTTGGGAATACCCTCATAGGTAGCCAATACATACGTAAATACGTTAATGATCAGGACCATGACGGCAATTTTAGCAATCAACCATCCCATTGGCATAACATCAAAGTCATATTTGACTTGATTCTTTCTTTTTCGAAGTTCACTCCACACCAAAATTAGGGATAATACGACTCCGATGATCAGTGTAGTGTTATGCATTGTACTACCATTTAATACATCAGGAATAAAGCCAGAGCTGATTTTCTGAAAAGCCTTCGGAAACGGTGCGATAGACATCCCCTTCAAAACGATCATCGTCAACCCCCGGAAGAGGAGCATCCCCGCCAGCGTAACAATAAAAGATGGGATTCTCACATAGGCGACCCAAAAGCCCTGCCAAGCCCCTACCAATGCTCCAATGAGCAAAGAAATGATAACTGCTAAGATAAAAGGCACTTTCATATCGACCATCAGAACGGCTGACACAGCCCCTACAAAAGCGGCTACAGATCCTACAGATAGGTCGATATTTCCTGTAATAATGACCAGCAGCATGCCTATCGCCAGCACCAAAATGTAACTATTTTGCAAAATCAAATTCGTTACATTCAGTGATTTTAATAGAACCCCATCCGTCATAATTTGAAAAAATACCGTTATTAAGACTAGTGCAATAATCATGCCGTATTGACGGATGTTGCTTTTAAACATTTTAGTCAGTGTTTCCATGCATGTGTCCCCCTGCTCTCGTTATGCACTTCATGATTTCTTCCTGTGAAGCTTCCTCTTTACTTAATTCGCCAACCATTTTCCCCTCATTCATCACGTAAACACGGTCACACATGCCCAGAATTTCGGGAAGCTCCGAGGAAATAAGCAGGATTCCTTTGCCCTCCATTGCTAATTGATTGATGATCGTATAAATCTCATATTTGGCCCCCACATCGATACCCCGTGTAGGTTCATCAAGAATGAGAATATCCGGCTCTGAAAAGATCCATTTGCTTAAAACGACCTTCTGTTGATTGCCGCCGCTTAAATTCCCTGTTTTCTGTAAAATGCTTGGGGTTTTAATATTCATCTTTTGGCGGAAGCTCTCCGCATGGACAATTTCTTCATTCTCATTGACGACCTTATTTTTCGAAATCTTATCTAGCCTGGCCATCGTTATGTTTCTTTTAATATCATCAATCAAGATTAATCCATAGTTCTTGCGGTCTTCCGTCACATAAGCAACACCATGATGAATGGCCTTATCAATCGTTGGCAGGTGAATTTCCTTGCCATCTTTATATAAATGACCGCTGATTTTCTTCCCATAGGATTTGCCGAAAATACTCATCGCCAGTTCCGTTCTACCTGCTCCCATTAATCCTGCAATGCCGACAATTTCACCTTTACGAATGTTCAAATTGACTTGATCGATGACTTTACGATTGTCTTGCAGAGGGTGATAAACATTCCAATCCTTTACTTCAAACAACGTCTCACCGATTTGCGGCTCCCTCACTGGGTAACGATGTGTTAAATCCCGGCCTACCATGCCTTTAATAATGCGGTCTTCCGTAATTTGGTCTTTCCTCATATCCAACGTTTCTATGGTTTGACCATCCCTAAGAATGGTAATCGAATCCGCCACCTTAGAAATTTCATTTAATTTATGGGAAATCAGAATAGAAGAGATTCCTTGTTTTTTAAATTCCAGCAATAAATTTAGCAAATTATCGCTATCCTCTTCGTTCAAAGCAGCTGTAGGTTCATCCAAGATCAGCAGCTTTACCTTTTTAGATAAGGCTTTTGCGATTTCCACCAATTGCTGCTTGCCGACACCTATATTGATCGTCAATGTTGTGGGCTGCTCACTTAATCCAACCTTTTGCAGTAGTTCCCTTGTCTTCACAATCGTATCGTTCCAATTAATAATCCCTCGTGAAGCTTGTTCATTTCCCAAAAAGATATTCTCTGCAATCGATAAATAGGGAATAAGCGCTAATTCTTGGTGAATAATAACGATCCCCAAGTTTTCACTTTGTTTGATATCCTTGAACTCACAAACTTGACCCTTGAACAGAATGTCGCCATCATAGGATCCGTGTGGATATACGCCACTCAAAACTTTCATAAGCGTGGACTTTCCTGCGCCATTCTCACCAAGTAAGGCGTGAATCTCACCTTCTTGAACGCGTAAATTCACATTACTGAGCGCTTTCACACCCGGAAATGTTTTCGTAATATTTTTCATTTCCAATATGGCATCCGACATGCGATCACCAAGCCTTCCATGTAATAAATGATCTAGCGATAGTCACGCTCGGCTATCACTAGATCATTTAGGCAGTTCCTAGGTTAACAATTATTTACCTAATTTATCTTTTGTGTAATAACCGCTGGAAACCAGGGTAGATTCATAGTTGGATACATCTACGGATACAGGCTCAAGCAGGTATGCTGGAACAACTTTAACGCCATTATTATACGTTTTCGTATCGTTCACTTCGGGTTTGCTTCCTTTTAGAACACTGTCTGCAATCGCAACCGCTTTTTTAGCTAACTCACGAGTATCCTTAAATACCGTTTGTGTTTGTTCCCCTGAAATGATCGATTTGACGGAAGCAAGCTCTGCATCTTGCCCAGTAATAACAGGCAGTGCCTTGCCTGCTGTCCCATAGCCAACACCTTTAAGGGAAGATAGGATTCCGATACTGATGCCATCATATGGAGACAATACCGCATCCACTTTCTCAGAAGCATAGTTTTTACTTAACAGATTATCCATTCTGGATTGGGCAACCGAACCGTCCCATCTTAGTGTAGCCACTTGCTCGAACCCCGTTTGCTTGCTCTTCACCACTAATTTACCGGAATCGAGGTAAGGCTTCAGCACGGAAATAGCTCCATCAAAGAAGAAATGTGCATTGTTATCATCCGGTGATCCAGCGAAAAGCTCAATATTGAATGGACCTTTACCCTCTTTCAATCCTAGCTTTTTCTCGATATAGGAAGCTTGCAGCACGCCAACCTTGAAATTATCGAAAGTCGCATAGTAGCTGACAAACTCACTCTTTTTAATTAAACGGTCGTATGCGATAACCTCAATCTTAGCATCATGCGCTTTCTTCAAAACGTCCGTCAAAGATTCTCCGTCAATTGGTGCGATTACTAGGATGTTAACACCTTTGGTAATCATATTTTCAATTTGAGCGACTTGGTTCTCAATCACGTCTTCCGCATATTGCAGGTCAGTTTTATAACCTAACTTTTCGAATTCCTTCACCATGTTAGCCCCGTCGCTCACCCATCTTTCGGATGATTTCGTCGGCATCGAGATTCCTACTTTACCTCCGGCTTTGGCATCCGTTTTGGCTGCTGCTGTCGGCGCCGCTGTGCTTGCCGCATCTTTTTGTTCCGTCGTTGCGGTTTTAGCTCCGCAAGCTGAAATCACTAAAATCAAAGATAATAAAGCAAATACGGAAAACATTTTTTTCATCTGAACTACCCCTCTCGTTTACCTCAGGTTCTTGTTTCATAGACCTAAGTATAGGGCTGGAGGCACTCATCGTCTTTTCAAAAAAACAACTCGTTTTTATAAATATTAAACTTATTTAAACGCTTTCAACTTTGGGCCATACATAGAAAAGCCGCCAGGATATCATCCTGACGGCTTTCCTTTACACGTTTAAGACCAATATCCAGCATGCGCGGCTGCAGCTTCTATTTCTACCTCTGGGAAAGGACCGAGCACTTGAATCGGCTTATTCCCCCTGGCAAATACTTCACGACACGGTAGATCGAGTGTTGGATTTTGTTCATCATCACCCGTCAAAATAGCTAGCTGTTTTTCCGATATTCCGTAAACGACACACCCAACGTTTCCCCAATAAATCGATCCGGCACACATCGCACAAGGTTCTGCGGACGTATACAAGGTGCACTCCCACAACTCTTTCTTGCTATACCGTTTGGAAGCTGCCTCCATCAAAGTTGTCTCCGCATGACCGGTGCAGTTCGACTCCGTAATCTCGATATTCCCCTGCTCCAGCAAAATTTCTCCATGCGGTCCAACCAATAGCGCACCAAACGGTGTATTCCCCGATTCTCTGGCTAGCAGAGATAGCTCTACACATCTTTTCAAAAATGGAATATGCCTATCACGGTCCATTACCAAATACCTCCACCCCTTCAACATTAAAATCTTTGCTCCCGAATGTAAGGAACGCCTAGTGCTTCCGGTGCACCCGAAGGCTTATTGCGATTACGCCAACCGAGAAACATCAGAACCAGAATGGTGACAATGTACGGAATCATTTTAAGAAAATAAGAAGGGATATGACTGCCAATAAGCTGCACGCGGAATCCCAGCGTATCCAGCACACCGAAGAAATAAGCGCACACCAAAGCACGAACCGGATTCCATCTCGCGAAAATAATGAGCGCCACCGCAATCCAACCGCGTCCAGAGGTCATGCCTTCGTTCCAAGTCGGCGTGTATACGAGCAGCAAATCAGCTCCGCCAATACCGATCAACATGGAACCAATAATGATACAGCCGTAGCGAATCGCAATAACGGGAATACCCATAACATCAGCTGTGGCCGGGTTATCCCCTACCGCTCTTAGATGCAGTCCCCACGAAGTACGATGGATGAAGAGATGCATGACAATAACCAGTACAAAGCTAAACCAAGTAAAAAGATCCAAGTGCGCAAAAACCTTCCCAATAAACGGCACATTCTCCAGCCATAGCAAATCTAGCTTTGGTACCGCTCCGGGTAATGGGATGCCGCTAACACGTTTCCCGAGATAAGCGCTAAGACCTGTACCGAAAATCGTCATGGCCAGACCACTTACGACCTGATTAGCGTGCAGGGTTACACAAAGAAATCCATGAAGCACACCCAGAACACCGCCTACTGCAAGTACACTGAGAAGGGTCAGCACCAAACTCCCGGTTTGAATGAAGACAAGGCAAGAAGTCACTGCCCCCATCAACATCAGTCCTTCTGCACCCAGTTGTGTGATGCCTGATCTTTCGATAAGAATTCCACCCAATACAGCTAACAGCAGCGGCGTACCGGAAGAGATAGCCGAAACAATTAATTGTGTGACTATATCCATGACATTCCCTCCCCTTTCAGCATGATTTCAAACCAAGCTCATCCATCAGCTCACTGATCATCGATTGCGGCGAATACGGATTTTCCCAGCCATACCGCCCGCAATAAGGAAAAATAGGATAGCCCCTTGAATCATAGAAGAGGTCGATGAAGGAAGACCGATCGTCTGCACACTGTATCCTCCCACAATGAGCCCTCCAAACAGCACAGATGAAATTACCAGCCCTGTCGGATTTAACTTCGCAAGCCACGCCACAATAATCGCTGTGTACCCGTACCCCGGCGAAATACCATACATAAGTCGGTGCGCCACACCGGAAACTTCGCTCATTCCCGCTAATCCAGCTACCCCGCCGCTAATGATCATAACAACGAGAACATGTTTGGAAATTCGAATTCCTGCATTCCGCGCAGCTTCCGCATTCGCACCAATGAGGCGCAGCTCATAACCCCATCGTGTATATCGGATCATAAAGGCATAGAGCAGCACGGCAATAATAGCAAAAATGATCCCAAAATGAAGTCGGGTTGTTCCGAAAGTAGGCAAAGACTGCGCCGCGGTGAACATCGGGGATCCTGGGAAGTTAAAGCCTTTCGGATCTTTCCATGGACCGAATACCGCATAATTTAAGGCAAGAAGAGCTACATAATTCAACATTAAGGATGTAATTAGTTCGTTAACTTGAAAATAGGTCCTCGGAATCGCCGTCAACAATCCCCAGACCCCACCGGCTACGATGCTCGCTACCACCATAGATGGAATCGAAATATACATTGGCAGCTGTGGAAAATAAACCGTAACCGCGGTAGCCGCCATCGCTCCGGCCAAGAACTGCCCCTCGGCACCGATATTCCATACCGAAATCCGGTACGCAATTGAAACGCCAAGACCGCAAAGCACCAGTGGAATCGCCTTCACAAGGGTCTCCGTAATGCCAAAAGAGGAACCAAAGGCACCTTTCAGCATTTTGGCATAAACCACAATCGGATTCATACCATTCAAAGCTATAAAAATGCCGCAGGCCACAAGCGCTAAGACGATAGATACAATCGTCACCCACCACGGACTGGCTGGCCCCGCAGGATCAATCTCAAATCGGTAAGGCAAACGAAAACCAGCTTCTCGTTTAGGCACCTTTTTTTCTATCGGAATGGTTCCCGCCGTTTGTTGTTCGCTCACCCTGCATCCTCCTCAGACCCCGCCATCAACATACCGATATATTCCCGGCTCGCTTCCTCTCGCGGAATATTGCCCACGATGCGTCCATCGTACATGACAAGTATTCGGTCAGCTAGCTGCAGCACCTCATCCAAATCCTCTGATATTAGGAGAACAGAACTCCCCTTGCTGCGCAATTCCTCTAGCAATTGGTGCACACCCTCAGTGGCACCTACATCTAGCCCCTGCGTTGGATGCACGGCAACCATCAGCTTCGGACCTTGATCAATTTCCCTGGCAAAAAGCAGCTTCTGCTGATTCCCCCCTGACATATACTGAACAGGTGCATCAATCCCCGATGTCCTTACATCGAACAGCTCAACAAGCTTCTGCGACCAGCTTCGATTGCTCCCAGTACGAAGCAAACCGAATCGAGATCGCTCTGGAGAACGATACGTCTTGAAGAGCAGATTGTCTACGGCGCCCAAACTGCCCGCTAGACCGCTCTTCATGCGGTTTTCCGGCACATGGGCAATGCCTAGCTCAATGGCTGCGCGCACCGAACCGTTACGCAATGCCTTGCCGGCAAATTGCACATCGCCTTGTTTCCAGACGCGAAGCCCTGTTAACACCTCCGCAAGCTCCTTCTGCCCGTTTCCAGACACCCCGGCCACACCAACAATCTCACCTTCACACACTTGAAAATGAAGCCCATCCAGCACCTTGCGTCCATGCTCCGCATACACATCCAAACCACCCACCACAAGCATCGGCTTTCCTAGCGATTTCTCTCTAACAGCCGTCTGACTTTCCAGGCTCTCCTTGCCGACCATCAGCTGCGCCAGTTCCCTCTCATTCGTTTCTGACTTCGCCATCGTTGCGATCATCTCGCCTTTACGCATGACCGATATGCGATCCGAAGCAAACATAACCTCCTTGAGTTTATGCGTCGTCATAATGACGGTCTTGCCTTCTTCTTTCATGCGATTCAGTGTCTCAAACAACTGATCCACCTCACCTGGCGTCAACACCGAGGTAGGCTCATCCAAAATAATTAAATCCGCTCCACGATAGAGCGTCTTCACAATTTCAACACGCTGCTGTTCCCCGACAGACAGCTGCCAAATGGGCCGGTCCACCGGAAACGGTAGCCCAAAATGTTTCGATATTCCCTCGATCTCCTCGGACTTTCTAGCTAACCATCGTGGGCCGCGCCAGAACGAAGACGACTCCCCAAGTACAATATTCTCCGCGGCAGTTAACGTTTGAACAAGTCGAAAATTCTGAAAGACCATGCCAACCCCTAAGTTCATCGCATCCTTAGGCGAACGAATTCGTACCTTCTCACCGTGGATAAGAATCTCTCCGCTTGTTGGACGATATACACCTGAGAGCATGCACATCATTGTACTTTTACCGGCGCCGTTCTCACCTAATAATGCATGAATCTCTCCAGCTTTTGCCCGGAAATCAACATGATTATTAGCTACAACAGAACCAAATTGCTTGACGATCTGGTTCATCTCAACTGAATAACCCTCCGTTTTAAGCAATGAGCCCCCTCCTTCTCGTCCTTTACACACCCCTATATATTCAAAACAGCATCTCCCATTTTGGGATCTGCTGTTTCTTAAAACCATAATTTGGGTATCATTTAGGCCATACCTTACGCGAACCTAGTACATATCTATCTTCACCCACTATACTGTTCAGGTGAATAACACGTCAATTAACATTACATCATATTTGGGCATCTAACAAAAAATGACGATTCATTTGTGCTTGATCCCAAAGTATAAAGGCTCCCCCTCCCGATAATGTTATGTTAAGTTACGCGGACAACAAAAAGGAGCACTCCTCTTTGAAGAATGCTCCTTTTACTATCCTATTCTTTTCATCACGAAAGAAATCAGGAAAGAAATCAGGAAAGAAATATACCGCCATAAATGAAACCAGCCACAATCACAAACGCAGGGTGAATCTTTCTCTTTTGAATGAGGTAGAAAGCTACTGCGGCAATACCAATAAACTGCAAGTATCCTATCGTTTTCGTAGATTCCACCATACTGCTCCACGTGACCAACACCATCATGATCGCGATAACAGGCTGGACTAGCAGCGTCATTCCTTTGATTACCGAAGATTGCTTATATTTCTGGAGGATATTCAGCAAAATGATGAGTGCAATAATAGAAGGAACAACTGTTGCAGCCACCGCAATTAGAACGCCGACCCAACCACCGATTTGAAAGCCGACATACGCGGCTATTTTCGTAGCAATCGGTCCAGGCAGCGCATTCCCAAGCGCTAACATGTTCGAGAATCCACTGCTGGTCATCCAAGCATGATTCGGAACAATCTCTTGATACATCAGCGGGATCGACGAGGGTCCTCCTCCATATCCGAACACATTGGCTAAAAAGAAGCTAACAAGTAAATGCCACCACTCACTCATACGCCATCACCTTTGCCAAGCTGCTTCTTGTTCTTGCCCCACTTGTCCTTTAGCTTATGATGAAAAGCACCATATAGTAAAAACATAAAAATAACGATAGCCGGATGCACAGAGAAAGTCTGCAGCAGCAAGAATGAAATAACAAAAAATGTGAGACCTGCCACCCAACCCAAGCCTTTTACCGCTTTCTCTCCGAACTCATATGCCATCACGCCTAACATCACCGCTACAATAGGAACTACCGCCGCTATCATGCCTTTAATCACTTGAGAAGTACTAAAGAAATTAATAAACGAATACAGCCCCACCATGGCTACACAGGTAGGAACGATGTGAGCTAAAACACCAATCGCCGCTCCCCATCCGCCTTTGAGCCGATATCCCAAATAGCCCGCAAGCTTCGTTGCTATCGGTCCCGGCAGCGTATTAGCTATCGCCAGCACTTCCATGAATTCCTCATCCTTCATCCATTGAAACCGCGTAACCGCCTCGTACCGTATCAATGGCACAATCGACGGCCCGCCGCCATATCCCAATATCCCCGTCCGGAACATCGCCATACCTATCTGAACATAGGTATTCCCCACTATGTATCACTCCTGTCTCTGTATCACCATTTATCGGGATCTGTGGTTGCGAACCAAAGTATCTCTACACAAAGTAAACTAAGCTTTATTGTAATATAAGTTGAAAGGATTCATTCGATTCTTTTCTCATCTTTGTAAAAATGACAAAGATTCTTCAATTTCTTGGGTTTTGGCTTGAATTTGTGTAAAAGCTGTACGCGGGCGCTTAGTGTGGGTAAGCGTTGGGAAATATTAGAGCTTCTAGAGACTGCTATTTTTGATTTTATGGGTACTTTCTGTGAAATTGGAGCCTTTAGAGACTCTTATTTGTGGGATAGGGCTTGGAGTTGGGTTGCTTTTAGCAGAATAAGAGCTTCTAGAGACTGCTATTTTTGTATTTCTGGTGCTTTTCGTGGAAATAGGAGTCTTTAGAGACTCTTACACAGGATAAGCTTTCTGACCTATCCAAACACCTGTAAATAAAAAAAACCTTACGAGGATTTCTCCTTGTAAGGTTTTAATTGCTTGGCAACGTTCTACTCTCCCAGAACCCTGCGGTTCAAGTACCATCGACGCTGGAGGGCTTAACGGTCGTGTTCGAGATGGGAACGCGTGGGTCCCCTCCGCCATCAT
>NZ_JCAUAS010000020.1:0-161908 GCF_059692075.1 Paenibacillus sp. J31P190 | reverse complement strand
GAATTTCTCGAGAAGTTAAAGAAAAATGAAGTAAAGCCGTTTAAACTCGCAATTTAATAAGTAATCTGTTGCTTTAGTCGACTAGTGTCCAGTATTAGGGGGTTAGACCGATCATTCGACCGAGGGTGTGGGTGCAAACATATATTCATTCATTTTTTCATTCATCCAGCAACATCACGCGAGCATACATGGCGATGGATTCCGATTTTAGAAACTCAATGTCGCTCTCCTAAAGTTACTGCTGGGGAGTCGCTTCGAAGAAGCCAACGCCTTCTTCTTTGCCTAGTTTGACAAAGGTTGTCTTTTCTTTGGGGCCGGGTTTATCTGTGACGAATTGGCGGATGTTTTTGATGCGGGTTTCGCCACTGGTGATACGATTACAGCCGATCTGCAACATAGAGGAAGAGGAAACGCCAAGAATACGGATATTATGCACACGAATAAATGAGCCTAAGTTATCCACACACATTGTGAAGGGTTCATGAGGCTGGGGGATGGGAAAGGGTCTTTGATAAAAGGGATAAGCCTTGAAGCTTCCCTCATTCCCATAATAGAAGGGAACTTCACGCTGGACAGCGAAGACTCTTGTTTTTAGAGCTGTGTTGACGTTATCGCCAACTTGCATGATACTGCTTGAGCTTAAGTCATTGATATAGACATTGCCGACGATGGATAAGCGAACCATAGGTCAACCCTCCGATGGAAGAGGTACGAATGGAGAAATGATGACCGATTCGGGAGGGGTGTCGAACATGGAGGACAATGAAATGACTTCCGTATCGCCAATAAGAAATACAGAAGAACTGGCGACCCCGATGATTCGCACATCACCTACGAAAAGTTGTTTGTTTTCCACATGTAAGTTCAGCATATTCTAGCCTTCCTTCCTTGGTAAACTGGATATGTAACTCTCAATTGCACTGATTATGTCTTGTTTTGTTTTCTCAAAAATACTAGTTGTGACGGCATCCATCGGTTCTTTGAAACCGACACTGCGGTACTGATTGATATAAAGCTGAATGCGTGTGTCTAGCTGTTTACGGATATCATCGATAATGAGGGCTTTGTAATCTTCGTCCAATGGATACTGATATTTGTTTTCGAGATTGTGCATATCGGCATGAACACCATATTGCAAGTATTGTTCTATTCCGCTAGAGACTTCCTGCTGAATGCCAAAACCTGCGGGATTTCCTTTCTCCTGTTCTTGCCCTTGATTCCCCGCCCCTGGACCTTGCTTTTGTTCTTGCTCTTGTGGTCTCTGCCCTATTCCATGCCATTGACTTATTCCTTGACCTTGCATTTGCCCTTTCATTTGCCCTTGCCCCTGAAAAAATGCATTCGCATCAGCACCGGCATATTTGCCCATCGAGGCACTATTCACTGATAAGTCATCGATTTGGTCAAGTAAGCTGGGGCTGATACCGATTGTTAAGGTCCCGTCTAGCTTTTCGACTTTGAGTTGATCGAATTTATATTCAATTTTATCGATGTGGACGCCCTTCTGATTTCTCAAGGCGTTGAGGTCCGTTTGCAGTTTGCTTACGGTTTGTTCGAGCGTATCGATTCGCTGTTTCTGCATCTCAATATAGGCGGAGACCTGCTGGGCCCATTGCTGCCAAGTTATACAATTCTGCATCTAGGAAAGGCACCTCCTTCCGGTTTCATTGAGCTTGTAACACCCCGAGCTGGGGAATATATTAAGTTGGCGGTGGTAAAGGAACCAGAGAGACGGGGTTCGTTGTGCTTGCCCCCATCTCTGGAGCGGATTCAACGAAGCCGCCTGTATTGTAAAGATTAGATAATGATCGGATAGATCCGGCGGTGCCAATTTGCAGAACGGAGGAGTTAGCGACTGAGTCCACTTTTAAATGCTGAATCATAATGGTCTGATGAATGGTCCAGTTCATTTTGGATGAACACCTCGCTCAGGTTAATAAATGAATGGATATTAAATGATAATTCCGCTGGCATTGTTTTCGATAAGGTCGGAATCGTTGGTTACGGTGGTGCTGTAGGCATTATAGATGCGAGGAAAATCCCCGGTATTAAATGAGCCTGCTCCGGCAAAAGTTTTGGAGGAGCTATTAGGTGCGATGATAAAGGAATCGCCGAATTGGACAACGGAGCTCGGCCCCACGCTGATGATTTTGACATTCCCTACGATAGATGGCATAGTTGATCCCCCCTTGCGCTAATCACAACTATAGTATATGAGGGTATTCGCCTAGTGGTGCCCTGTTTTTCCTCGGGGTGTCACATCAGGGAGTAGGCACATATACTGCTAGTGAAAATGAGGTGATGAGCTTGAGCGGGTTTAATCGCCATCCTTGGCTAAAATGGGAGCAAGTTGAGAAGTTCCTTGGGCAAAAGCTGCCTTTCGGTGAAAAAGGGCAGACCTTTCTAGATAATATGACGTGGGCCGAAGGATATGTACAGGACATGCTGAAAAAAGCAATGCCGGGTTTGGATGCCACTCTCTCTTCCCAGGGATTTGCGGGCTCTGAAATCTTTGAGACGCATGAACACGTCATTATTAAAGTGAAGATTGCCAAAGATGAAGATCCAAAAGCGCTGCAGGTGTTTGTGAAATCCAATCAGATTAAGCTGACTGGCTTTCTCAGCGGCAAGAACCGAATCATTAAGCTGCCGACCCTTGTGCAGCCGAGGACGGCTAGAGTGAGCTACAAACAACGTCTGCTGCAGATCAAGGTACGCAAGCGAGGCTTGAGGGAAAACTATGTTGAGGCGTACATCCGTTACTAGCGAGTCAGTAGGGCGGAATACATTACGGCTTGCAGATTCCTAGGTGAAAAACAAAAACCCTCAAGCCATATGGCTGAGGGTTATCCTTGTTGAACTATAGGACGCGGCGAGCGGTCATGTAACGGGACGACCAAGTTCCGCTGTGAATGTTAGTAATGCGGACTCCGCCTGCACCGTATGTCTGCAGTAGGTTACCGTTGCCCATATAAATGGCTACATGGTTAATGACGCCGGGTTTGCCCGGAATAGAGAAGAACACGAGATCGCCTGTGCGAAGGTTGCTTCTAGATACGTATGTTCCGACATGGGATTGCTGTTTAGATGTCCGCGGCAGGTTTACGCCAACCCGCTTGAACACGTATTGCGTGAAGGAGGAGCAGTCAAATGTTCGCGTTTGGCCCGCTTTTGCACCGAATTGATAAGGTCTTCCCAAATAGTTTTTACCAATCGAAATCACTTGACTGCCACGAGAAGTTGCTGTGATTGATGCATCGATAGCTGCTGCTGCTCCGGCTTGATGAGGCGCACTCACCATTCCTGCAGAAAGTCCTATGGAAACGGTCAATGCCGTAATGACTAATTTTTTATACCACGTTTTTTGATGGTTTTTCATCTGGAATGCCTCCTTAGAGTTTTCGTAAGTAAACTTACGTTGCAAGCCTATGCTAAGTTTTCATTAGAAAACTTGATTTGCAAGACTCTTCTACTGAGCTAACTTGTGGATTGTTCGTCTAACAGCCCAAGTATACCAGATGAAATTCCACCTAACATTTACCTTGCAGCCCTGTGGCCAGTGGTATCAATGGTGTTAAGATAAATTCTGAGAATATGATGAGAATTCCATTATAATATTTTTATTGACATGTTCTTGGCAGCGTAATCAAAGCGGTAGTTCCTTGACCTAAACAGCTTTTGAGCTGAATGGTCCCCTCATGCTTCTGAACGATATGCTTCGCAATAGCCAGTCCCAGACCCACTCCGCCTTGCTTGCGATTCCTTGCTTTATCCGTCCGATAGAAGCGGTCAAAAAGGTGCGGTATGTCACTTTCTGCAATACCAATGCCTTGATCAATGACTTCGATGGTAACGCATTTGTTCTCTGTGATGCCGATTTTCAACACAACCATTTGCTGGCTGTATTTGAGCGCGTTATCTAGCAAAATAATGAGAAGCTGCCTGATCTTATAAGGATCTCCGGTCATAGGAAGCTCTTTCAGATCTTGCGCAATCTGCACCTCAATCTCTCTGCTGGAGGTGACTCTAAGCGAGCCTGCGGTTTGCTGGGCAATCGGAAGGAGGTCGAAGGTGCTCTTTTGTTCACAGTCTTCTCGCTCTTTATCGGTAAGGGAGAGCAGATTTTGCGTGAGAATCTTCAGCTGGGCTGATTCGGAGATGATGGCTTCGAGCGCTTCTTCACGCAGCTTATCATCCCGGAAAGCCCATCTTCGCAATAAGCTAGCGTAGCTCTCAATGATCGTGAGCGGCGTACGCAGCTCGTGTGACGCATCCGCAAGGAATTGCTCTTGCTTTTGAAACATTTCCTTCAGCCTATCAATCATTCTATTAAATGTTGCACTAAGTATGGTTAACTCATCATTCGTGAGCTTGTCGGGCAGGGGGATGTGTCTAAAAGAGCCGCTTTTCTCAATATTTTGCATGGTGGTTGCTAATTGCTGAAGCGGCCGAAAGAGCACATTCGTGTAGAAATAACCCCCAAGGAGAGCTAGGATCAGCGCACCCGTGGAAGTTAATAAAAGTATAGAGATGAGCATGCGGGAGTATTCACCCAACCTCCGCAGGTTGCGTCCAATTTCTAAAATAGCAACCTGATGGCCTTCTTTGAACACAGGCATTTTCACGAATATAAAAATTCCGTCGGGCGCTGTTTCTAAGATGACCGTTTCTTTGTCTACATATTTGGCAAAAAAGCGGAGCAACTTGGGGTCAGAATATATTTGGTAAACAACCTTCGAATCAGGAGCAATATACCGTACCATTTCTTGCGGAATGAGGAGCTCTTCCATCTGCGAGTTATTCTGCCAATATTCCGGATGATTAGGTAAATCCTTCAGAATCAGGGTGCGGGCTTTTTCTTTCAGCAGCTCCAGTTCGCCATTGGTTGTAACCCGAATGAACATATAGTAGACAAAGGTGAAGCTGAAAAAAAGGATCAACATCAGTCCTGCGGAAACCCACAGTGTGATTTTCAACTTAAGGCTCATGAGGGTGTCTGCCCGTCTTTAGGGAGAGCTTCACCAGCTGATTCGTCCGCCTCTTTGCTTGAGGAAGGTTCAACCTTCAGCAAGTAGCCGATACCGCGCATCGTCTGAATGAGCTTGGAGGAGAAGGGCTTGTCCACCTTTTGCCGCAAATATCGGATATACACGTCAACCACGTTCGTATCCCCTACGAAATCATATCCCCAAACCTCCGAAATGATCTGCTCCCGCGACATCACTTCATCCTGGTGCTGAATCAGGAAGCGCAGTAAATCAAACTCTGTAGGCGTTAATTCGATCGGTGTACCTTCTCGGGTAACGGCTCTACTCTTTAAATCCATGGTTAGATCATCCACTTTAAGTAAATGAGGCTGCTCTGCTGACTGGTCCTGAAAGCTTTTTTGGCGGAGCAGACTGCGAATGCGGGCGAGCAATTCGATCGTGGCAAAAGGTTTCGTCACATAGTCGTTAGCGCCTTGGTCAAGTCCGCTGACTCGGTCGGGGACGGCGTCACGTGCCGTCAGCAGGATAATGGGAAGGGTAGCGGTTACCTGCCGTATGCGGCGAAGCACCTCTAGACCGCTCAATTCCGGCAGCATGACGTCAAGCAGGATAAGCTCCCAGTCCTCCGACTCGTCTAAGGCTGCATTCAGTCCAGAGCGCCCATCTGCTCTTATATGTACCTCATAGCCCTCATGCTCCAGCTCCAGCTGAAGCACCCTAGCGATGCGTTCTTCGTCCTCAATTAGCAATATGCGGCTCATGGCGGATAGATTTCACTCCTAACGGCTGGCTGATGGTCAGCGGTGTCGATTCGTTCTTTATTTTCTCTATTCGGTACATTTACATACATATGTGAAAAGCCCAGTCTTTGGGGAGTGTCTCGTTAGCGTTCATTAGCCTAGTCCGCGTTCCGCCTTTGTGACATAAAATAACCTATAGAAGACTAACGAAGGAGTAGGACAAATGAGCATAACTCCAAAAAAGAAAGTGCGCATCAAAACTAACCAAAAAGTAGCGATTTTACTGCAGGACCACGATGCTACCGCAAAAGTCTATGTAGAGATTCAAGGGGAGTTCAAATCCCGGGAGGTTATGGTTGAGGCGCTAAAACGTTTAGAAGACGGATTGATCTACGCAGACGAGAATTGTACAGAGTTAATCGAGAGTGAGTATATTGAAGTTTTCCCTAAAAAAACCCCGTATCGCCGAGAAGAAGAGGATTTCATCTTCCTCATTGACCGTGCGTATGCAGAAGACTACGTCGTATCAGCCAAAATCATCAAATAGGTTAAGGCATATGAAAAACCCCCTATCGATAGATCTAAAGGCCGAAGCCTTCGAGAACTGTCAATAAGGGGTCTTTTTAGTTGAGAATATTAGTTTTTATGAACAATAGGAGCTGTTTCTACGGAAGTCAAACGGTCATAGAAATCTACAAAGTTATTTCTTTCATCTGAGCTAAGTTGAGCCATAGCCGTACGCGGATGCTCATCAAGCGCTCCTACGATCATGTAAGGAATGAGATAGCCCCAATCCCATTTTTGACGCATAGTAATCATGTGTTTCTCGATAATTTCTAGTACTGGACGAATGTCGTAACGTGCTCCTTTTAAATAGCTAAGAAGTAGTTCCGTCGTACAGTTCCCTGCTGCGCGGCCCATTCCATATACGGAGGAATCAAGGAAAGACACGCCTTTGGAAGCACCGGCAATTGTGTTTGCGAAAGCAAGCTGCAGGTTGTTGTGCATGTGTAAGCCTAGTTCTTTCTCAGGAAGCAGACGTTGGAACTTCGTTACGAGGTAGTCAATGTCTTTATGATCCATGCTGCCGTAGGAGTCTACGATATAGACAACGTCAACAGGGCTTTTATTAATTTCTTCAAAAGCTTCAACCAGTTCATTTTCCATTACGTGGGAAAGCGCCATAATGTTAATGGATGTTTCGTAGCCCATGTTATTGAACTTTTGAACAAGCTCCAGGCCTTTATCAACGTCTTTGATGTAACAAGCAACGCGGATCAGGTCAAGTAAGCTGTCTTCACGAGGTAAAATGTCGTTCTCATCGACACGGCCGATATCTACGAGAGCAGATAGTTTTGTATCGGTTTTTTTGGTAATAACGTCACGAAGAAAGGACTCATTTAAGAATCTCCAAGGACCGGACGCTCCGCCTTTAAGCAGCTTTTCCGAGTTTTTATAACCAATTTCCATATATTCTACACCGGCTGCACTTAAGCCGCGATACATGTCTTGAACAAATTCCACGCTAAAATCCCAATCGTTCACCAAACCGCCGTCCCGAATCGTACAATCCAATATCTTGTGTTGATGCTGCTTAACCATACTCGTATTGCCCCTTTCGACTGCTTATATCGCTTCTGATTTTGCTATATTATCACTTATGTAGAGGCTGCTTGTCAATGCAGCAGTGTGCGTTTGCGACAACTTTTGCAGGGAGGATATGGTAAAATATGAGAAGGAGTACTAGATTACTTGAAGGGGCCTAAGTGAATGAATCGTAACGAGTGGTCATTAGCAAGAGAGGTTGCTGTTAAAGCGGCAACGAAAGCAGGAGAACTGGCAAGAGAGCGTTTCGGAGGTAAGCTGACCATTCAGCATAAGGATGATCGCGGCGATTTGGTCACCGAAGTAGATGTGCAGGCGGATCGTTTGATTGTGGAAGACATCCTTGCGGTGTTTCCGAGTCATCGTATATATAGTGAAGAAGCGGGTGAAGGAGGGGCAGTCAGCGATTGGGTTTGGCATGTCGATCCGCTGGATGGAACGAATAATTTCGCCTTGGGCATACCGCTTTATGGCGTTTGCATCTCTTTGAGTTATCAGGGACAAATTGTCCTTGGGGTAATCCGTGATTCGGCTTTGGGGCTAAATTATGTTGCTGTTAAAGACGAAGGTGCTTGGCAGGAGGATGTTGAACTTGAGGCGAAGCCGAAAGGAATGTTGGTCAAGTCCACAATTTCATGGATTCAAGGCCATGGGGTTGGCAAGGACGATCATAGAGCGTTGGGACTAAGGCATCATCTAGAGCATTCGGTTAAAAGAGTGCTGCGCATGTGGGCGCCGTCATTGACCTGGGCGATGCTCGCCAGAGGCGACCTTCATGGTGTCGTGTTGTACAACTCCGAAGGTGAGGATTTGTACGCGGGTTTGCTGCTCGCGCAGGAGGCCGGCGTGAAGGTGACGGATTTCGCGGGTAATCCGGTAGCTATGCTTGGTGGTACGGCTGCTGTGGTGGGTAGAGGGATAAGTGCAGGTGTGAGTGCGAGTGCGAGTGCAAGTGCGGGTGCGAGTGCGAGTGCAGGTGCAAGTGCAAGTGCAAGTGCAAGTGCAAGTGCAAGTGCAGAAATAAGTACAGGGACAAATATAGGTAGTAATGCAGATACAATTGCAGGTACAAATGCAGATACAAATACAGGTACGAATACAGATACAAATGCTGGTACAAATGCTGGTACAAATGCGGGTATAAATCCAGGTGTGAGAACAAGCTTCGAAGAGGGGAGAGAGATGGCACAGGCAGTTTACTTGGTGGCTGCTGTGCCAGAATATCATGCGGAGCTGCTGGCATTCGTGCAGGAAGCCATGAACGTAGAATAAAGTGGGAACAATATGTAGATGATAATGGCATACTTTGCATGTTGAGGAAGAAAGGATGCTGTGCGATGAAGAGCTTTGTTCCTATATTTTTTGAATTTGAGAAGGAGCGGGATGCGCTCCTTGCGCTTGATACGCTGGACGAGCTCGGCTACAAGCCGGAATTACTGGGTGGAGAGATGTCCACGGTGCATATCCATCTTGATGAACAGGAGATAACCTCAGCGCTAGAAATTGCGCAATCACACGGCGGGCGCTTAGTGGATCGCCCGCAGGCTGAGTCAGAGCCAGCGATATACTCCATGGCGTACGATCTGGAGGGTTCCATCCGCATTCCGGCCCACACCGTGAATGAGGATTGGTCCGAGAGCTACGCTGAGGCGAACGCATCGCCCGTAACCGACGCAGTGCCGAGCGAGGAAGAGGCAGCTTTTGACCCGTCTGCTGACGACTACAACCATTTCAGCGCCGGTATTCGGATGTAAAATGGAGCGGGGAGTCGGCCCGGAAGCTAAAGTGAGCGAATTCCGTTCGAATGAGCGAGCTTATGGCTCGAATGAGCGAGGTGCAGCCAGCGAGGGGCGAACCGACGCGTGGCGCAAGAAAACCGAGCTGGTCGTGCGAAAGCATAGCCATAGCGATGAAAAACATCGCTAACTCGCGCCCGCGGCCGAGCAACCCCGCCATAAGGATGAAAAACATCCTTATGTTGGGCCAGCTTCACCTACCCTCACAATCCACGTGTCCACTCATCCGTGGGCGTTCCTTAGCACTAGCCCGAACTGGGTTAGTGCTTTTTTGGTAGGAAGCCGAGTTGTACCACGTACAACAATTTCCATGATTTCATCTGGGTAAGCTAAAGAATGTTGTATGTTGTACAACAATTTAGCCTTTTTATAGGCTATAGAGCCACATTTGGCTGGAATTGTTGTATTTTCTGCAACATTCGCGCGGGAAACCTCGATTAGCTTGCCTATTGTTGTACAAAATACAACATCTCACGGATAAGCAACCGAATGTTACACATATTCGTCTTGGGCGTAACTTTTGTGCATAAGCCTTTGCAAACACTCTCGCCCAAGGACTGAGTAAGCCGAGTACTTCAGCTTATTTATTCACTTCTATCTCTGCTGCTTTCTAGGCATGCGCCTTTTTATTGTAGATAACACAGAATGCGTAACCTTTACCATCATTACCGCGTCTGGTGAGATAAGGAAGTAAATTTGTGGAGGAGTGATTCGGATGAGACGCATGGTGGAGATGGTTTTGGTGGCAGCAATAATAAGCGTGATGACTGGATGTATGGGTGATCAAACAAAAGGTGCCACAGGCACAAGCAATAGCAGCAGCCCTCAACCGACATCAATGGCCCCACAGACAGCAGCTCCTTCTGCATCATCGACGCCAATCTCACCGGCACCAACACTCACACCGAATTCAACCGCACAGGTACCGAGATCAACTACTACTCCTCCTAGTATCAAACCAAGTCCAACTTCGTACGCCAAAGAAGCCGACGCGAAAAAAGCAATCGAAAGCCGAGCCAAAGAAACGATACAAGCGCTGAAAGAGAAGGATCTGAAAAAGCTAGCTGAGCTAATCCATCCCAAAAAGGGTGTACAATTCTCGCCGTACTCCTATATTCATGTGTCGAGTGATGTCCAGGTTCTAGGCAGCGGGCTTGCAGCCCTTTGGGCAAATACAAGTACGACACACTGGGGCGATTACGACGGTTCAGGTGACCCCATTGATCTCACTTTTCCCAACTATTGGAACAAATTTGTATATAACGAAGATTTTGCAGCCGCACCGCAAATCAGTTATAACATGATTCTCGGCAAAGGGAATATGATTAATAATGTATTCAGTGTATATCCGACGACTTCAGCGATTACGGTGGAGTATCATTATCCCGGTCTAGATCCACAGTTTCAGGGGATGGATTGGACCAGTCTGCGGCTTGTTTACGAAAACTCAGGGACTCAGTGGTATCTAGTTGCAATTGTGCATGACCAGCATACGATGTAAATCCATTTTCCGAATTCAATAAAACGTTTAAAAGCCGTATTAAACCTCGATTTTTCCGTGGAATAGTTCGGTTTTTCGTTTTTTTTGAAAATTAATTATTGACAGGTTACGCCTAATGTCATATTCTTATCCCATAAAACCGAGTAACATCGTAGGAATTAAGGAGATGATTCTAGTGAATAACAATTTAGTGACGGCATTTCAAACCAACTGGGTCAGCCTAGTCGTATCCATTATCATTATCGGGTTCCTCTTCTTATTGGCGAAAAAGAGAGTAAGCTTTGGTAACCGTGTTTTCATTGGTTTAGGACTTGGTTTAGTAGCAGGGGTAGTTTTTAATCAACTGGGGCTTCAATTTAAAAGTGTGAGTACGATCGGAACTATCTATGTAAACTTGATCAAAATGCTCGTAATGCCTTTAGTACTTATTCTAGTCATAAACAGTATTTCATCGTTATCCAGTCTAGGCCAACTCCGTAAACTGGGTTTGAAAACGATCGGTTGGTTCTTGCTAACAACAGGAATCGCAGCGCTGATCGGTTTGATTGTTGCTTTGGTGATTGATCCGGGTAACGGCATTGCACAGGCTGTACCGAAGGATTTTAAAGCAAGAGAAATTCCTACGTTTTCACAGGTTATTCTGGACTTAGTACCTTCCAATCCAATTAACGATATGGCAACTGGGAAAGTTGTACCGGTTCTGATCTTCGCGATTTTTGTTGCTGTAGCCATTGTACATGTCGGCTCGAAAAAGCCAGAAAGTGTAGCAGCAGTTAAATCGTTTATTACATCGGCAACAGCTGTGGTCCACCAAGTAGTTAAGTATGTTATTCGTCTGACACCTTATGGGGTGTACGCGTTAATCGCAGCAATGGCTGCCAAATATGGTTTGGATACACTTGCTCCTCTGGCTAAAATTATCCTAACTTCTTATGTAGCTTTGATTATTCACTTCGTGTTGATCTTCGGTGGTTTGGTGCTTTTCGTGGCAAAAGTAAACCCAATCAAATTCTTCAAAAAGGCTTATCCGACAATTGCTGTCGCATTCACAACACGAAGCAGCTATGCAACGCTGCCTGTGAATTTGGAAGTAATTACGAAGCGCCTTCGTGTATCACCGCGTATTGCAAGCTTCGTGGCACCGCTTGGGGCAACGATGAACTTCAACGGCTGCGGCGGGGTTTGGCCGGCGGTTGTGGCGATATTCGTAGCGAAGGTTTACAATCTTCCGCTTGGCATTTCCGAATATATTATTCTTATCTTAGTTAGTGTGGTTTCCTCCATTGGTGTGGCTGGCGTTCCAGGTCCAGCTGCGATTTCGACAACAGTTGTACTTACAGCTTTAGGCTTGCCTTTGGAAGGTATGGGTCTTGTGCTTGGTGTTGAAGCACTGATCGACATGGGCCGTACAGCAGTTAATGCTACAGGAACAACAGTTACGGCATTGCTCGTGGCTGAGTCTGAGGGAGAATTCGATCGTGCAGCATTTGATCGTGACGAAGAAGACGACCTCGAATTGGCTACAGCATAATCAATGAACAAAAGGAAGAAGGACCTGCATCTGAGGATGCGGGTCCTTCTTTTTTATGCCTGCTGAGCAGCATTCTTGCCAGCCATATAGCCAGTAGAAAATGCCGCGGTAATGTTATAACCGCCCGTATAGCCGTGAATATCGAGGATCTCACCGCAGAAATAAAGCCCATTCACGAGCTTAGACTGCATCGTGCTCGGATCGATTTCTTTCAGCTGAACGCCGCCTCCTGTGACGAAGGCTTCTTCTATAGAGAGTGTCCCTTTGACGATAACGGGGAAGGCTTTCATCAGTTTGCACAGCTCGAGCCATTTTTGCTTCGGGATATTGTCGTACGTAAGCTGATCGTCCAAGCCAGACTTCTCGAGCATGATCGGGATTAGGCGATCGGATAGAAGTGGCTTAAGCACGTTTTTGATCGCTTTTTTAGCTTCAGCTTTGGCGAGAGCCATGCTTTGGTTGTAAACCTCGTCCGTGCTTTGATCCGGAAAGAGATCAACGGTTAAGAGTACTTCTTTACGCTCTGATTTGGCGAGCTCTTTTATGACGAATTGACTACAGCGCAGCGCAATCGGCCCTGACAAGCCAAAATGAGTAAATAACATATCGCCGCGGTGGGAGATGATCGATTTCCCTTTGGCGTTCCACACGCTGAGTGTCACGTCCCGCAAGGAAAGACCTTGCAGCTCACGGCTGCGGATAAAAGCTTCTTTCGAGGTTAAAGGCACCTCGGTCGGGAACAGCTGCGTGATGGTGTGCCCGCCAGCTTCGGCCCAAGCATAACCGTCTCCTGTCGAGCCGGTATGCGGCACAGAGCATCCGCCGGAAGCAATGATAACAGCTTTGCTGTTCATCGTTTCGCCGGAATGCAGACGAACGCCTTGGACGCTGCCGTCCTTGTACAAGACCTGCTTGACCGGACTATTCGTCCGGATCTCGACACCCTGTCTGCGAACTTGGCCGATCAACGCGTCTACGACGGTTTTGGCCTTGTCGCTGATAGGAAACATACGACCGTTGTCTTCTTCCTTCAGGCGTATCCCGAGATTTTCAAAGAAATTAATGATGTCCTTGTTGCTGAAATGGGTTAAAGCACTGTATAAGAAGCGCCCGTTGCCCGGAATATGCTTGATCAATTCATCCATGTCTTTGTTGTTCGTTACGTTGCATCTGCCGCCGCCGGATATCCCGAGCTTACGCCCCAGCTTGTCCCCTTTATCCACCAAAAGCACCTTCGCGCCATCCATACTCGCAGCAATGCTGGCCATGAGTCCAGCGGAACCGCCGCCAATTACAATTACATCATATGTCATTTGAATAAAGCCCCTACATCGCATATTTTGACACCATCATAGCATGCAAAGCGTGTCTAGTTCAAAGTAGGGGGACAGTC
Source organism: Paenibacillus sp. J31P190 (assembly GCF_059692075.1). NCBI lineage: Bacteria > Bacillati > Bacillota > Bacilli > Caryophanales > Paenibacillaceae > Paenibacillus > Paenibacillus sp. J31P190. The sequence continues at coordinate 148,354 of NZ_JCAUAS010000020.1, read as the reverse complement.
AGATATCCGATTTAGGTGTTAACAAAGTTATAAAAGATGCACACAGGTTGTGGATAACATGTTGATAAAACAGATTATTTTGTGAATAAATTGTAAGGGTATTGTGGATAAAGTGTAATTGAATGTGGACAAAGGGCGGAATTAGAAAAAGTAATGGCTAAAACCTGTGTTTAATTGTAATTACTCAGGACGCCACGTCCTGAAAGTGATAATGGTCAACGTGCATGTCCAGCCATCTTCTATTAAGAGATGCTTCTCTCCCAAAGTAATGCAGCTCCTGGTTCGTGGAGAGCACTATAGCTTCGCAAACGGAGGTGCGCTTTGCAAGCAAGGCAAGCCCTGCTTCGACGCCAAGAATACACAGTATTCTTGCCCACACTTGGCACTCAACCATATCTTGGCCAGCAACGGTGCACTGCACGATATCGCTGCTGGGAACGGATGTTTTATCCTCAAATGGACTATAAGTGGACAGGGAGCCCTCCGGCATCGCGATGGCGCCCAGTTTGGCGTTCGTATTCCATGGGTTTTGAATGCCAATGACCCAAGGGTCTAGCTTCAGTGAGCTGCGGCCCCATACGGTGATATCCCCTCCGGCTAAGATTAGGCCTTGATCAAGCGACATGTTCTTTTGCATATATTCAGCTAAGCGCTTAATTGACCAGCTTTTTTCGATCCCTCTTAAATCAATGTTTGTATGGTTTGGAAGCTTAATTGATTTCATTGTCGGATCTATTTCCCACACTAATGCAGCAGGAGCTTTCTCAAGGCACGTTGGCGAACCTTTTTGCTGGAGAGGAATAAAGTGCCCATCCGTTATTGCTTGATACCCCTCAGCTAGAAAAAGCACCTCTAACATCGTAGCAGAGACCATACAATTTTCACCGGCTAATGTATTTAGTAGACTGATTTCACTGTCGTCGAGATAAGGGTTGAAACGCTTTTCCACATTTCGAAACCAATCGATAGCCAGCTTCTTAATGAGAGTACTTTCTTTCTCTTCACAGCGCAGCAGCAGTTCGATATTAGACTCCATAGTCTGGAAATGAAACGGATGCAAGTACTTTGTGATACGTTCCATAAGGTTTTCCTCTTTTCTTTCGTGTCCTGAAGGATATGAACCTATTATAGAAGCGTTAACTGAGATTCAATTGATAGTTGGCTGAAAAGTTACTGAAAAATTAAGCTGGACGCTGACCTAGAACGCTGCGATCTGGCTTATTCAGCAATGTCTCAGAATGCTTTCAAGAAACGCTCAGTGCGCATTCAGCTGGAATTCAGTATGGGTGGGTAAAGTTGTACCTGTAAACGAGGGACACGGATGACAATCCCATCGACGAAATGATGAAGGGGAGTGCTAAAGAAGATGAATACACCAAAAAGCAAAAAAATCGATTATATCCTCGTAGCGATAGCATTATTAGCGGGTTTTCTGAACATATTTAACATTTGGAAAGACCAGACAGTGAATGGGTACTACACGGCAGCGGTGACAAGTATGCTGCAAAGCTTTCATAACTTTTTCTTTGCTTCTTTCGATCCGGCCGGATATGTGACGGTGGATAAGCCGCCGATGACGTTTTGGATTCAGACGATAAGCGCGTATGTATTCGGGGTGCATGGTTGGAGTGTGATTTTGCCTCAAGCGTTGGCGGGTGTTGGTTCCGTGCTGTTGATGTACGTCCTAATTAAACCTACGTTTGGCAAAATGTCAGCCCGATTGGCCAGTCTTGCCTTTGCTTGTACCCCGATCGCCGCGGCGGTTAGCCGTACGAATAATGTGGATAGTATGTTGGTTTTCACGCTCGTACTTGCAACTTGGATGCTGTTCCGCGGTATTCGCGGCAACAAGTGGGGCTTCGTTGTAGGCGCGTTTGCCATGATCGGCGTTGCCTTCAATATGAAAATGCTTCAAGCCTACATGGTTATTCCGGCTTTCTATTTGTTCTACTTTTTCGCAAGTAAAGTGAATTGGAAAAGTAAGCTAAAAGTGCTTACAGGCGCCTCGGCTGCACTTATCGCCCTATCTTTATCATGGGCAGTCATCGTAGATTCGATCCCGGAGGACAAACGTCCTTATATGGGAAGCAGTCAGACGAATTCTGTGCTGGAGCTTGCCTTTGGCTATAACGGTGTATCCCGTTTGACGGGTAATCAAGGGCCAGGTGGGGGCGGGGGTGGCGCTAGACCGGACGGTGGAGCCACGGTTGACGACCGAGCTCCAGGTGGTAAAGGCGGTGGCGGTGGTGCATTCAATACTGGAACGGCAGGACCTCTGCGATTGTTCCAATCGGCACTTTCCGGTCAAATCAGCTGGCTCATTCCTTTCGCAGCTATTGGAGCTCTCGCGCTTTTAGTAGGGATTCGCAGAAAAAAACCGATGACTGCCAAACAGTTTGAAACGTTATTCTGGCTAGCATGGCTGCTCCCAGCAGCGGCGTTCTTCAGTGTTGCAGGCTTTTTCCATCAATACTATTTGATTATGTTGGCCGCGCCAATCTCGGCTTTAGCGGGAGCTGGTTGGACCGAGCTTTGGAACCTTTACCGTGATAAAACTTCTTGGAAAATGTGGTTGTTACCCGCAGCGATCGCGGTGACGACAGCCTTAGAAGTATACATTATCGCTCCTTATAATGGTCAAATCGGAGCTGGATGGGCTATCGGTGTAGGCGCGGCCGGAGCGGCTGCAGCACTGATCCTTGTGCTCGCTTCTAAGAAAGAGAAGCTCGCTCATACGGCAGCTATTCTCGGATTGTTGGCCTTGCTTGCAGCGCCAATGTATTGGGCAGCGACACCGCTCCTTTATGGTGGAAACAGCATGCTTCCTGAAGCTGGACCGAGTTTGAAGCAAGGCTCAGGAATGGGCGGTTCCCGCATGGGGGGACCCGGCGAAGTGAATACGAAATTGTTAGATTACGTGACCAAAAACAACACAGGAGAAACATACTTGTTCGCTGTCTCTAGAGCAACGGAAGCTTCTTCTTATATTATACAAACCGGTAAAGCGGTGATGGCGATGGGCGGCTTCTCAGGCTCTGACCCCATTCTCACGGTAGATAAGCTGAAAGAAATGGTTCAGAACAAAGAAATTAAATACTTCCTGATCTCTTCTGGCGGGTTTGGTGGCGGCGGAGGTACCAGTTCGGAATTAACGACTTGGATCAAAGCGCACAGTACCGAAGTTCCGAAGAGTGAGTACCAATCGGAGACTGCTCGAACGCAGCAAGGTGAACAAGGCCAAGTCTCAACGCAAGATAGGCAAGCCCAAAATCAGCAGATAGATCGTGGCATGAGTGACGGCCGAGATGGTCAAGAGGGTCGAGACGGCCAAGGCGGCCCTATGGGCGGTGGCATGAATGGCTCCGGAACGCTCTACGAAATCAATGTTGATTCCCTATAATTCAATGCAAAAATGAAGGAGGAAACACTATGACTGAGTATGTACGATATTCTGTTGTCATTCCTGTGTTTAATGAGGAAGCTGTTATTCAAAAAACATACCAGCGGTTGAAGCAAGTGATGAACCGAACAGACGCCCCCTATGAGCTGTTGTTCGTCAACGACGGAAGTCGCGATCAGACAGCCGCGATCATCCAAGGCATCTGTGAAACAGACGAACGCGTGAAACTCATTAATTTCTCCCGTAACTTCGGTCATCAAATCGCCATTACAGCCGGCATGGACTATGCAAGCGGAAATGCGGTCGTCGTCATTGACGCCGATCTCCAAGATCCGCCAGAACTCATACTGGAGATGATTGCGAAATGGAAAGAGGGCTATGACGTCGTCTACGCCAAGCGTACGCAGCGCAAGGGAGAGACTTTCTTCAAGAAGCAGACAGCTCATTTGTTTTACCGTATCTTACAGGCGTTTACGGAGATTGCCATCCCTATGGATACAGGCGACTTTCGCCTCATGGACCGGAAGGTTTGCGATGAAATGAGCCGGTTAACGGAGAAAAACCGCTTCGTACGCGGCCTTGTTTCTTGGGTCGGTTTTCGCCAAACAGCCGTGGAGTATGTGCGGGATGAGCGCGCCGCGGGCGAAACCAAGTATCCTTTGAAGAAAATGTTAAAACTTAGTATGGATGGCATTACGTCGTTTTCGATCAAACCATTGAAGTTGGCTACCTATCTCGGAGGTGCTCTTTCTGTTTCAGGTCTAGCTTACCTAATGGTCATCATCTACCTCAAGCTATTCACAGAAAGCGCTGTGGGAGGCTGGAATGGAATTGCCATTATGCAGCTCTTCTTAAGCGGCTTTATCCTGATCAGTCTCGGCCTAGTCGGTGAATACATTGGACGTATTTACGATGAATCCAAAGGCCGCCCTTTATATATCGTTCGCGATTGTCACGGCATGAAGAAAAAAGAACGAAGAATCAAGAAAGTCGTATGAGCAAACCCATGGCACAATTTAGGAAGCCGCGTAGGGGTATTCAACTCTTCGAAAACAATGGAAAAAGGAGTGGTATAAGATGAAAATTAAAAAAGCCGTTATACCAGCAGCAGGCCTGGGTACCCGCATTTTGCCTGCGACAAAAGCACAACCTAAGGAAATGCTGCCCATTGTCGATAAGCCGGCCATCCAATATATTGTCGAAGAGGCTGTACAAGCCGGTATTGAAAGCATCCTAATCGTTACTGGCCGCAATAAAAAGTCCATCGAAGACCATTTTGACAAATCGGTCGAGCTGGAGCAGATGCTATTCGAGAAGGAGAAGTTGGAGCTGCTGAGAGAAATTCAAAGCATTTCGAACATGGGTAATATCCATTATATTCGCCAAAAGGAGCCGCTTGGGCTGGGTCATGCTATTCTTTGTGCCGAGCCTTTTATCGGGGACGAACCTTTTGCTGTGCTGCTCGGGGATGACATTATGAATTCTGAGACTTCCGCTTTGCTGGAGATGATGCAGGTTTTCGAAGCAACAAACAAGCAGGTTGTCGGTGTGCAGCAAGTTCCGCAAGCTGATGTCAGCAAGTACGGGATTATCGCGGCAGGCGCGCAGCATAATCGAACGTACCAAGTTAGCGATTTGGTGGAAAAGCCTTCTCCGAGTAAAGCGCCATCGAACATGGCAATTATGGGCAGGTACATTTTGAAACCATCCATATTCGAGGTGCTGCAAACGATTGAGCGGGGAGCGGGGAACGAGTACCAGCTGACGGATGCTCTGCGCAAGATGTGTCTGCAGGAAGGGCTGATGGCGCTTGAACTTAAAGGAGATCGCTACGATATCGGAGATAAATTCGGTTATATGAAGGCGATTGTTGAGCTGGGGCTTCAAAGAGATGAGCTTCGCCCGCAGCTGCTGGCGTATCTGGATATCCTTTTGCAGAAAGAATTGGGGAAGGAGAAGCTGCGGAGGCGAGTCGTGTAACTTGAATAGGCAGGGATAAAAAGTCGGGTCCGCTCAGGGTCCGGCTTATTCGTACGGAACATCGAACATTCAGCAACCTTTCAGCATCCGCTCAGATTGCTTTTAGGGAGGATATGGGATACTGACTGTAGAAAACGTGTACAATGAACTTCGGGGGGACAAAAACTATGCGTCAATTAAAAGGTATTAAAATTCTGCTCGTTGATGACGAGCCTCATATTTTAGAATTTCTGGAGTTAGGTTTAACGAATGAAGGGTTTGAGGTCATGACGGCTCAGGATGGGATTAGTGCGATTACAGCATGCAATAAGTTTCAACCGCATATCGCTATCTTGGATGTGATGATGCCGGGGATGGATGGATTCGAGGTTTGCCGAATGATTAAGAAGACGGAAAATGTCGCAGTTATCATGCTGACGGCTAAGGATGAAGTCGATGACCGGGTCAAGGGACTCACGCTTGGGGCCGATGATTATATGATTAAGCCGTTCAGCTTTGAAGAGCTGCTTGCCCGCATCTATGCGCGAATTCGCAACCATTTTCCAAACTTGTTCGGTGAAGTGATCATTGGACCGCTTCGTATGGATGATCGACGCAAGGAAATTAGCCTGAATGACAACGTGTTGGAGCTATCTCCTACGGAATATGAGCTGCTCAAATTTATGTCGATTAACCACGGACTTGTATTAAGCAAATCGATGATTCTCGATAAAGTATGGGGCTATGACTTCGGTGGCGAAGAGAACATCGTCGAGGTGTATATTCGCTCCTTGCGCGATAAGTTAGGCGATAAAGAGCATAAGCTGATCCGCACGATTCGCGGCGCCGGTTATCGGATGGATTTAACATGAAAAGGCGGGGCCGGTTTGCCGAGCATTTTGTTACCGGTTCGCTGAAATTCCAGTTGCTATCGCGGTCTTTATTGGTGATGTCTGTGTTATTACTGCTGATTGGTGTATTCCAATATATTTTCATGCAGCAATTTCTGTATAAGAACAAGGCGGAAACGATTCGCAATCAGCTTGCGACGTTACCTCCCAATACGTGGCAGCGGGCAGGGGAATTTCCGGATCGTGGCCAGAATCCTTTTATGCCCAGACGAGACACGAACGGTGGCGGTGGTAATCATTCGGACAATACGGGAGGAGAGTTTCCCCGGATTTTCGTTCCTGATTTATCCATTGCTTTGATCGATAGTGAAGGGACTTACAAGCAGTTGTCTTCAGAAAATGTAACCTCCCCTTTGCAGCTTACGAAGGAAGAATATCAGGAATTATTGAAATCGAAAGAGAAGCTAGACTACCGAATCATGAAGGATAAGGATGGCAATGAACAGTTGATTGTCTTTCATCAAATTCGTGAGAGATCCCAAGGCGTACAAGGACTTATTCAGGCGAGTACGAGCACAGCGCCAATCAAAGATTTGCTGCTCCGTCAGTTGTTAACCTTTCTGCTATTGTCCATGACAGCATTGATTGTAGGACTGCTTGGATTTCTGCCTGTGTTAAGGCGGACGTTGGTGCCGCTTTCTAACATGGTGGATACGGTGAAACAGATCGATTCAGGTAATCTGGGCGAGCGGTTTCCTGCGCATCAGGGGCAGGTAGAGATTGACCGGTTATCGACTTCCTTCAATAGTATGCTTGAGCGACTGGAGTTTTCTTTTGAAGCTGAAAAAGAAGCAAAAGAGCAAATGCGCCGCTTCGCAGCGGATGCCTCGCATGAGCTTCGCACACCGCTGACTTCGATTCATGGCTTTCTGGAAGTACTCCTTCGCGGAGCGTATCAACAGCCGGAGCCATTGCTGAAAGCGCTGAAGAGTATGCACGGCGAATCCGTGCGTATTAATAAGCTAGTCGAAGACTTGCTGCTGCTAGCTCGTTTGGATCGAACGCCATCTTTTCAAAAGTCGGAAGGGCTGCTCGATGAAATGCTGCATGAGATGGAACCCCAGCTTCGTCTACTGGCAGGAGACAGAACAGTTACTTTTACGCTGCAGCCCCAGATCCGTTGTCTGTATGATCCGGATAAAATCAAGCAGGTCGTTCTGAACTTGTTTCACAACGCCGTTCAGCATACGCATCCTTTGACCGGTGAACTAGGGCTTTCGTTAGCAAAGACCAACGCAGGTGTCGAAATTGCTGTTCATGATAATGGGCCAGGTATCGCACCTGAACATCTCCCTCATTTGTTTGATCGGTTCTACCGAATTGATTCCTCTAGGGCGCGAAGGAGCGGTGGAGCAGGATTGGGATTATCCATCACCCGTTCCATTGTGGAGCTGCATGGCGGAACGATTGAGGTTCATAGCATAGTAGGTGAAGGTAGTACATTTAAAGTACTGCTGCTTCCATAAATGAGAGGAGCTTTATCTCGACGGGATGTCGGGGTAGGGCTTTTTTAATTGATAGGAATGTAAAATAAGAGCCTCCAGAAGCTTCTATTCCGCCAAAAAGTGGCTAATGGTGGGGAATAAGAGTCTCCAGAGACTCTTATTTGGTGCAGAACACGGTATGTGCGGTTTATTCTGCGCGAATAAGAGCCTCCAGAAGCTTCTATTTCGCCAAAAGGTGGCTAATGGTGGGGAACAAGAGTCTCTAGAGACTCTTATTTGGTTGGTGCTGAACACGGTATGTGCGGTTTATTCCGCGCGAATAAGAGCCCCCAGAAGCTTCTATTTCGCTAAAAAGTAGTTAATGGTGGGGAATAAGAGTCTCTAGAGACTCTTATTTGGCGCTGAACACGGTATGTGTGGATTATTCTGCGAAAAAATGAGCCTCCAGAAGCTTCTATTTCGCTAAAAAAAGGCTAATGATGGGAATTTGGTTTCGGGGTAAGCGAGGGTAGCTGGTCGATGATACCAAGCCAAACTATATCAGCGAGCCGCCTTATAGGCGTTTTCCTCTTCAGCCAATCCTCAGAAATCTCTCAACCAATCTTCAGTTTACACTCAGATGAGATTCAGGTTAGGCGTCTATACTTGGTTTTGTAAGGAAGAAACAAAAAATATAAAGAAAAAGGTGGAAACAAATTATGAAAAACATCGGCAGAAAAATTCTTACTGGTTCATTGGTCGCTTCTTTTGTACTCGGAGTTGGTTTTGTTGGAGCCTTACATAATCAAGCATTTGCAGATACGGTAACAGGCACGTCAACGAGCACATCAACTCAAAATGCAGGACCAGGAGGAAAAGGTCGTGGAGATTTCGGAGATCGCGGTGGCTTCAAGGGCGCAAACTTGGTCAAAGAAACAGCGACAATCCTGGGCGTTGAAGAAAGCGTCGTACAAGATGCATTGAAAGCGGACAAAACATTGGCTGCATTTGCAGAAGAAAAAGGGCTTGCGAAAGCAGACTTTTTGCAAAAGCTAGTCGCAGCAGAGACCGCTTCGATTACAGCTGATGTTGCAGCGGGCAAAATAACACAAGCGCAAGCAGATAATGTTCTCAAAGGTCTAACTGATCAATTAACGAAGCGTATTGATGCGATTGGGTTCAAAGGTGGATTCCCTGGTGGAGAAGGCGGGCGCGGTGGCATGGGCAAAGGTCACGGCGGCAATTTGGTAGAGCAAACAGCAACAATTCTTAGTGTAGAGCAAAGTGTCGTGCAGGATGCTTTGAAAGCTGGCAAAACATTATCGGCTTTTGCAGTGGAAAAAGGTTTAACGGAAGCAGACTACGTGGCTAAGCTAGTTGCAGCAGAAACCACTTCCATCAACGCTGAAGTTACAGCTGGTAAATTAACGCAAGCACAAGCAGATCAAATGTTGTCGGGCTTATCCGACCGAGTAACGAAACAAGTGCAAAGCACACGTCCAGAGGGTGGTCGGGATGGTAGAGGTGGCGGTCATGGCGGCCCTGGCGGTGGGCAATTCGGGAACCCTGAAGTGTTAACGCAAATTCTGGGTATCACGCAAGATGAGCTAAGAACCGAACTGGAAGCGGGCAAATCGATCTTGGATGTTGCTACAGCTAAAGGCATCAGTGAAGATGATCTCATTAACAAAATCAAAGACGGAATGACGGACGCGATTAAGAAGCATGTTGAGCAAAAAGGCACTGATCGTAAGCGCCCAGCAGGCACACCGTCTTCAAATACAACAGCACCAACTGCAACTCCGGCTGCAACTAGCTAAAAATAAAAATGGAGGAAGCTGCTCGCTACGCGGGCGGCTTTTTCCTTTCCAGTGAGATAGTCAATGAGTCCGCTTTCCGCCGTAAATAAAGGGGAAACAGGCCGTGCAGTCCGATTTCCTCGCCGTAGTGATGATTTTCATCGCAAAAGTGGCGAGAAGAGGGAAAATGACTCGTTAACGATGTAAAACATTCTTAATGATGCGGAAACAGGCCGAGTAGTCCAATTTCAACGTCGTAGTGATGATTTTCATCGTTAAAGTGTGCGAGAGGAGGGAGAATGACTCGTTAGCGATGTAAAACATTGTTAATGATACGGAACAGGCCGTGCAGTTCGGCTTCTGCGCCGTAGTGCGCTCAAGTCGCCCCGCCGTCAGTCACCGAGTTAACCACACGCGTGACCTAATCTTTTCAGCAAACGCTCAGCCTGTGTTCAACTTATATTCAGCCTACGCTCAGACTGGTTTCAGCCATCCCAATTACACTAAGTCCAGTAGGGATTGTTATGGCCTGGGCGGTGGATAGTCTGGGTAACTGGGAGAGGGGCATAAAGGATGAAATTAGGTCGGAAGAAGAGATGGATCATTGTGGCCCTAGCTGCCATTCTATGTGGAGCGGGAACTTACTATTACGTACATAACAAGGCGCAGCCAGCGTCTGCAGCAACACAGCAAACAACGATGAAAGTGACCAAAGGGGCGATATCCATGGCGGTATCTGGGACTTCTCAGTTGGATGCCAAGGACAAGCAAAATATTGTGATTCCGATTGAAGGTATCATCAAAACGATGAATTTGACGCAAAATCAGGCGGTCAAGAAAGGCGATGTGCTAGTCGAGCTGTCGGTGCCTTCAACGGAAACGACTCTCAAGGAAGCCCAGGTTAGCTTGCAGCAGCTTGAGAAAGAACTTGCAGATCTGCAGGACCAACAAAATCATATGAGTGTTACAGCCTTAATGTCGGGCAAGATCACATTACCAGCCAATCTAGATGTAGGCAGTCAAGTTAATAAAACAACGAAAATCGGCACGATTTCAGATACATCGCAGTTTAAAGTGAAGCTGCCATTCTCCTTGCAAGAAGCGGTACAGCTGAAAAAAGGTGATCCGGTAGAGCTTAGCGTCGATGGCTATTTACTATCCAAAGTCGGAGCCGTGGATTCGATAGGCCGTGAAATTAAAGCGGATGCTTACGGCAACAAAGTGGTTACGGTGGAGGTTTTGGTTACCAATGATGGAACGCTTTCGGCGGGCCTTAAGGTAAAGGGCAGCATCGGCAGCGGTGACGGTAAAATCGATTCCTCCGAGCAGGTGGTGCTTGAGTATGTGCGTACCGCTTCTATTTTTGCAGAGGCAAGCGGAACGATTAAAAGCATGAAGTTTAAAGATGGCGAAACGGTGAAACAGGGCGATTTGATCGCCACCTTGTTCAATGACGACCTTCAAAATAATATCATTAGCAAGCAATCAGCCATCGAAAGCCAGAAAATCCGTATGAACGATGCGGAGCAGAAAGTAAATCAATTGACGATCAAAGCGCCGTTCGATGGCGTTTTCTCAGCTGATTTTGCCAATAGTAAAAACAATGTGCTTCGTAATTATCCGGCAGGCGCACAGATTAGTGCCAACACAACGTTGGGAGCCGTAGCGAGCCTAAGTACGATGCAACTGGCAATAGCCGTAGATGAGCTCGATTTAACAAGCGTCAAGGTCGGGCAGAAGGTAACCGTTAAGGTTGATGCTATCTCCGGCAAGACGTTCCAAGGTGAAGTGACTTCCGTTTCCAATGTAGGAACAACGACGAATGGGGTCACAACGTATGATGCTGTGGTAGCGATTCCGAATACCGATCAGAATGATTTGAAATATGCGATGACGGCGACGGCTGAAATTTCTATACAAGATAAGAAAGATATTCTCGTGCTTCCGATCCAAGTGGTTACAACAACCAGAGGAAAGTCTACCGTTTCGCTGAAGAAAGCGGATGGAACCGTCGAAGAGCAGCACGAAATCAAAGTGGGTATTCGCAGCAAGACGCAGGTTGAGGTGGTCAGTGGTTTGAACGAAGGCGACGAGGTCGTGATGCCGGTGCGCAGAGCGACAACGACGAATCAACAACAGCAGCAAGGTTTCCCTGGAGGTGCGGGTGGTTTTCCAGGTGGTGCTGGAGGCAACTTCCCTGGCGGAGCTGGCGGCACGCAAAATGGTGGAGGAACGGGCCGCTAGCTGTTAGCCAGCCCCTACGGAGAGGAGCGATTCGATGAATATCATTGAACTGAACGAGGTAACGAAGAGCTATGCTCGGGGTGCAGAAGAATTGCAAATTTTGCGCGGCATTACCCTGCATATTGCGGAAGGAGATTTTGTTGCCATCATTGGTCCCAGCGGATCGGGAAAGTCAACGTTAATGAATACAATCGGGCTGCTGGATAGTCCGAGCTCTGGCTCCTATACGTTAGACGGCGTAGCGACAGAGAAGATGTCAGACAACGGACTTGCTGAGCTGCGCAATCGGAAAATCGGCTTTATTTTTCAACAGTTCAATTTGCTGCCCAGACTTACTGCGACGGAGAACGTTGAGTTACCGATGATTTATGCAGGCATTCCTGCCAAACAACGAAGAGAACAGGCACAGCGGATGCTGGAGAAACTGGGGATGGGTGAGCGAGGACATCACAAGCCAAGTGAACTGTCTGGTGGGCAGCAGCAGCGGGTAGCCATTGCTAGAGCCTTGGCCATATCACCGTCATTAATTCTAGCAGATGAGCCGACTGGCGCACTGGATTCGAAGACCGGCATTGAGGTGCTGGAATTGATTAAGGAGCTGAATCGGCAAGGCAATACGATTGTTTTGATCACCCATGACCATCACATTGCAGACAATGCCAAACGCGTCGTGACGCTGCGTGACGGAGAAGTCATTAGCGATCAGAGAAACGAAATGCTTCCAACACCTGAACGTAAATTAGAGGGGGCTCTTTCATGAGAATTTGGGAGCTTTTCCAAATGGCGCTGGCAACGGTGCGTTCGAATCCGCTTCGTACGGTGCTGACCATGCTTGGCGTCATCATTGGCGTTAGCTCAGTTATTACGCTGGTTTCGATAGGCCAAGGCACGTCCAAGGCGATTGAAAAGCAATACGAAGGGTTGGGAACGAACCTGCTGACGGTTAACCTGATGGGTAACGGACGCGCCACGCAGCTGAATTATGATGAGGTCATGCAGCTTGAGAATACTTCAGGAATCAGTGCAATTGCACCGACGATGACTAGAAATAGCACTAGTATCAAATATGACCGGACAACAGAGACTTACAATGTCATTGGAACTAATGATCGATATCTCAGTTTGCAAAAGGGGACGGTCGCCAGCGGCCGCTTCTTGGCTCAAGCCGATCTGGACTTCCGCAATCACGTTGCGGTCATAGGCAGTGATGTGGCCAAGCAGTTTTTCGGTACGGATGACCCAATTGACGAAGAAATTAATGTGAACGGATATATGTACACGATTATCGGTGTGCTCAAAACGAAAGGCTCCAATACAAGCGGAACTTCGCTCGATAGCTCGGTTTATGTACCTCTCCCCACCATGAGCAGGGATTTTAAACTGGGCAACATTCGGACGGCTTACGTTGAAGCAGCTTCTGGCGATGAGGTATCCCGGGTACAAAGAACGTTAGAAGCTTATTTATTTAATAAATTTAAAAGCACAACGGGATACAACATTTTGAATTCATCCGAATTAATTAGCGCCAGACAAACGGCTTCCAGCACATTGACCAATCAGCTAGTCGCGGTAGCGGCAATATCCCTATTAGTAGGCGGGATCGGCATCATGAACATCATGCTCGTAACCGTGAGTGAGCGCACCCGGGAAATTGGGATTCGTAAATCGATTGGCGCGAAGCGGAGAAACATTTTGCTGCAATTTCTAGTTGAAGCTACCCTCATTAGCGGCATGGGTGGGTTGATTGGATTAATTCTGGGGATTGGCTTATCTCTAGCATGGCCTTATATTAACCCTAGTCAACAAACGAGTTTATCCATAAATATAGGGCTTTACGCATTCTTATTCTCGGCCTTGGTTGGTGTTATTTTCGGATTATATCCAGCTAATAAAGCATCTAAATTAAAACCTATCGACGCACTGCGTTTTGATTAGGTCCACAGGAGGTATGAAAATATGATTCGCAAATTATCATCAATTTCACTCAAACAGACAAGTCTTGCCCTGCTGTTGACTGGCAGCTTTGCAGCTGCATCGTGGATGGCTCCCGCTGCTCATGCGGCTACTGAAGCGATTTATATCACGAATTCCTCCTATTTTACTTTAAACCAAGCGGCACTCTCGTCTTCTTCTCTTCAGTTTTCCGTTCTTTTACATAACGGGGAAAGCCAAGCGATAGATTTTAACCAATATGGGGTACGGGTTACAGATCAAGCAGGACACAGCTACACGGCGAAATTAAGCGAGAAAAAGAGTGCGAGTGTCCTCCCAGGGCAGGATCAAAGCTTCCAATTCTACGCTAACCTGCCAGCAGGTGAAACAGCCGCTCAACTAAAAGTGGATGTGTTCCGCTGGGATTTCGGCAAAGCCGATTTCATGAATCATCTAGGCGATCTTCCTGTTTCCTCGGTTGTGCAGGAGGGACAGGTAAAGGTGCCTGTGCAAATAATTAATTTGCATGCACTCGACAGTACGCTCTCCAATGATGCCTCCGCTGCTTTTCAATTGGGCCAAAGCGTTCGCGTAACGGAGAATGGAAAATGGTACATGTACACACAAGTTTCAGTAAAAAACTTAGGCTCGAGCAGTGTTAAGCTGCCTTCCGGTCTACAAGTTAGACTCGTGGATGCTAATGGGTTGAAGTATACCTCTACGGTTGCTAGCGGTTCCGATACAACGTTCCTGCCGAATCAATCGGATACGATGACGCTCAAAACACTCGTTTCCAGACAAATGCCGACCAGTGGCCTCATGCTGGAATATTATTACTTGAATCAAAGCGAGGATGTCTCGCTTGGTACACTAAGTTTGAACACTTCGCTGCAAACAGCAGCGCTTGGCACCAAACAAGTCTATGCTGGGCAGCAGGAGGGCGAGCAGGTCACCGTGAAGGCGAATACGTCGACGTATTCGATTCAAGCAGACGGTGTTCATGTGCAGACCGTTGTCACGCTCAGCAATGATGGCGAGGCGATCGCCTCCGTGCCATCCTTCTCTGCTTCTTATCAGTTCGGCGATGCCGGCACATCCGTGACATCGACCGACAACGCCGCCCGTAGCGCCTACTTGGCTCCAAAGGAGACAGCTTCGTACTACTTCAACGCTACTCTGCCAACGGGGGTAGATCCGAATGCGGCTCAGCTAGTGCTGTGGCAGACGGCTACCGCGAGTAGCTCGGGCAGCTCGGCATCTAGCTCGACAGCGATTACATCGAGCGGCGGCACAGCTTCTGGAACAGCAACTACAGGGTCAGTTGCGGGGGCTTCTACTAGCTCGACGTCTACAACTAACAACAGTGGAGTAGCAGCGGCTAGTAAAATGCCTGTTGCCGTCTTCCTGCTTAAAGGGGCAAGCGAAGCGCAAAGCGGCTTTACAACAGCTGTGAACTATGAGCTCGGCAGTAAGCTGATTTTCAACAACAGCGCTGTTGTTAACAAAAATCTAGATGTCGCCTTAGTCGAACTGCATGCTCACGAGAACGACGATCTAGGCTACAAAACAGCTGTAGCCAAATACAAAATCACGAACAATGGAACAAGCACCATCGCCCTTCCTGAGCTTCAAAATGAGCTGATCGACAGCAAAGGGAATACCTATACGGGATCTCGCCAAAGCTCAGTTGCTACTCAAATCACACCGGGCAGTTCTTATGTGGTGAGCTATTCCTACTTGCTTCCGAATCAAACACAATCAGATGATGAGACATTCGCATTGAACGTTTATGACGATAAGTCTGTATCTGAGGGTAATGTGTCGGTAGGAACCTATCGGGTAGCGCTGCAGAAAGAGACGGAAAGCGATACGCTTGACTTGTATCCTTTCTCCCTCAAAGTGAATGACAGCTCGATAAGCTGGCTTTATAACAGCGGCACTTACTCTTACCAGCTTAATCTGGATCTAGACATTGCCCATGAAGATCAGGTGATTATCGATTCGAACTTCTCCAAAATTGAATTCGATATGGTCGATTCCCTCGGCCGTATTGTCGGCACTCAAACCGCAACACTGACGGGGACGGGGAAATTAACTAGCGGCAAGCAAAAAGTCGTCGTCACCGGTTTGAAAAATGAGCAGGTTGATTCCGGCGTGGTCGTCAATATGTACGAGGTCATTGAGACACCGAATGGGACGGCTAAGCGCCTTATTAAGCAGTTTCATTAGGATTGATGGGGAAAGGAATGATACAAAAGAAATGATACAAAAGAAATGATACAAAAGGATTAATGCAAAAAGATTAATACAAAAAGACTGCAAGACATTGGGCTATTCAAGCCTTGTCGGGCAGTCTTTTTGTATTAAAGGCGGCAGCGGAGGCGGCTGATGCCTATTTCACGTCGTAGCCTTTGGCGATGGATGGCTCGATCCATCGCTTTTTGAAGTGTTCGCGGCGCATGATCACCACGCGGTCCTTGTAAACGTCCACGACGAGACTTTGGCTGATGGCCTGCGTCTCGGGCACGTTGCTGGCGTTCCATACCTCCCGGATGGAGGCACTGGAAGCGGCAAGGAACTTCAGCTGCTTCACTTGTCTGGTCGTTTCCAGGTTCCAGTGGGTGTGACCACTGAACAGAATGACGTTCGGGTGCGCATCAAGCAGCGCCCGCAGCTCCTCGTGCTGGATGACGCCCAGCTCCTGATCCGTGCCATCCAGCGTCTGCGGCAGCGGCTGGTGGAGGAACACGAACACGGGCTTACCGGCGTCCGCCGAGCCCGCGGCTGTTAGCCGCTCGCGCAGCCAGCTGAGCTGCTCGGGCGAGAGGAACGCATCCTCACCGTAGGATGCGTTCACGTCCCTGTACGCTTCCCCGCTAAGGAACAGGAAGCGGTAGCCCTCCACGATAAGCTCGTGATACGGCTTATCGTAGCCCATCATGCGGTCGAATAACGCGACCGCTTGCTTGCTCGACCATGTTGGATTCATCTTTGATGTATCCAACCCACCCTCCGACGTGCGCCACACGCCGTAGTAATCGTGGTTGCCCATGGTCGCATGCACAGGGGCATGGTGCTGGCGGCCGAGCAGCGCCAGCAAGCTGCGATAGTCGGCCTCACTCCCATTCGTGAGGTCGCCGTTCAAGACGAGCAGCTTGCTGTCTGGGCGCAGCGCGTGATGATCGGCCAGCGCTTGGCTCAGCCTCAGCTGAGCGACTTGGTCGTAGGAAGTGATGTGAACATCGCTCATCACGGAGAACGAAAACAACGGTGCAGCTAGCGGCTGTTCAACCTTGTCGCTAGCCAAGGTTGTGCCTCGCAACGGGGTCAATAATAGAAGAAAACTAAGGATAAGTATTCGCAGCTTTAATGAGTTCATCTCGGATTCACCTTCCAATTAGACTTATCGATTGTCCTTATTTAGCTTGCTTAGCGATATATTGTGCTGGTTGAGATTGTGGAAACATTCAAGCTCACTTAGCGAATGATTGAGTAGAAGCCTTCGAATCTGTCAGTTCCCGCCTTTGTAATAAGGGAAAGTTGTACGGTGTACAACACTTTTGTCCAATTTTCCTCACCAAGCTGTAATTGTTGTAGTTTGTACAACAATACAGCTTTATTTCTGGTTATTTGGCTGTTTTTGGGCTAAATTGTTGTATTTTTTACATCATTCGCCGAAAACTCTCGGATTCGCTCACTTAATGTTGTACAAAGTACAACTTTGCTAACCGTGAGAGTGAGATGGGGGTGCTTAGAGCATTTAACTTTTTCTGCTTGATCCACAGTTATATGAAGCGTACCTTGTTTAGCATTTCACTAGAATGCTTTGCTTTAATTCTTTACTTAAGCATTTCACTAGAACGCTTTACTTTGATTCTTTGCTTCAACATTTCCTAAAGCGCCTCGCTCTGCCACTTTTCTCAACGCCTCGTATCGCGTCAAAGCCTTTATACGCTTCGTCTAAACCCCTTGCTGTCCCCAAAATACAGCTAGCACACGCACCCTAGTGGTATTCCCAGTTCCTTGGGAATTTATTTATTTTGCTGCCCAGCCCAAATATCAGTTTAAGTGTTGACTTTTAAGTCAGTTGGTTGTATGGTTAATTACATGAGTAACTAACCAATGTGGTGGTGAGAGAAGTGGGACTAATGATGGACGATAGCCGCCCGATTTTTGTGCAAATTGCAGAGCGTATTGAAGATGACATTATTGAGTCAAGAATGCCGGAGGAATCGCAAGTGCCTTCTACGAATCAGTTTGCATCCTTTTATCAAATTAATCCGGCGACAGCAGCGAAAGGCGTTAATTTGTTGGTGGACCAAGGGATTTTGTACAAGAAACGAGGGATTGGCATGTTTGTAGCGGAGGGAGCGCGAACGAAGCTGATGGAGAAGCGGAAAGAACTATTTTATGAGCAATATGTGGTGACGATGGTGAAAGAAGCCGAGAAGCTTGGGATTACCGTAGAGCAATTGACGGAAATGGTGCGCAGAGGGGAGAAAGCGTGATGACCAACATTGTGGAAGTGAAAGGACTAACCAAGTCCTATGGTCAAGTGATGGCAGTGGATCATGTTAGTTTCACGATCGAAGCGAATAAAATCTATGGCTTGCTAGGCAGAAACGGAGCAGGCAAAACAACGATCATGCATATGATCTCGTCCCAGCAGTTCGCTACAAGCGGCGAGTTGAAGGTGTTTGGGGAAGATCCTTACGAGAATAGTCGCGTGCTCAATCAAATTTGCTTCATTAAAGAAAGCCAGAAGTACCCAGATAGCTTCCGTGTCGTAGATGTAATTGAGGTTGCGAGATCACTTTTTCCGAACTGGGATCATGCTTATGCGCACACTTTGATTGAAGATTTCCGTCTGCCTTTGAAAAGGAAAATAAAAAAGCTATCCAGAGGGATGCTTTCTTCCGTTGGTATTGTGGTTGGTCTGGCTAGTCGAGCACCATTAACCATCTTTGATGAGCCTTATTTGGGTCTGGATGCTGTGGCAAGAATCCTATTCTATGATCGGTTGCTTGAAGACTATGCTGAGTTTCC
The DNA here is from genome assembly GCF_059692075.1 of Paenibacillus sp. J31P190. Taxonomy (NCBI): domain Bacteria; kingdom Bacillati; phylum Bacillota; class Bacilli; order Caryophanales; family Paenibacillaceae; genus Paenibacillus; species Paenibacillus sp. J31P190. The sequence continues at coordinate 129,639 of NZ_JCAUAS010000020.1, read as the reverse complement.
GCGGACGGTTATCCTCTCCACGCATCTCATCGACGAAGTAAGCCGCTTACTCGAGCACGTGCTGGTTATCGATAACGGCAAATTGATTATGAATGAAGATGCGGATGCTCTTCGCGGTCGTGCTTGTACAGTTTCAGGTCTAGCGACAGCTGTGGATTCGTTCACACGGGGCAAAGAGCTGCTTGAACGCACAGCGATAGGTGCGGCTGCATCGGCTACAATTCTTGGTGCTCTAAGTGATCGGGATCGGAAGGAAGCAGAGGCATTGGGACTTGAATTCACACCGGTATCTATGCAGCAGCTTATCGTTCATCTGACACGCTCATCAATCGCGGGAAAGGGGACTGAGGAATAATGAATCAAGTGAACCAGGTAGTAAAACTCCATATGAGGAGCAAAATAACATCGTTTGCTATCCCGTGGAGCATTATTGGTGCAAACTTTTTGATCAATCTGCTCATAGCGCTGTCGCTAGAGGTAGGTGAATCTATAAATACTGGGGCGATCATTTCGATTTTCATCTACACCCTTGTAGCAGGAACGGTCACTATTAAGGAAACCTTCCCATTTGCCTTGGGACTGAGTATTCGGAGGAAGGATTATTTCTTTGGAACAGCTGTGACAGCTATTATTGTTAATGTTAGTTCAGCCCTAGCACTTGCCATCCTGTCTGTGATTGAAGAGGCGACCAATGGCTGGTGGGTTCGATTGCACCTTTTTAAAGTCCAATTTCTAAATGATCTTTCGCTGATAGGCACGTTTGGTATTTATCTGATTATACTTCTTCATATGTATTTCCTCGGGTTTGCGATATCCAGTTTACACCGTCGTTTCGGCGGGGCTTCGATGTATATCTTTTTTACATCCCTACTTTTGATTGGTACGGTAGGTTCCTATATTTTTACACACTTTGGATTGTGGGGCGGTCTCTTGGATTGGATCATTCACAGTTATATGGATATATTCTGGTGGATGGTGCCTTTGGTTATCGTGTACTTAGTGGCAGCTTATGGACTGCTTCGTAGAGCGACTGTTTAGAACTAAGAATAAGCCTGCTGCAGCTGCAGTAGGCTTATTTTGTTAGTTTCCTGCTCGAGATCCGCAAGAGGCGGAACCGAGCCACGTATGCGGGTTGCCTGCCCAGCACCAGCCTAGCTTCGGCTTGCCGGCGCTAATCCATAAAGCGGTCACTCTGCGGTCGCCGCAGCGAGAACCGAGCAGAGAGAAGCCGTTATTTTTCTGTAAAATATCCGGGAAATGAGTAATTAAGGCAATGCCTTCCTCGAGGGTGAGGGGGGTGCGATTTTCATTCATAATGGTTTTGATCGCTTCATTTGGGGTGATGTTAAGCGTTTCTTTACCTGTATCGATATCCACCGCCAGATAGGCGATACCTTTAGGAAGTTCAATACCCTCAATAGGTATAAAGCCCTTGATATCAGCTGCGTCAATGACACTAAAGCCCATTTTGTTATTTCGCTTAACAAGCTGCATCGCTTTTTCACCATCTATCCAGTCACTCTTAACAACGATGACAAATGGAACATATCCTGCTCGTGGTTCTTTGTTTAGCTTTTCGAGCTCCTTGATTCTATCTCTGAGCGGTTCGAGATGCTGCTTAAATGCTTCTTTGGTTACCCCAGCAATGTCAGGGTAGCCTTTATCCACTAGGTTTTCGACTTGCCGATCGAACTCATCATTTAACAAGTGATTCAGCTCCTTCCTTTTTTTGTCTAACAATCCTTCTTTTTTATAAAATCATTTTACAACATTCGTGCGAATGGTAAACTAATTGAGGATTGGCCTTTAATATAGGGCGGTTCGTTGAATAAACCTTATAAGTATACTTTAATCTTTATCAATTTGAGGTGAAGACATGAACTTGCGGCCAATTGATATTGCCAGAAAACTTAAGCTAAGTACAAGTGCCTTAAGGAATTATGAAACGAATGGACTTGTTCCTCCTACGCAGCGTTCTTCCAGCGGTTATCGGATTTACACCGAAGAACATATTGCTTATTTCGAGTGTCTTCAATTCATGGCACCGGGGTTTGGTATGGATGTAACATCGGAGGTCCTTCGGAAAATTCAGCTAAAAGAAGTAAATGCCGCCCTTTGGTTGGTCAACGACAAGCAGGCCGATCTCCATCGCGATAAATCGTTGGCAGAGAGGAACATTCAAATTCTAGAGACTCAGGAAACTGACACCAGCCTTGATTCAAACGCAAAGAAAGAATGGATGACCATCGGAGAAGTTACAGCGGAAACGTCCATACCAAGCTCAGCCATCCGACACTGGGAAAAGGTGGGGCTCATTACCTCATCACGAGATCCGGAAAATGGGTATCGCCAATTTAGTCGATCTCAAATGAGTAAAATTTTGCTGCTTCGCGCTTTGCGGCCAGCCGTTTATTCAATAGATCTTGTTGAACTTAAGCAAGCCATTGCGGAGATGGATATTCATGATGTGGAACATGCCAAAAAGATTGCCCGCGATTCCTTAAACTACTTAGTAAAAATCAACAAAGAACGGCTTCGCGGCATGTCCTATCTATATCGACTGTGCCGATTGTTGAGTTTGCTCGATTAAAAAAGGCTGTTGCGAGTACGTTTATTACGACGTAAGCGTGGAAACCGACTTCTCAGGCTCAGAAACCAACCCTAATCCCCTGGGGTAAACTCGCATCCCCCAAAAAAAGCAAAAACGCCACCCTAGCAGCATGCCCGGATCGGCAAGTGCTGCTAGAGTGGCGCAAAAAACATCTTTTAAACCGCCAAAAACTCTTATACGACTTTGGCTAAGTAGGCATTGAGCTGATCGAACGTTCCGCCGAAGCCTTGTTTCATGGAATCAAACATGCCCTCAAAGAACTTATGTTCTTCCTCAGTAGCATTGATAGGGCCTCCGCGCATGATCAGTGTAGTTTTTCCTTCATTTTCAGTAAAAGATAACTTATTCATTATTTCGAGTGGAAAGGTTTCGCTAAATGGTGCTCGGATAATGTTAGCCTCTGCATCGGAAAAGGAATTTACGTAGACAAGTCTCTCAGGAGAATGAATTTCATGGTAGACAAACTTACCCCACATTTCAAAGCCTTCAGCCGATTTCATGCAATAGTGGAAGCTGCCGCCAGGGCGAAGATCTAAGGTGTGTACACTCAATTCGAAACCTGTTGGTCCCCACCAATGAGCTAAATGTTCAGCCTCTGTCCACGCTCTGAAGACGAGTTCACGAGGTGCATGGAAGGTGCGAGTAAGAACCAACTCGCCATCTTCTACGGTGACATTGAAGTTGTTGCCTGCTTTTTCTTGAGTCATGTCTAATCCTCCAAATCAAATTGTTTTTTCTGTTCCTTCTCTACCATTTGCTGCAAATAATCGTCCAAACGGTCGAATCTCTCTTCCCACATGCGGCGGAAAGAGTCTAGCCATCCATCCATTTCTTTGAGCGACTGAAACTGCAGCTTATAGATTCTTTTATTCGCGGCGGGTTGTACCTCGACAAGTTCTGCATCACTCAGCACGCGGAGATGCTTGGATACTTGTGGCTGCTGAAGCTCAAGCCGATCCGCTATTTCCCCGACAGTAAGGGGGCTGTCACGCAAAAGCTCGACAATGTGCAAGCTGTTTGGCTCGGCTAGAGCGCTAAAAGTCTTATTCATACACATAATATACTCCGAATGGAATATTCCTGTCAAGGAATATTAATGGATGGATACAATCGTAATTTGTTGAAAAGCAAAAAGACTGCCTCACCGGCAGTCTTTTTGCTTTTCACATTTATAGTTTAAACCAAGATTCGTTACGTATACTGCTTTATGCTTTCTTAGTTTGTTTTTTAGCGCTTGGTTCACCTTGGTTTGCGTTCTCGATCTATTAAAATATGAAAAAATGATTAAGAGACGTATATAAATCTTCGAATTGGACGAATCTAGTAGCTATAACTCTACTATTTTTTAAGAGGAGGAACTACTATGTTTCGTAAAATTCTTTATGCTACTTTGATGCTGCCTTTGCTGCTTTGTTTGTGGCAGGTGCAGCCCGCCTATTCGTACCCTGAAAGTGAAGATGGGGGGGAATTACCTCCTACGTATAGTATGGCAAGAAATGCAGGCCCTGTAGAAGCAACAGCTCAAGCTGAACTAGCTCAGCCTAGGACGCAGTATCAAGTGGACCGAGGCGATACGCTGTTCAAAATTGCACGTGATTTTGGCGTAACCGTAGATGATCTTATCAACTCTAACAATATTCAAAATCCGAATCAGCTAACGATTGGTCAAAGTTTAACGATTCCAAAGAATGAATCAGAGATTGGTTTACCAAATGGTCAAAAGAAAATTATCAAAAAAGTGTTGAACACAACCCTTACAGCTTATACGGCGGGCTTTGAATCAACAGGCAAAAAGGCTTCCCATCCCATGTATGGCATCACATTTAGCGGTCTTAAAGCCAAAGAAGGACGCACGATCGCAGTGGATCCTGCTGTAATCCCTTTAGGATCTACGGTGTTTATTGAAGGTATCGGCATTCGTAAAGCGGAGGATATTGGTTCGGCTATTCGCGGTTCGAGAATTGACGTGTTCATGAATGATTTGAATGAGGCTCAGGATTTTGGCGTGAAAAAGAACGTGAAAGTCTATTTGCTAGATAGAGAGAATGTTTAAATGATTTGCCAGAGTTTAGGGTCAACCGGAACATCCGGTTGGCCTTTTTGTGTGAAAGCACACACTTTGTGTGTAAATTTCCTCTTTTTTGTAGAAAAGTGTTGAATTTTGAAATAACGTGGATTAATATGGAAAACAGTCAGTTCTAAATAACTAGATCGAATGAGTAAAAATACCTAAAAACCAAGCGATAATGAACAAAGGCAAATCCATCGAAAGGTGGAGACGCAAAGCCACGGGTCTAAGCCATGAGTCACACTTCATGGGATGATAGCCGGGTTACCTTTAGGGGCTTGGTTTTTTATTGTCTAAAAAAGCTTTCTATAGGAATGGAGCTGGAGAAATGATCAAAACACATTTTAAAAAAATGGTATTAGGCTGCTTAATGGCCATGTTGCTCTCAACTCTAGGAGAGGGGAATACAGCTTTAGCTAACCAGACGGTGACGGTTATGGATACACAAACTTCTCATCCTGCCCCTGTACGTAAATCTAATAATAATTCATTCATTTCAGGCGATGACCTGGTTTGGATTGGTAGTGATGCAACGAATTTGTATCAAATATTCTACCGTAATTTGGACACGGGGGAAACGAAACAGCTGACCGACACGAAAACAAACAAAACTGATCTATGGGCAGGAGGCGATTATGCAGTTTATTTCGCCGATAGGCGTGAAGTGGTGCTGCATAACCTCCGTACGGGTGAGTCGGAGTCGATTATAAACCATACTATGGTTGAAAACCTCACGACAGACGGGCGATATGCAGCTTATATGAATAAGACGGACAGCTACATATATGTTTACGATTTAGAGTCGAAACAAACGAAACAGTTAGTTAAAGGGCGTTATCCGCAGGTCGCGGACGGGAAAATCATCATGCAGGATGAGAAAGGAAGTTTGCTGTTATATGACTGCGCTTCAGGCACAACGAGGACGATAAAGGATCCAGTAGATGGATATATTATCAATTTTAAGTTCAACGGAAAAGTGGTCGTCTGGACGCAACAAGTTAACGAACACACAGTTCAAGTCAGAATGATGAATGTGGATGAGCTGAATGCGGTACCTACTGTATTAGCCCAAAAGAAAATGGATAAAAACACTTCCTGGCCTACGATGCTTGCCATTAGCAGCAATCTCATCGTCTGGAGGCAAGCATCGGAGGATGGAGGGAAAAGTGAGATTGCTGCTGGAGAGCTTACATACGGGGAATCAATCGTTATCGCGAACGAAACCACAGAGTCTAAGCTGATCGGAATTTACAATGATCAAGTCGCACTTCAGGGCAATGACGGAAATATTTTGCTGAGTTCGCTGCAAGTAAGCGGTACACCCACGGCGAAGAAAGAAACTCTTGCGTCCGCTGTACCAGATGTCAAGCAAAGGCCACAAGCTGCTGAATTTGATACACGGTTTTATAAAGAAGGGCTTACATACAAAGAACTTAGACAAGGAAATTCTCAAGTAGAGGGTCATCCTGCATCCTCGGATAAAAGTGTGAGCTTGGACGTGCCGCCATATGCATTCGAGGATACTTTAGGCAAAATTAAGCTGGCACCAGCGGAAGACAAGAATTTGGAACTCACAAAGGCGATGCAGAGCGGACAGATGATGGTCAGCTTGCCGTGGAATATCGATTTTCCGGATCAAACGGTGTTAGAAATCCAGCTTAATATGTCTTATATGGAGAGCAGAGTACCGCATAAATTTCGGGATAAGCTTGGCATTTTCCGACTGGAGTCTGACTCATGGATTTATATGGGGGGGCTATTGGGGGACAATTCAAATGTGATTCATACAGCAATTGAGAAACCGGGAATCTATGCAATCTTTCTACACGACATTGCCGATGTTCCTCTGCGCGAGTACTGGGTGAACAAGAGAATCAAGCAAACTATTGCGGAGGATCCGATTCGCGTATTTCTTGACGGAGAAGAACTGAAATTTAACGAGCAGCCTGCTCTGCATGACAATTACACGACGGTTGAGTTTCGTACTATTTTTGAAAAGCTGGGCTTAACCATTCAATGGGACGAAAACGCACGGAGGGTAACGGGACAAAAGGAAGGACAATCGCTCAGCTTGCAGCTGGGGAGCTTATCAGCATCCACCAATGAGCAATCCATCGAAATGCCGGTTGCACCCTATTCAAATAAAGGCTATACGTTCGTTCCGCTGCGTTTTGTCGGTGAAGCAACGGGTCGCAAAGTAGTATGGGATGCCAACTTGAAGGCTGTATACCTGTATGACGCAAGTACGGAAGGAAAGCTGTTTTACGAAGATGGTAAGGTAATGTACGAAGGTCAGCTCAAAGACGGCAAGATGAATGGGAAAGGCAAGCTTTACCGCAATGACGGATCGCTTTGGTACGATGCTGAATTTCAAAAAGATGAGGTTACGGGTTGGGGCACTATGTATTTCGAAGGCTTCTTGTTCGGAGAAGATCGTACGGGTGAGATTATTACCGGGCAATTTACGAGGGGATTGCCTAACGGCGTTATTCGTAAGTACGATGACAGCGGGTTTTTGAAGTACGAGGGTCAGGAGGTTTTTGGAAGCCTTACGGGCAAAGGTAAGTTGTACATCCAAGGCCGTCCAGTTTATGAGGGAGGGATGAAAGATGGCTACTTCAGCGGACATGGAAAATATTATGTGGGCGGAAAGCTGAAATATGAGGGTGGTTTTTTACAAAGTAGGGAAGATGGTAATGGTAAGGAATATGATGCCAATGGCCTTCTTCAACGAGAAGGAGAATATAAGGAAGGCAATCGGAATGGCAATGGGATTGATTATTATCCATCAGGAGCTAAGTCTTATGTAGGACCATTCGTGGGAGGTGCCCGGAATGGTGTTGGTAAAGAGTATTATGAGAACGGAAATCTGAAAGCCGAAGGTCAGTACGAACATTACTATCTTGTAAAGGGAACGTATTATTACGAGAACGGGGAACGTTACGAAGGAGACTTTATCAATGGTTTTCCTGATGGACAAGGCACTTTATATGATAAAAACGGCACTGTGAAATTCCAAGGGAAATTTAAACAGGGTAAGCCTGAAGCTTAGAACGAGTGAGATTATAGTTCTAGCAACATTGAACAAAGGAAAATCCATCAAAAGGTGGAGGCGCAAAACCATCGGTCTAAGCCATGAGTCGCACCCCATGGGACGTTAGTCGGGTTACCTTTAGGGGCTTGGGTTTTTATTGGCTAAAAGAGAGGAAGAGAAGTTAAATGTGGATCAAACAATTTTTGTGTAAATCATACCAGTGGTTATCACTGACACTTGTGCTTATGTTCACCTTGGTGATGCTTCCGACATCGTCTTGGGCAGAAGTACGCTACGAGTCAACCGACCAAGTAAGTCTGGTTAAGGCTCCAGATGAACGAACTTATGTATCCGGTCAACACATGGTCTGGATGCAAGGTGACGACAAGGGGATCCCGCAAGTCTTTTACCGCAGCTTGCAATCAGGAGAAACGAAGCAATTAACTACAGCTGATTCGTTGAAGTCTGATCCGGTTGTTTCGGAATCTGTAAATGGCTCGGTGTATGTTGCGTGGATAGATCGTCGTACGAGTGGTCCAGATACCGGAGGGTGGACGGTCTGGGGGATTAAGATCTCTGAAGGTACAGAGAAGCAACTCAGCAGCAATATGGGGAGTATCCCCCGCCTCTCGATGGATGGGGAGGATATCGTTTGGTTCGAGTCGACGGACTATAAGATGTATCATTACAACCTTAGCCTCAATAAAGAAACACAGTTCGGCAGTGGGCGTTATCCAATTGTTTCCAAAGGGAAGGTGCTGTTTACGAATGTAGCAAACGGGGGGCTAAGTCTTCATCGTTTGGCTATAGCAGACACGATTTCGGTGTTACCTTTGCCTAGAGGTCAGTTCATCATGGATTCTGCATTCAATGGAACCTACGCGATCATTAAACAATCCGATTCGGAATTCCGCACAAAAATCATCCTGCTCGATGTGTCGAATCCAAACGATCCGGTACTAAAGGATTTGACCCCGCAAACGAAAAAAGGTAGCGAATATCCGCGACTCTATATCGGCGATGAGTATGCGGCTTGGATTCAGGATCAAGGCGGGACACCACAGCTGAACGGAGTTAATCTGCTTCTCAATGAGACGTATGCGATGGAACGGGGGAGTACGGCCTTTAATGCGTACGCATTTGTTGAGAATCAGCTTGTTCTGAAGCGTCTGGATGGGATGATTTCATACCGCACAATGACGCGGATTGTGACTCAGCCGGTTTCGGGTGGTTATGGTCAGGCTGCTTCGTCAAAGACCGACGTATCGAAAATGATTGGCTCTGAGGGCGGAGAGCTTGATGCCTTGGACGGTCGCGTTAAGCTAACGGTGGCGAAAGGTGTTCTAACGGGCAATACTTCTGTGAGACTCAAGCTCGAAAAGAAACAAGATGCGTGGGCGCTCGCTGCTAATGGTAGCCATCACTTACAGTTTGTTTCTGGCATTTGGTCCGTATCTGGAATTGAAGGCGAGCACCCCGGCAATCTCAAGCTGGCTTTTGGCTATGATTCGGTAGCATTAACGCTACTTGAGCAGCGGAAACTGTTAGTTTACCGTTTTGATGATATAACCCAATCATGGATTCGACTAAATGGGCAACTATCGGGATCGATGGTTACAGCAGATATTCCGAGCTCCGGCGTCTATGCATTAATTTTGAACGACGTGTCCTTTCGCGATGCCGAGAGACATTGGGCTCGGGAAGTGATCGAGCCATTGGCTGCACGAGGTATAGTTAATGGCATGACAGAGACAAAATACGCACCGGATGAGGTGCTTACACGGGCACAGTTCGTCAAGCTTCTAACTGCTGCACTTGGTGAACAGCCAAGCAAGGTGGAAGGTGGCACTTTTGCCGATGTGAATGCCACTCATTGGGCGGCGGGCTGGATCGAGAGGGCGGCAAAGCTCGGTCTTGTCGAAGGGAGTGACGGGCGGTTTGAGCCCGATGGATCATTAACTCGCGAACAAATGATTGTTATGCTTGCCCGAGCGATGGGGCAGGAGCCGGCGGCTCGACCCCTGAGTGAATCTGAGATAACCGAGGGACTAAGTTACGGCGATTCTGGAGAACTTAGCGATTGGGCTCGCTCTTATGCTGCACTATTGACCCGTGATGGATTGATCGAAGGCAGCGATGGCAAGTTAAAGCCAAAGCAGACTTCGACCCGTGCTGAAGCGGCGGCCATTATTTATAGATTCTTGGATCGGCAACAAAAGCTGTAAATTGAATTCAATCACAAGGAGGTCGTAAATAAATGAAACGAAAATGGAAAAGTATATTCGCTTCTACACTTGCGATCACAATTGCTTTGTCTGGAATCCCGATATTTCCGGGGTTAGGTGCAAAGAAAGCGCACGCAGAGGCAAGTATGGACGCAAATGAGATCACATTTAATACGGTTTATAGGGAAGGGACAGCCATTACTTGGAAGTATTCAGATAAAGAGCACAGTACTTCGGTCGATACGTGCAGACCAGGAAAGAAAACGATCTACATCCCTAATCCACCAGGGCCACCTACACCGAAAGAAATTCCCGAACCGTACCCTATCGATCATATTGCGACAGTGAATCAAGGCACAGTGCCCTTGCATTACATGTATTTTTGGGACGGACATTTCGGAGACAGGCCGGCAGCCCTCGGTAACCACACGGTTTGTGCTACGCCACTAGACGAGTTTCGGGAATTTTTCGGTCAAATCAATGTGACGGTAGAGAACCCGAATCCTCCTGCGCCGGGGTATATCGAGGTTGCCCCTAACCAGGACCTGACGAAAACCACACATGTGATACGTGGGGTAGCCGAGAGAGGAACCGAGGTTTTCTTAGATATCCAATACTTCAAAAGAGATGAGAAAGATCGCCAGGTTCCCGGGGATCACATTCAGCCCCCTCCTATTATCGTGCCTTTCGATTCGCCCGGAAATAATGAAGGGACGCATTTAAAGTGGTCGAAGGGGAAAGATTTTTTGAAATATTTAGAAAAAAGAAACGTAGACCCAATCAAAAACCCAAACCCACTCCCGGACCCACCCTTTCCGCTTCGGGATGACAACAAGCCCGAGAACTACGTTCGGGAATGGACTTACGAGATTGAGTTAAACAAATACGAGATCGCAACGATTACCGGGCATGCAAAGCGTCTACCCTCCAATCCGTATTTCAATACGGAAGACGATAGCAAAAATCAATCGGGAATGTCTGAACCGGTTAGGTTTTTGCGCTACTTAGCACCGGAGTGGAACATTACTTGGGAGGCGCTTGCCGGGTACTACTACAAAACCAAGAGCGTGCCGGCAGTCGTTGACGGTGTCAATAAAATCGCTATTTATAACCTTATCAAGCCTTTCAATGATCCGCCTTATAACGAGAACCGCACATTAAGTGTTTGCAACGACGGTCAAACGTGTCCGGGTACGATCCCGATCGGCTGGAACTTAATTATTCCTGAACCCGAATTAGCGGGGGAAATCTCCTATAAAGAGTTTCGGGATGATTTGAAACGCGAACAAATCACCCACGATAGAGGCTCCAACGTTCCATCTTGGTGGGATCCGATCAATTTGGCTACTGGAGATTTTTCGTTTCACCATACGAATATTTCGTTGCAGGCGGTCATGCCGCTGGAATTCGGAGTCACTTATCACAGCCGAGATACATACGACGGTGCAGTGGGTTACGGCTGGCATCATACGTACGAATGGCGTTTGGAGCATCGGGAGAATGGCAAGCTGTACCTCATCAATCCGGAAGGCGCTGCCTATTTGTACACGCCGAACGCGAACGGCAATTATACGACACCTGCTGGTACGTATGATCAACTGAGCAAATTATCGGATGGCACTTTTAAGCTGGAAACGCCACAGGGTTTAAGCTATTTATTCCGTCAGGACGGCATGCTGTACCGGATTCAGGACCCGAATGGGAACGAGACCCGATTGAACTACACCAACACGATGCTGATGAAAGTAGAGACCGAAGGTGCCAGCATGACCTTCGATTACTTGAAGGGTGGCAAAATCGCCTCCATCACTGACCAGCTTGGCCGGCAGATCGTGTATGAATACGATGAACTAAACCATGATTTGTTATCGATCCGGCTGCCGGATGAAGGCACAATCCGTTTCAGATACAATAAGAAGCATGAGCTGGAGGAAATCGACAATCCGAACCATACGGCGACGCTTAAAAACGAGTACGATGAGCAGGGCCGGGTTATTTTCCAACGAGATTTTTACGGTGCAGACGGAGAAGTCCAGTATTTCCCAGAGGAACGTCGAACCGTCACGAAAGACCCGTTGGGAAGATTAAAAACATTCGAATTTGACGAACGCTTCCGCCAGACCGCCATCCATTACCCAGATGGAACCGCAGAACGTTTTGAATATGACAGTAACGACAATATGACGCTCAAAATAGATCGTAGAGGCAATTCGTGGAGATACATCTATGACCCTAATGGCAATCTGCTTCAAACAATTGATCCACTAAACCATACAACAACCATGCATTACAACGCCTTCAACAAACCAGATGAAATTACGGATGCTCTTGGAAACAAAACCATCATCGGGTATGACGGCAAGGGCAATATGGATACCATCACAAACGCTCTGGGTGAGTTAAGCCAAATTAACCGTGATGGGCGTGGCGTACCAACTAGCATCGTGAATCCCAAGGACGAGACCGTGGTGCTTTCTAACTACAGTAATGGATTTGTAGAATTTGTAACTGATCCTCTTGGCTACAAGAAGCACTTACAACGGGATGGTCTCAATCGCGTAACGGATATTGTGGACGCATTGGGTCAAGTCAGTTCAATGGAATATGACTCGCGTGACCGTGTCATAGCCAAGATTGATGCACTTCATAATCGGGAAGAGTTTCAATACGATAAAGACAGCAATCTGAAATACCATAAGGATGCTGCCGGTGCAGAAACGCACTTCACCTATGAATTTAATCGCATCAAAACCGTGACGGACGATCTCTCCAATACGACGGAGTTCTTTTATGATGCTGTAGGAAATATGAAGCGGAAAGTAGCTCCTAATGGAGCGGAGACCGAGTATCTATATAATAACGTCAACCGTATGGAGACCATGATCGTTAAGGATAAGAACGAACAAGGTCAAGACATTATGTTAGTGACGGAATTCAGATATGACGGCAATGGCAATCTCACTTGGACCAAGGATTCGAAGGGCGGCATTACCGAGATTCATTATGATGAACGGAATTTACCTGATCAAGTAAAGGATGCCTCAGGCGCTATAACTACCTATACGTATGATCACGTGGGCCGCTTAATTAATGAAACGAACGCATTAGGCCATGGCACAAAATATGGCTATGACGCAGTAGGCCGTTTAATTAAAGTGACGGATGCGCTGAATTTCGCAACATCTTTTGAATATGATAAAGCCGGACGTTTAACCAAGACGATCAAACCGGGTGGCGCTGTGTGGGAGATGTTTTACGATGCTCGTGGATTGTTGACAAGCACGAAGGATCCACTTGGTAATACGACATCTCTAGAGCGAGATGAATTGGGTCGAGTCCGCACATCTTCGGATGAGTTGGGAGCGACGACTCAGTATGGTTATAATGCCTTAGGTTTTGTTACGTCGATTGTAGACGCGATGAACCAGGCAACCTCGATGAATTATGATCCGCTAGGGCGTTTGAAAAGCATCACCGACGCCAAACAGCAAACAACAAACTATGGCTATGATCCGCTTGGCAGGTTAACGTCGGTAACGAATGCCTTACAAGCAACAACTAGCTATACCTATGATGCTGTAGGGAATATAACGAGTAAAACCGATGCTCTCATGCGGGTAACGGGATACGAGTACAATAAACGAAATCAACTTGTTAAACAGAAAAATCCCTTAGATCAACTTACACAATTAAGCTATGATAGCAACGGCAATGTGGATCATATTAAATATCCGGATAACAAACTAACGGCCTATCAATATGATCCGATGAATCGACTAAAGGAAATCGGCTACTCCGATGGGAAAAAGGTCAACTATGCGTACGATACCATCGGTCGACGCACTTCCATGAACGATTCAACCGGAACGACCTCATATGCATATGATGCATTGAATCGTCTGACTGGGGTTACGAATGGCGCCAACCAGACCATCGGTTATGAGTGGACACCAACCGGGCAGCGCAGCAAAGTCGTGTATCCAGATCAGACTGCCGTTACCTACCAGTATGATCTCATGGATCGCATGACTGGTGTCACCGATGCAAGTGGTTTAACCACCAGCTACACGTACGACAAGCGTGGCTTGCTGACTCAGAAAAAGCTGTCGACGGAAGGAATCAGTACCTATAGCTACGACGTGCTTGGTCAAGTACGGGAGCTACGTCATGCGAACCAATTTGGTAAAGTCGTAGAGGATCTCCGATATGCTTATGACCCTGTAGGGAATCGTTCACGATTGGAACGAGTAGAAGACGGTAACGATGAAGATGATTCGGATAGCGGCGAACATCAGGAATCGATGATTACCGAATACGCTTATGATGCGCTTAATCAATTAACACAAGTGAAGCAATACAATGATCGGACGGCTGCAACGCCATCGTTAACGAACTACAGCTACGACGCGATAGGCAATCGTCTAGCGAAACAGAGTGTATGGGATTCGTTATCGAATACCGAAACCTATACGTATGATCCCGCAGATAAGCTGCTTCATTGGCAAAGCGGAAGCAACTACAAGGACTTCACCTATGATCCGCGAGGCAATTTGTTACGCGTAATGGGCCTAGAAGATGACGAGGATGATGAGGCAATAACAAGCTTGATCAGTCCAACGGTTCTTAGCCAAGTGTATGGATCAGGATCGGTTACAAACGGTGTATATGGTAGTAACCCGTCCATACGAAGTGCAAGCAGCAATTCTTCCCCAGAGTTGATGGAAGAATACATCTGGGATTCGGCTAATCGCCTGAAGCAGCATCGCAGCGCGAAGAAAGATATCTCGCAATTCTTCTACGATGGAGATGGCAATCGGACGAAGATGATCGTGGACGTGGAACATGGTCCAACGGATCACAGCGTAAGTGGAAACGGACAAGGTAATAGCAATGGTAATGGAAACAACGGAAACGGCAATGGCAATAATGGTAATGGTAATGGTAATGGCAAAAATAACTGCCATGAAGTACCGCCAGGCTTCATTCCTCCGGGTCTAGCAAAGAAATGTGGACAGGTAGAAGAGCCATACCCAGACATGCACCCGGGAGGCCCGCGTGAAGGCTGGGAGAAGCAATTCAAGAAGAAGCATTGGGAGTTCAACTATACCAATGATGTAAGCTTGGCGAATCCCGAACCACTTCAAGTAACGGATAAAGATCAGTTAAGCGGATCTAACGACTTCTACCGCTGGAAAGAATCCTATACTTATGGAGCTGGCGGAGAACGGATCTCCATGACGTATCTACCAGCCTATGATGCCAACAATGGTTGGGATCCTCATGATGGTACAGCAGGAGCTGAAAAGGGCGTAGCGCCAAGAAAATTGTGGTACCTTAACGATGCACTAGGTAGCGCAGTAGGCTTAATTGAGAAGGATGGCCGCGTCTCATCACGTTACCACTATGACGAATTTGGAATCCCTACGGATGCCAAGAAATTCGATGTCAATTGGCCGGGACCGGATAACCTTTTCGGTTATACAGGATTAGGGTATGATTACTATAGCGGTATGTCGTATGCTAGAGCGAGATACTATAAGCCGGAGTTAGGGCGGTTTGTTAGTGAGGATACGTATAAGGGGCAGATTGATAATCCGCTGAGTTTAAATTTGTATACGTATGTGGGAAATAATCCTTTGATTCGCACTGACCCTTCAGGGCATGATTGGTTAGATAAAGTATCAGGATTCTTAGATTCAGTAGTCGATGATAGTACATTTGGCTTGTGGACAAAAGCGTGGAAGAAAATAGATGAGGCAAGAGGTATTACGAGCTATGACCCTGACCGTGCTGAAGGGGAAGCAATCTACGATGCAAATTTTACTCCACAAACCCTAGAAGACGAAATTTTATTAATGGGACTAGGCAGAGGTATTCCCAAGACAAGAATGCCGAAGACTGGTGGTTATTGGGAAGGAACACGTGGCAGTGGTAAATGGTATTCTGATAAGGCAGAAGTTAAAGAGATAATTGGTGATGCAGGTGTTGAATTTATAAATGGACGACCTAATTTCTCTCCTTGGTCAAGACTTGATCTTACATTCGAAAGTGGTAAACTTAATGGAACTAAAGATGATTTTGAGGTAGTGTACAACGAACTTAAAGACATCCTGGGTTTAGAAAATAAAACTAAGGCAAAGCAATGGCTTATAGACAATGAGTTGACTCCTCATCATCTTGATGATAATACAATTCAATTAATTCCTTCAAAACTACATGGAAATATACCACATATTGGTTCAGCATCCGATTTAAGAGGGAGGTAGCTAGATTGGAAAGTAAATTTGAAAATATCAAAGATAAATTTAAAGAGCTAGGGATTACAGGTAGATTTGGTACTTTTCCTAAAGAATTAATTTTGCAGACTGAACAGAAATATAATATTAAATTACCAATTGACTACTCGGAATTTCTTGTGGAATTTGGAAGTGTAAACTTTACCCAGGAGATATGTTTCCCATTGCTGAATAAGTATCCTACGGCGAGATCGGATGGTACTGAAGGAATTGTTAACTTTTACGGGTTTCATGAAGGAGAAAGTAATTTGTTCAGAATTATTGACCGCTATAATGGACGTATACCAACGTCTTTAATCCCAATAGCTGAGAGTCCAGGTGGAGATCAACTCTGTATTGGAGTAGGTGAAGAAACTTGGGGGAGAATTTACTATTGGGATCATGAACAAGAGCGTATGAACCCCTCCATTCAAGAGTTGTGGGATAATGTTTATCTTATTGCTCAATCATTTACTGATTTTATCTTGAGTTTTAAAGTACGACTCGAAGAGCAATTAGAAAGTCCTAAAGCTGTATCAATAAAAATGAGTAATGAGTTCTTAGAATTAATGAAAAAGACTAAAAATAATAAGTCTGAATAACTTAATTAAGTACAATTGTCTTCAACCACCTTGCGACTAACCATCGTAGGGTGGTATTCTTTATTTATCCACCGCTTCATTGGTAGGAACGTCAATTAACCATACAGTGGGTATTGGCGGCGGCTTCTCGATAGACCCCACCCAGTGCCGAATGAAGCTACCATTGTAAAAATAACTAACATAACCCTTGTAATACCGCTATTAAGATTTTTTCATTTCGTTTGTACGCACAAAAAAGCTTGAATATTATACCCTAAATACCGCTTTTGCGTTACATTGAACAGGTCAATTATGGTCAGATACCACCATGATTGACCTGTTTTTTGTTATCTTCGTTTTCTCGCGTTTTTTTCAAAATTATTCGCAACTGTAGAATACCTTGCAACGATATTGAGGGTGAGAAGGCATTGAATCGCACCTTCTAGGATGGATAGCACGACAATTATAGTGTGTACGGTAATCAAGAAGGTTACTTTGTCCGCAACTTAACTGACCATTGTAGCGATAATTAGTGTGTAAGAAAGAAATCTGGTGACGACCAGTCAACATATACAGGTAAGGATACGTTTTAGGCTAGCCACCTTGCCCTCTAATATAGTCCGAAATTCGTTAAAAAATTTCGGTTGGGGGCTGAACATGGAAGGAGTACGAGTTTCGATTGACCGGAATTTCTTCTCAAACCAAGCAATTACGCTTGTTCAATAAAGTCTGCTGAGAAAATACTAAGCATAGTTCAAGCAGACGGAAATACCAAAAGGCATTACCAAGCCGATAGAGACTTTATTATTCAAAGTCATATCAGACGTATCCGAAACTGTAAGGAAGAAATACAGGCTATTGAAGAGCGGCTAGCAGTACTGATGAAGGATACTGGCTACAAGTTAGAATCTATGTATGGCATTGAATTGGTCACAGCGGCAGGTTATGTAGCTGAGATAGGCTGTATTAGTAGGTTCTCTAGTCCTGAGAAGCTAGCACGATTTGCAGGTATCGCTCCTGTCTTTCGAGGGTCGGGGGACAAGGGGAAGTTCTATAAGTGTAAGCAAGGAAACCGTACGTTACACGAACTGTTTTACAGGCTTGCTTGTAGACAGATTGGAACTAAGCGAGGGAGCAAAGAACCCAACAATCCCTTTTACTATGACTATTTCCAACAGAAGATGGAGGCAGGGAAAACTAAAACCCAAGCAATTATTTGCATAATGAGGAAGTTAGTTGATGTGGTATATGCTTTTATGAAGAACAAGTCAGAGTACGTTAAGCCGACAGTACAATACAAACAAGCAGGATGATATACTTGGGGCGGGGGCTTGGAAAAGGTTTCCATCTTCTTTATTAGTATGGAACGCTTTATTAACTAGGATACGTATAAGGGGACGTTAGGTAATCCGCAGAGTCAGAATGGGTATGCTTATGTGCATAATAATCCATTGAGGTATGTTGACCCAAGTGGATACAAGCCTACTGTGATGGAAGCCGCTATAATGGCAGAAAATATTTATAGTGCAGGCGATAAAGATAAAGGAACATTAATATCGAATGGAAATGGATGGGGACTGGAGGACATCATAACAAATGACTTTGGATTAAAAATGGGCGTATACTCAAAAATCAAGTTAGGCGGAACAAAAGAGTACTCACTGGTTAACAAAGGTACTAGTCTACCAGAAAATTGGGCAGATAATGTTGGTCAACCCTTGGGTATGTCAGATGATATGGATGATTCAATTGAAAAATCTGAGTATTTTGTGGCTAGCCATTCAGATAGTGAAATCACGATGGTAGGACACTCAAAAGGAGGGGCTGAAGCAATTGCAAATGCAGTTGCGAACAATAAGAATGCCATTACATTTAATCCTGCTAAACCAAACCTTGGGATGTTTGCTTTAGACAAAGATAGTTACTCTGCAACCATGACCCATTATGTAGTTACAGGTGAAGTATTAAATACAGTGTTTGGTGAGCCCTCAATTGGAAACGTGGTATATTTGCCAAAAGTCTATGATTACACATATCATGCTTGGTATAATAATAGTATATCGGATTATATTAATGAACTAATTGATAATCATGGTATGGGTGCAGTAATAATGGCTTTGCAGGAAGCGGGGTATAAGTATTAATTCAAAAACATTGTTAGTAGGTATTCCATTACTGTTACTAGGTTTAATCATATTTTTAAATTTGCCTTGGCTTCTCCTATTTATAGGCATTCATAGCAAACCAAATCCTCCACACCCTGAAATCACATACGGAGAGTTTCCATTTCGTTTGGAGTATGAAATTAATGGAGATCGAAAAGTTATTGAAGATACACTAATATGTGAGTTCGATGGGTTTGGTGCAGATGAAGGGAGAGGCAAGTATCGCAAATGGAAGCAACGATTAGCTAGTGGGCAAAAAAATGTAACGTTAGTTAGAGTTAATGACTCCAATGAAATATACTTATTCCCCGGAAGTGCGGAATACTATATGGGCGATCTAGATACCGATAGAAATGACAGTAGTTTTCCAAATGCCTTGTATATTGAGAAAGACGGAAGGTTTACTAGTGGGGGGATCATCCGTGCAGATGAATTGCTTAGTAAAAACCATATAAAATTGATAAGTTGGAATCCTAGTCAACCAGTCAAAAATACTTTTTCCAAATGATTCTTCCGAGCCACCTTGCGACTAACCATCGTAGGGTGGTTTTCTTTTTATCTGCCGCTGTATCACTAACAACACAAATAACCGTTCAAAGAGTATGAGCGGCGGCAGGTTCAATAGACCCCACCCATTGCCTAGTGAATTACTATTCACATTCCAACGAACTTAACCTTCGAAAGCCCCGTATCAAAATTCCGTCAATTTCTGTGTACGCACAGCTTATGGCTTTAATTGTATACCCAATTTGCATCGTCGTCCTCTTTCCCTACCGAATCAGAATCCCCTGTTATCATCATATTTCATGCCAAATTCCTTACCTTCGCTTTCTTGCGGTTTTTCCAAGAAAAACATCCCGCAACTTCAGTACGACATTAGCCGACTACGAATAGTAAGGAGAATTTAATAATCACTCGCAACAATCTGGCAATAAGCAACGATGATTACCATGTAAAGACAATCTGGTAACGTGCCAGTTCATATATAACAGGTAAGGTACGTTTAGGCTAGCCACCTTCCCAACTTCAAAACCGCCGAGTGGCGGTAACAAACCACAAGAGGGATGGTAAGCAAATGAGAGATAACTGGTTGATTAAGAATAACAAAGCCGCTAATGCCTACATGGATGAGGTAAGTCAAGAAAGTCAATTCACGTCCCACCACAAGGGTTATGTCAAAGTTCCAATAAAACTTATCCGGTGTATTAGCTTGAGTTCCTATGAGAAGTTGGTACTCATTGACCTTATTGCGTATATGAGCGATAAGAGCATGTGCTACCCGACTATCGAAATGATAGCAAGAAATATCGCATGCAGTTCAAAATCAGTGGAGCGCGCTGTAAAGGAACTAGCGGACAAGAAACTGATACTGGTCAGTCAGGACAGGAAGAATAATACGTATTATCTGCCAAACTACTTCCATTGCCACCCGTATTTCCTGATGAGTGAAAAGACGCATGAGTTTATCGCTAGCGTTCGGAAGCAAGTCAATGAAAGGAAATTGACACCTTGGATACAAGCAATGGTCAAGAGAGACGAGTTCAAGGGATTTATCGTAAGACTTCAAAGACTTCATGAAAGACGACTGCCGATAGACAAATTCGCTGAAAAGGAAACTCTGGACAGCTATGCTCAGTTCTTGAGGACGGAGTTAGCGAAGCAGTTTCCGTTCGATGTGAACGGACAATAATGTTCTGTCTGCCATTTCAGCGGACACCCAGTCCCAATAACCGTCATACGGTCTGTAATAGGGTGCAAAACAGGTGCTTTAGACTGTGAGTCCGCGATATTGACATAGATTCGGTTATGGAAGACAGGTAGTCTGGCTGAAAGACCTAGAGTCTGTTGTTAGCCGTCCGACAGTCTCACTAATAAGAATCATAAGTAATACTCATGTAAAAAAGAATCAAGAAAAGAATCACTTGAAAAAGAAACAGCAGACACTCCGTTGGCGATCTGCGAGTTTCGGGGGGTCACAGTCGAAACATTACGTGCGTTCTTATTAGTACCAAGCAATTATGCCTGCTCAACAAAATCTGCTGAGAAAATCCTGCACCTAATCCAAAAAGACGGTTCTACGAAGTGTGAGTACCAACAGGAGAGAGACTTTATCATCCAGAGTCATATACGGCGTATACGTAACTGTAAGCAGGAACTGGAAGCCATAGAACAGCGGTTGGCGGTGCTGATGAAGGATACTATGTACAAACTAGAGTCCATGTATGGCATTGAGTTGGTCACAGCTGCAGGATTCATAGCCGAGATTGGAAATATCGACAGGTTTACAAGCCCTGAGAAGCTAGCCCGATTTACAGGAATTGCACCAATTCTAGTTGGTTCAGGCGACAGACATAAGCATTATAAGTGTAAGCAAGGTAACAGAAGGCTACACGAACTGTTTTACCGTCTGGCTTGCAGACAGATTAATGTAGCCAGAGGAAGCGGTAAGCCTAACAATCCCTACTACTATGAGTATTACCAACAGCGGTTGACGGCAGGAAAGACCAAGACACAGGCAATCATTTGTATAATGAGAAAGTTAGTTGATTTGGTGTATGCACTTATGAAGAAAAAGACGGAGTATAGCATGCCAGTCGTATTGAAACAGGCAGGATGATATAATTGGAACAGATGGGCGGCGATTGGAATACAGTCACCGTCCATTTTTACGAATTAACACGGTTAGTTAGCTAGGATACGTATAAGGGGACGTTAGGTAATCCGCAGAGTCAGAATGGGTATGCTTATGTGTGGAACAATCCTCTGAGGTATATTGATCCGAGTGGACATATTCCTACTGTGATGGAAGCCGCTGTAATGGCACAAAACATTTATGGTGCTACAGAAGACGACGTTCTAAATAAAACAACAGTTGCTGATAGACTGACAATAATTGACATTCTGACAAATGACGAGGGATTAAAAATAGGTGTATATTCAAGTGTCAAAGCAGATGGAACGACGGAATACTCACTAGTTAACAAAGGCACTAGCACAAGGGGGGATTGGGGCAATAATCTTCAACAACCATTTGGTTATTCAAATGACATGAAAGACTCGATTTCAAATTCCGAGTATTTTGTGGCTAACAATATGAATGCTGAAATAACGATGGTAGGGCATTCAAAAGGGGGAGCTGAGGCGGTTGCAAATGCAGTTGCCAACAATAAAAATGCTATTACATTTAATCCAGCAAAACCAGATTTAAGTGAATATGGTTTAAGTGACCTGGACTATACCGCCAGTGTAACGAATTATGTTGTTACGGGTGAAGTTTTAAACGGACTTTTTGGTGAAGTACCAACTGGGACAACGGCTTATAGTGGCAATAGCTAATCACTCGATGGATTCAGTAATAAGTGCTTTGTTGGAGGATGCTCGTAAATGAAAGTAAAAATATTTTTATTGCTAGGCATTCCATTATTTGTGGCATTTGTATCTGTGGCGTATTTTGCTTTTCCTTGGATTCTCATATTCATAGGAATTCATTCAGAACCAAACCCTCAACGCCCTGAAATCACATACGGAGAGTTTCCATATCGTTTGGAATATGAAATTAACGGAGAGCGAAAGGTTATTCAAGATACGTTAATATGTGAATTTGATGGTTTTGGTGCAGATGAAGGGCGTGGGAAATATCGCAAGTGGAAGAAACGATTGGCTAGCGGGAATGAGAGAATAACATTGCTAGAGGTCAATCAAACACAAGAAATATACTATTCTCCAGGTAGCCCAAACTATTATATGGGTGATTTGGAAAATAGCGAGGAGTATCGGCATGGTTTTCCCGATGCTTTAATTATTGAACGGAATGGTAGATTTACTAGTAATAGATTAATCCGTGCAGATGAATTACTTAATAAGTACCATATTAAATTGATAAGCTGGGACTCTACCCCACCAATCAAAAATACGTTTTCTAAATGATTCGTCCGAATCGCCTTGCGACTAACCCTCGCAAGGTTTTCTTTTTGTCTGCCGCAGTATCGCTAACAACACAAATAACCGCTCAGAGATTATGAGCGGCGGCTAGTCAAATTGCCCCCCCCTATTTTGTGTGAAATTACACACTTTGCAAATGGATTTCCTCTTTTTTGTAGAAATGTGTTGAAATTTGATGTTTTATGGAATAGTATGGAAAATAGTTGGTTCTATACGACTAGTAATAATGAGCGAATATACCCAATAACCAAGCATTAATGAACAAAGGCAAATTTATCGAAAGATAGAGACGCAAAGCCACGGGTCTAAGCCATGAGTCATGCCTCATGGGACGATAGCCGGGTTACCTTTAGGGGCTTGGTTTTTTATTGTCTAAAAAGAAAGGAAGGAAGTGCTTGATTTACATCATTTAGGAAGAGTGCGTTTGAAGAAGAAATTTTAAGCTCCAAATTATCTAATAACCAAGCAATAAACGAACAAAGGCAAACCCATTGAAAAATGGAGACGCAAAGCCACGGGTCTAAGCCATGAGTTATACCTCATGGGATGATAGCCGGGTCGCTCATTGGAGCTTGGTTATTTTTTGATAGATAAATTACTTACAGAAAAAGGAGTAGATGCTGTTTTGTTAAGATTCATGTCATTACGAAAGTTAAGCTTGTCAATTGCTGTTGTTATGGTTGCTACCCTGTTTATGCCGCTTATATCCTATGCTGCACAAACCATCTGGTTTACTTACAACCCGACTACAGGGAAATTAAGCGGTCAGGTGTATATTCATGATCCTAATAAGGTCTCGATTCAAGTTACTAGCCCTCAAGGAGTTACTAATGTAACCTATAGTACATACGGAACTGTTGTAGATACCACCTATGACGATAACAATGTTTTGTTGAAAGTGGTTAAGTATGATTTGAACTTAAATCCTAATAAAGCGCCTAGCCAAATCGTTATGAATGTATGTAACCAAACTACAGAGCTTAGTAAAAGTGTTTGGAGCGATTCAACGGTTTCCTATTATAGCCCAGACCGTTTTACAAGCGGAGCTTACAGATCGCCGGGGCACCAATACTTCTCAGAAATTCCTGCTGGATCCTACATGCCGAGCGGAGCTAAATTAGTATCTTTTACTCCTCTATTAGATGGGGATAACAGAGTCGAATTATATATGCCTTATGATAATAGTGTTTGGAATAGTAACATTGTCACGCAAATCGATAAGTCACAATTCACAATCTCTGATCTTGCATTAAAAGATACTACGACCAACGAATCTGTGAGTATAGGTAGTTTGAAATACGTAGGTAACTATTACTTTTATTTTGAAACTACAAGTAATCTGATTAAGAACCACAACTATGAGCTTAATCTTTCGAACACAAGTGGAGGCAATGAATTTCTGCTACCGGCTAGTGGGAACTATCTGGCTAAGTTATATCTAAGAAATGGCGATCTATTTCTTGGTAGTAGTGTTATGAATTTTTACCCGATCAATCTTGGAAACGGAACTCCAGGGGGTACCCCGAGTTATCATGGTACTGGATCGCCATACGGCACAATGGATAACTGTTCTGATCCAATAACGATTCCAGACAACGGGGATTCTGGTCCTGATCCTGGAGATAACAGTGAAGGTGGAAACGATACATCTCCAGTCGGGGGAAATACAGGACCTATAACTCCTGCACCGGGTACGGGGATAACAGATGGTAAAGATGGCGTAAAGCTTGATAAAGGAGCAGCGACCGTAACTAAAGATACCAATTCAGAAGGCAAACAGGTAACGAAAGTCGTTCTTGATGCCGACAAATTAGGAAAAGCCTTGGGTCTTCTCAAAGACAAGGACAAGGGTGCACAAACAGTAAGCCTAGAAATCGAAGGATCGGATCCGATATCTCAGGTTCAATTGCCAGTAGGCACACTAGCAGATTCATTTAAAGACTCTTCCGCAGTTATTTCCATTAAAAATGAATCGGCAAGCTATAATTTGCCTATAAAATTAATAGATTTAACTTTGCTAGCTACTCAATTGGGGGCTTCATTGAAAGATGTTGTTCTAACCATTCAAATCGAGATAGTTACAGGGAGCAAAGCTGAACAAATAGAAAACAAAGCTAAAAGCCTGAACGTCAAATTGTTAACAGACCTAGTCGACTTCAGTATTACTGCTGAGGCGAATGGCAAGAAACATGAGATGAATAACTTTGGCAGCATATATGTGACTAGAACCATAACAGTTCCTCAAGTTTTAAATGAAAATCGTTCTTCCGCAGTTACCTTTGATGAAACAACCGGTAAATTAATGTTTGTACCGGCTATATTTACAACGATCAACGGTAAGACGGAAGTTACGATAAAGCGAAATTCAAATAGTATCTACACCGTTGTTCAAGGGCTACAAACCTTCAAAGATTTAAGTGGGCATTGGGCAAAAGAAGATGTAGAGTTTCTTGCTACAAAGCAATTGGTTGAAGGAACAGCAGCTAATACATTCTCGCCGGAACAAGTGATAAGCCGTGCCGAGTTCGCGACATTACTTACTCGTGCTTTAGGATTAAATGAAGTTAAGTCCAGTATGCAATTTAAGGATGTTGATTCCGCAAGCTGGTACCAAGGTACCGTCGGTGCTGCCGTTAAAGCGGGACTAATCGAGGGGTATGAGGATGGTACATTCCGTCCTAATGCCAAGCTCACAAGGGAACAAATGGCTGTTATGATCGCAAAGGCATTAAAATTTACAGGTAAATCTGTTGATGCTGTTAGTGAGAGCCCAATAGCCTCCTTCCAGGATAAAGATGCAATAAGTACTTGGGCTCGAAACTCTACCGCTCAGGTAACGAAAGTTGGAGTAATTACTGGCATGACAGAATCTGACTTTGCGCCACAAAGCGAGGCCACTCGTGCACAAGCGGTTGTGATGTTGAAGAGACTATTACAGGTAGTTGGGTTTATCAATTAAATAAATTGACCAAGTGACTGCCGATTAATCGGCAGTTTTCTTGTATAGTAGAGGGATAAGTTAGATAAGCAGAGGTGTTACATGAAAGTGAAAACGATGACAGGGCTTTTATTGCTCCTATGCTGGAGTGGCTCATTATTTCAGGGATTTTATTACGAACAGAGCTATCTTATTGTATTTATTGTTCTTCTAGCAGGGTTTGCTGTGTTCGCATTTTGGGACAAGGAAATTCAATTTTCATTATTTCACTTTCTTATTGTGTTTATGGCAATCATGTATGGGGTGTCTATTCTCTATGCCGTTGATTGGGAGCAAGCCATCTTGGAAGCATCAAAGTTTAGCTTACTTGTTCCTTGGGCTTTGATAGTAATTAGAGTACCTCTAATACAAAAAATCAGGTATTTAAAGTCATGGACATGGGCTGCAGCTGGGCTCGTCGTGTGGGGGCTTCTACTGCACTTAGAGCGAAAAGGACGTCTTGAATCTACTATAGAGTATGCGAATACGTTAGCTGTTGTTTTATTGATTGGTCTTCTATCTGGACTCTTCTTTTACGTAAGCAAGCAGAAGAAACGGTATTTATTGCTTGCAGTTATCAGCGGAACAGGCTTGCTCTTGACATTTTCTCGTTCTGTTTGGATTCTATGGTTATTATCTATATGTATCAGTCTGATCCTATTTCCGGAATTTAGAAAGAGAGCCGCATGGATGGGGACCGCATTTGCTCATTTCTTGAGCTATGTGATCGCCGCAACTATCAAACAGGATCCATTATTTTTCTGGAGCAGAGTGCAGTCCATTCAACCCCAAACATCTGAATTTCAAATAAGGCTTGTATATTGGAAGGATAGTCTACAAATCATTAGGGATTATGGATGGACAGGGAGTGGCGGTGGAGGATGGGTTGTTCTGCAACAATTATACCGATCCAAGGAGTACTTTGTTAAATATGTCCATAATCATTTTCTGCAAATTACGATGGATATAGGGCTGCTTGGATTGCTGGCTTTTTTAGCGTGGATAGGATGGTTCTACCTAAAAGTATGGGGATTTTTCAAAGCAAAAAGTCTCGGAGAGATAGATTTTTATTGGGTGAAGGCAGCTATGGTGATGGTGACGGTTATCCTGCTGCATGCGGGCTTTGATTTTGATCTTAGCTTCCCATGGGTGTTTATGCTACTACTGTTTCTAGTAAGCTTTGTAGAGACTCCGATAAATAATAGATTTACATGGCGTATGAAGATGGAGACTCCATTTTCAAAAGTTATCTTATCTGGTACTTTGATTGTGTTGGTTGCGGTATTGGGGTGGTTTGAATGGGGCTACACCTGTAAAAGGGTGGGGACGAATCTAGTATTATCTGGGCAGCTAAGTGAAGGCCGAGCTTATTTAGAAAGAGCTGAACGTGCTCTCCCATGGTCACATTCAGTGAAATATGAATCCGCTAAAAGCTACGTGCTACTAGGGAATAAGACGGGGGATCGGACTTATTATATATTGGCAAGAGAGAAGATCCAAGCTGCTGTAGATATCTTGCCTAAAGAGGAGCTTTATCGTTCGCTTCTGGATGAATTAGCAACTAGTAAATTAGTCAATTAGGCCTTTTTTGTGTGAAATCACACACTTTGCGTAGTGGGTACCTCATTTTTGTAGAAAAATGTTGAATTTCATTATTTTATGGAATACCATGGAAATAGTTAGTTCTTTACAACTAGAAATAATCACTGAAACACACCTAATATCAAGCAATAATGAACAAAGGCAAATCCATCGAAAGGTGGAGACGCAAAGCCACGGGTCTAAGCCATGAGTCACATGTCATGGGATGATAGCCGGGTTACTCTTTAGGGGCTTGTTTTTTTATTGCCAAAAAAGAAAGGAGGGTCGGAAAATGGCAACATATCTGATGCTGATTAAAGTATTCGACGATGCAGAAAAAGTCATATACAAATTTGGTCCAACAGAAGAAAGTTTGGGTGAAATTGAGTTTGATCTAGTTAATGAAGAATTTCGGCAGCTAGAGAGGGTCCCAGGTACTACCAAGGATCATATGTTTATGAAGGCCGCTTCAGCTATAGCAAGATGTTATGCAGAGGGAGACGGTTTTCCGGACAAAACTTTTTTTGCTTCATAAATGAGTTGTTTCAATTACTATCTTTCCGTACGATACATGCGACCCGCAGCAAACGCAGCAAGGATTTTGTTAGATTACAAAAATCGCTATGAATAGTGTCGAGTTTTCTTTAGTTAAACGATATGTATAAAAGTGGATAAAAACTACCTTGCGTCCTCGCTCGGTAGTTTTTTCAATCAATTCCCCTCATAACGCTTCACAAATGCCGGCTCAATCCACCTTTTCTCCGAATGCTCACGCCCCTGAATCACAATACGGTCCGTATAAACGTCCACAACGATGCTCTGGCTAGCCGCGCTGCCTTCAGGCTCATTTTTCGAATTCCATATTTCATGGACAGAGGCGCTAGATACCGCAAGGAACTCCAGCTGTTTAATCTGTTTAGTAGTCTCCAAATTCCAGTGGGTATGCCCACTGAAGAATACAACATTCGGATATGCATTCACAATCGCCCTAAGCTCTTCCTGCTGTACAACTCCGAGCTCTTGATCCGAACCGTCCACGGTATGAACGAGTGGTTGATGCAGGAACACGAAAATAGGCTTGTCCGGCGCTGCAGCCGCAGCTGCCTTCAATTTATCTTGAAACCAAGTAAGCTGTTCAGTGGATAGATAAGCGTCCTCTTTCACGTTAGGATCCACATCGCGATAAAATTCACCCCCAAGAAATAGAAAGTGATAGTCCTCCATGACGAGTTCATGGTAGGGCTTTTCATAGTTAAACATCTGATGGAATAGGTCGATGGCCTTTTGGCTTGTCCAATTCGGATTTAGCCTGCTGGTATCTTGACCGCCACTCTTCGTCTGCCACATTCCATAATACTCATGATTTCCCATCGTTGCATGAACGGGAGGTAAAGGGTGTTCGCTCATAACGCTGACCAGACTCCGATTATCTGCTTCGTTGCCATTGCTGAGGTCGCCATTCATTACTATAAGTTTGCTGTCAGGTCGAATAAGACGGTGATCGGCTAAAGCAGCACGGAAGCGCTTTTGAGAATCTTTGTCTTTTGCACCCACATGTATATCGCTCAGCACGGAAAAAGAAAAGAGTGGCGCGTTACTTGCTGTGGACGTTTTTTTGGGAACAGTACGAAAAAGTTTTACCATAGGCAATGGCTCTTTACTAAGAATATCCGCCTTAAATGATTTCGAAACAGGCGCTATCGCCGTTGCTTCCCAAGCATAAGTAGGGAGTAATAGAAGGAATAGAGTGGATAACAGGATGCGTATAGTTAACGTTTGTAATCGTTGTTTCATAATTTAAACCTTCCTTTTCCCGGGATAAAAGCGCGGGTTACCGAGTTTGTTAAGTATTTAACCAAAACGTCTGTCGTATAAACACTGTTTTTGCCTGACACAGGTCTTAGATGCGCCCCGACTAAGGTCTAGGAACAAATACCGTCGTTAGTCCGTTTTGGAAAGCTTCGTTTTTACCTAAAATAAAGACATGAACAAGAGCACAGCAAACAACACAGCAAACAACGAAAGGCGGTGACGAAACGATGAAAAGAAATACAGGCTTAGCCGCTCTGCTAATCGCATTCGGTGCACTGATTCTGTTAAATAAGCTAGGCGTTCACATGGGACCATTTATTGGCTCGGTGATGGGATACTTGATTCCAATAGGAATGGTTGGCCTTGGTTATGTAGGTATACAGAACGGTAGCAAAATCGGTTGGATTATTGCAGGGCTTGGCGCAATCATCCTGATTGGTAAGTTAGCTGGTTGGATCATCATTTTACTGGCGATTGGGTTGATAGGTTACGGAGTTTCGATGTTGACAAGAAGAACGGTGTAATTGAAACGAATACAGAGAGTGAAAAAGGTGGTATGAGAGATGAGCCTATTTAGGCGAATGAGAGACATTACCGTAGCAACACTGAATGAACATTTGGAGCGATCGGAAGACCCGGTCCGCTTGATTGACCAGTACTTAGCAGCGCAGCGTGAGCAGCTTCAACAGTCCGAGAGACTGTATCAACAATGCGTAAGCCATGCAGCTTCTCTCCGGCAGCAATATCTGACGGCGCTGGAAACCAAAGAGAAGCGCGAGCATCAAGCGCTGCTGGCTCTGAAGGCCGGCGAAGAACATATGGCAAGGATCGTGCTTCAAGAGAAGCTGCAAGCTGAAGAGAAAAGCGAGCAATATCATGAATTGTACGACCAAGCAAAGCAGTCAATCCTTGATTTGGATGAAGAGCTGCAGCAGCTCAAGGCCGATTACAAAGAAGTGGCAGACAAACGCAGCTACTACTTAGCGCGAATGGAGTCCGCAAGGTTACAGCAAAGATTGCATGCTCGCAGCAGTGTGGCGCAGGATGCGACACCGCGGATGTTCGGTCGCTTGGAAGAGTGCGTATCCGATATGGAGCTGCATGCCAGAACGCTCCGCGATGTAAGACGAATGGGGCGCGAAAGCTACTATAGCGGGGGAAACCCGGCAGTAGATGCTGAAATGGAAGCTCTTAGAAACAGACTGCAGCAGGAGGGAGCCAAGTAATCATGAGCAAACTATACCGCTCACGAAGAGATAAGAAAGTTACTGGCCTATGCGGCGGACTCGCCGAGGCCATGAATGTAGATGCAACGCTATTACGTTTGTTAGTGGTGATCACCACTATCTTCACTGGAGGAACAGTCATTTTCATCTACTTTGTAGCTGCACTTGTTATTCCAAAGGAACCTGGGTATGATCAGCCGCCATTTGATCCTTATGCCGGCTCATATGGCCGTCAAGGCTATAATGGCGGGGCATGGAACGCTCACAAGCCGCACCACCCTAGCCATGCGCCACAACAAACGGGCTACAATGCTCCGTACGACGCTGGGAAAGTAAACAACATTGACGAGATGATGAAAGACATTGAAAAGAAAGCTCTGCAAAGAGAAGTAGAAGAACTGAGAGCCAAAGTCGCTCGCTTTGAACAACAACCAATTGATATTAAAAAAGGAGACGTGTAAACCATGGGAGTATTTACAAGAATGAAAGATATGACAAAAGCATCAATTCACGAGGTATTGGATAAAATTGAGGATCCGATCGTTATGTTGAATCAATATTTACGGGATATGGAGCAAGAAATCGCACAAGCTGAAGTTACTGTTGCTAGACAAATCGCCAACGAGCGCAAGCTGAAGCAACGTCTGGAAGAGTCTGTTCGTCTCGTGGCTGACCGTGAAGCTAAAGCTTCCGCAGCGATCAAAAATGGCCAAGAGGCTATCGCTCGCCAAGCTGTTGAAGAAAAATTGTACCACGAAGATAAAATTGTTGAGTACACAGATCTATATGCCGCTTCCAAAGCACATGCTGATGAGCTAACACAGCAGCTGCACGAAATGAAAGACGAGTTCTACAAACTGCGTAACAAACGCAACGAGCTTGTGTCCCGCGCTCAACTGGCTAAAGCAAAAAAACAAATGGCACAAGTGTCCTACAATGGCGTCATCGAGAGCGGCAACGCATCCCGCGGCTTCCAACGTATGGAAGAGAAAATTATCCAACTGGAAGTTGAAGCGGAAATCGCTCGCAAGCCATACGTACCAGCAGGCTCAGTAGGCAGCTACACACCTGTTGATGTTGCAAAGCAAGCTAAAGTTGATGAGCAGTTGAATCTGCTGAAAGAGAAATTAAACGTTAAAGAAGCCGAGTAATCTGGGTTTTATCTAGAAGCCCCTCCTTGTGAGGGGCTTTTTTTGTTTGAAAGTGGCTTATAGGAGTGGAGCTTACTCCTTTCTCAACCTTTTAATGGATTTTATTGATTGAGATTTTGGATGAATGAATTTTCATCCGGGGACTGTTTTGATTTTCTGGTTTGGTTTAGTTTTTAGTTTTTGATTTTAGTTTTGGTTTCCGCATTTTGGTTTCTGGTTTCTGATTTCTTTTCTCTGGAAACTGGCTACAGGTTACAGGGTTCAAGTTTGTTGGTGAAGAGGAATTATAAGGTAGTTGTTCTGTCATTCCCCGATTTATTGATGGTGTGCCCAAAGACAATTTAATCCGGACAACCTTATTGTTATGTTGGACATCCTTTTACTTTTAGTGCTGCGGCATCAGTAAAATCATAAGATTTTCAACTTTTTTGAAGAGATTTATCCACTCTTTTTCCAGCAAATTGCAGATAGAATAAGCACATAAGCACGAAATGTTAAAACGAACACGAGGTGAGGTCATGAATGAAGCTCTGGTCCGGATGGAAGGAATTGAGAAGCATTTTCCTGGTGTGCATGCCCTCCATCAATGTCGTCTAGAGTTGGCAGCCGGTGAAGTGCATGCGCTTGTTGGCGAGAACGGCGCCGGAAAGTCCACGTTAATGAAAATTGCCACGGGTGTCTATCAGAAAGATGAAGGCAGAATCATCCTGAAAGGCAAGGAAGTGAATATCCCCAATACGAGAGCGGCTCAGCAGCTTGGCATCTCGATGATTCATCAAGAGCTGAACTTAATGCCGGATTTGACGATTGCCCAAAATATATTTATTGGGCGCGAGCCGAGGAAGGGAATTAAGCTGTTCATCGATGATCGGAAGCTGAACGATCAGGCACAGCAATTGCTAAGCGAAATGAATCTCCAGCTCGATCCTCGCACGAAGGTGTCGGAGCTAACAGTCGCCAAGCAGCAAATGGTGGAAATCGCCAAGGCTTTGTCATTTCAATCCGAAGTGCTCATCATGGATGAGCCGACGGCGGCACTTACCAATGCTGAAATTGAGGAGCTGTTTCGAATCATCGAACAGCTGCGCGGGCGTGGGGTAGGCATCGTCTATATTTCTCACCGGATGGAAGAGTTAAAGCGAATTACCGATCGCATCACGGTCATGCGTGACGGCCGCTATATCGATACCGTACAGACGAAAGATACGTCCATCGATCAGATCATAGCGATGATGGTTGGTCGTGAACTCTATGTCAGCACGCAGCAGACTACCGTTGATGCTTCAGAGATAAGAGTGCTCGAGGTAACGAATCTGAACCGGGGTTCTGCGGTGAAAGACGTCTCCTTCCATTTGGCAAAAGGCGAGATTCTTGGCTTTGCGGGTCTTATGGGAGCTGGTCGTACTGAAGTGGCGAGGGCCATTTTTGGCGCAGATGAGATTGACTCGGGCGACATACGCATCCACGGGCACAAGGTGCAGATCAAAGCCCCGCATGATGCGGTGAAACATGGAATCGGTTATTTATCAGAGGATCGTAAACGTTATGGGCTCATGGTGGATATGGACGTGAAGACGAATATCGCCGTTGCCTCTTATCGCAAAGCTAGACGTCTGCTCGGGTGGATGCATGATGCCAAAATTGATCAGTCAGCCTCACACTTTGTGGAAGCGCTTCAAATCAAGACGCCGAGCATTCATCAGCAAGTTAAATTTCTTTCTGGCGGCAATCAGCAGAAGGTCGTTATCGGTAAATGGCTGCTGCGGGACTGCGACATTCTCATCTTCGATGAGCCGACGCGAGGTATCGATGTTGGCGCGAAAACGGAGATTTATAAACTGCTGGATGAGCTTGCCGCACAGGGGAAATCGATCATTATGATTTCGTCGGAGCTGCCCGAAATATTGCGAATGAGCCATCGCATCATGATCATGTGCGAAGGGCGAATTACCGGTGAGCTTCGTCAACAGGACGCCACCCAGGAAGCGATTATGAAATACGCTACGATGCGAATCAGTTAGCGGATGTCTTAGGAGGAATCATGATGTCAACATGGCTTGTACGTAAAAAAATAGTACCCACGATATCGGGTCAAACCGGTGCTGCACAGAAGCTGCTGGCATTCGCCAGCTTGATTATGCTGGTTATTATCTTCTCGGTATCTTCCAGTAATTTTTTTCAATTCAATAACATTGTAGCCATTATGCTATCAACAGCCGTTATCGGCGTGCTTGCTTTAGGTTCAACGTTCGTTATCATCACCTCCGGGATTGATCTGGCCGTCGGAACCGTTATGACCTTCTCGTCGGTGATGGCCGGAGTCATCATCACAACGTGGCATTTACCGATGCCGCTTGGCATTATCGGGGGCATTGCCACTGGAGCCGTTTGCGGTCTCATCAGCGGGCTTCTCGTTGCGAAGATGAAAATTCCGCCATTCATCGCAACGCTAGCTATGATGATGGTGACCAAAGGACTTTCTCTCGTCATCTCAGGGACGAAGCCGATCTATTTTAATGATACGCCGGCATTCTCACAGATTTCGATGGGGTCCATTCTTAATTCAATCATTCCTGGCTTCGAAATTCCGAATGCCATTCTCGTCTTCTTCGGCGCTGCCATTGTCGCCAGCATTATTTTATCGAGGACGATCATTGGACGTTATAACTTTGCCCTAGGAAGCAATGAAGAATCCACTAGGCTTTCCGGCGTTAATGTAGACTATTGGAAAATCGTCATCTACTCGCTGACTGGTGTGTTCAGTGGTATCGCCGGTATTATGATGGCTTCCCGTCTCAATTCCGCTCAACCCGCGCTTGGTTCTGGTTATGAACTGGAAGCAATCGCAGCCGTTGTCATTGGAGGGACTTCCTTAAGCGGCGGCAAAGGTTCCATTCTTGGAACCGTCATCGGTGCTCTCATTATGAGCGTACTCACGAACGGACTGCGAATCTTATCTGTTAAGCAAGAATGGCAGACGGTCATCGTAGGGGTTGTTGTTGTGTTAGCGGTCTACGCTGATATGATGAGACGTCGCAAAAAATAGAGGTATTTCACTCCAAATCGGAGTCACATACAACAAATTATAAGTAAGGGGAGATTAAGATTGCATAAACGGACGAAGAAATTTGCGGTAGCATCATCGCTATTATTATTAACAACGATAGTACTTGGGGCATGCGGTGCCAAAACGACAGATACGAAAACAGCTGCCACAACGGCTGCGCCAGTCGCATCAACAACAGCAGCGCCTGCGGCGGCAAAATCGGATAAAATTTATATTCCGGTTATCTCAAAAGGCTTCCAGCACCAATTCTGGCAAGCTGTCAAACAAGGGGCTGAGAAAGCCGCCAAGGAATTTAATGTAGAAATTACTTTTGAAGGTCCGGAAACGGAGACGCAAGTGGATAAACAAATTGAAATGCTGCAGGCTGCATTGGGCAAAAAGCCACAAGCCATCGCTTTCGCTGCGCTGGACAGCAAAGCCGCAACGCCGCTGCTGGAGAAGGCAAAAGCAAGCAAAATCCCCGTCATCGGCTTTGACTCCGGTGTGGACAGCGACATCCCGGTGACGACGGCCGCCACCGATAACAAAGCTGCCGCCGCGTTGGCAGCGGACAAAATGGCATCGCTCATCGGCAATGAGGGAGAGATCGCC
The DNA here is from genome assembly GCF_059692075.1 of Paenibacillus sp. J31P190. Lineage (NCBI taxonomy): Bacteria > Bacillati > Bacillota > Bacilli > Caryophanales > Paenibacillaceae > Paenibacillus > Paenibacillus sp. J31P190. Next base: position 94,333 of record NZ_JCAUAS010000020.1, on the reverse strand, counting down.
CTTGTCGTACATGACCAAACGAGCCGTACGGGTATTGATCGCCGGGATGGTTTCACGAATCGGATCAAGGAGAAATATCCGAATATCAAAATTGTTGATACGCAGTACGGCGGAGGCGATCAACTCAAGTCAACGGATTTGGCCAAAGCAATTATACAAGCTCACCCGAATATTAAAGGCTTCTTCGGTGCTAACGAGGGATCCGCGATCGGTGTTATCAATGCCGTGACAGAGCTGAAAAAAGACGGCAAAATCATCATCGTCGGCTATGACTCCGGCAAGCAGCAAATGGATGCGATCCGCAGCGGTAAGATGGCTGGTGCCATTACACAGGATCCGATCGGCATTGGTTACTGGTCAGTGAAAGCTGCCGTCCAATCGATTAAAGGCGAGACTGTCCCTAAATCGATCGATACAGGCTTCCACTGGTACGACAAAACGAACATTGATGCTGCTGACATCAAGCCGCTGCTCTACGAATAAAATAAAGAGGCTGCGCAAATACGCGCAGTCTCTATTGTCATTTAATGAAACTGCTGTGTACAATACACATAGAGCTTAATTCGATTTCGCCAGAGGTGGCCCATAATGTACAAAATCATCATGATTGACGATGAAGATGAAGTCAGAGAAGGCATCAAGCGGAAGACGAATTGGGAGGCCTGCGGCTTCCAACTGGTTGGAGATTTCGATAATGGCAGAGATGCCTATGAGGCGTTGGAGAGCCTGCAGCCTGATGCCGTCATTACAGATATTTGCATGCCGTTCATGGACGGCCTTCAACTGACAGAGCTAATTGCTGCGAATTACCGGGATATCAAAGTTATTATTGTAACCGGTTACGAGGATTTCGATTATGCGAAGCAGGCTATCAAACTCAAGGTCAAAGATTATTTGCTAAAGCCGATCAACTCCGCAGAGTTTACCGATTTTCTTCATAAGTTAAGGCTAGAGCTGGATGAGGAGCGTAAACAGAGGGAAGATGTGACCTTTCTCCGTCATCAGTTTCACGAAAGCATGCCGCTTCTTCGAGAGCGATTTCTTGAACGGTTAGTTACTTCCTGCATGAGAAGAGATGAAATTGAACGCAAGTTCCAGATGTTTGGACTTTCTTTGAGCGGTCCCAGTTTAACGGTACTTGCTCTTGATATTGATGAGTTTAACCGTGAGTTCTACAGTGACCCAGTAGCTGAGGAGGAGCTATTACGCTTTGCAGCTTACAACATTTTTCATGAAATCATGGAGAAAGAACAAGGCGGCATTGTGTTCCGAACGCGTGATGACAAGCTTGTCGCACTGCTTTCTGGCGATTCGGAAAGAATCGAATTGACCTGCCAAACACTTGCCGAGCATGTGAGGCACAGCATCGAGAAATATTTGAGCATGACGGTAACGATGGGAATTGGTCGCACTTACAGCGATCTGTCAGACCTGCCAAAAGCATTTCAGGAAGCGCTTTCTGCGCTGGATTACCGATTTTTGCTAGGGATGAACCGGATCATTTCGATTGGGGATATGGAATTTGGGAGCAGCCTGGACAATCTTAGTTACATCCATATGGAGAAGAAATTGATTTCTGCCATCAAAACAGGTGAAAAGACGGTCGTAAAGGTTACGCTGCAAGATTGGATCAATGAAATGAAGAAGGGCAACTGCTCGATGGATAAATGCTACGGCAAATTGAATAAACTGCTCGTCACGTTAATGAACGTATTGGTGGAGACTGGTTTCGAAGAAGCTGCGGTGCTTGGCGATCATTCTTTCATGCAGTTATATGCGAGGAAAACCTTAGATGATGTGCGGATCTGGTTAGAGGAAATTTGTTTTGCACTCGTGCACTTGCTGGCTGAGAAACGAACCAAAGTGTCTCAAGCCCAGATGGAAGCCGCGGTCGCCTACATTCATGCGAATTATGCGGACGAACAGCTCTCGCTTCAGCAGGTGTGCAATCATATTTATATGAGTATGAGCTACTTCAGCGCTTTGTTCAAACCGCATACCGGAGAGACTTTCGTCGAGTACGTGACCCGATACCGTTTGGATAAAGCCAAAGAAATGCTCGCTGCTTCGCAGCTCAAAACCTATGAGTTGGCCGCTAAGGTTGGCTACAGTGATCCGCAATATTTTAGCGTTATTTTCAAAAGAAATACAGGCATGACCCCCAAAGAATTCAGATCAGCGCAAAAAGGTCAGCCGAGCCTATGAGAACCTGGCGGCGTCCTATTCAATTCAAAAGCATTCATACAAAGATTGCACTGGCTTTTTCATGCTTAATTCTTTGCACAACCATCATCCTAAGCTACAGTGCTTACCGTCTCTCTACGGTGGCCGTTACGGATACTTCATTGGAGTATACCAAGCAGCTTATCGAGCAAGTAAACAAAAATATCCAAACCTACATTGGTAACATGGAAAGTATATCTGCTCTATCGCTGAGCAACGCTGATTTGAAACGATACTTAGCTTTGAAAAACCCTAAGGGAACAGAGGGAGAGCAGCTGGCGAGTCAGATCAGCAGTTATTTTCATGCCATTGTTGCTTCTCGAAATGATATCGCTTCCATCGTATTTGCAGGTTCCAATGGAGCCATTGTATCGGAACGCATGGATGCAAATTTCAAATCATATGCCGAATTAATTACACAAGAATGGTACAGCAAGGCTAATAGAGACAACGGTGACGTCGCCATTTCTCCCTCACACGTTCAACACCTATATAAGGATGAGTACAAATGGGTCGTGTCGATTAGTAAGCAAATGCCTAATCCATTGCCTGGAGCGGCAAGCGGTGTCCTGTTGGTCGATTTGAATTATAACGTCATTAATGATTTGTGTAATCAAATTCAGCTAGGGCAAAGAGGGTACGTCTTCATACTCGACCAAGCAGGCGATCTGATTTATCATCCTCAGCAGCAGCTTATCTACTCGGGGCTGAAATCAGAGGATATTCCAACCCTTTTACAGGTGAAAGACAGTACTTTCCATACACAAGAAAAAGAGCAAAGCAAAATCTACACCGTCCGTACAACGAAATTTGGCTGGAAAATTGTTGGGGTTACCTACGCTGGGGATCTAAGTGGAAATAAGAAGGACATGCAGCTGACTTCGGCGATGTGGGGCGGTATTTCGTTAATCATTGCCTTAGCGATCTCCATTTTGCTGTCTGTCACCCTAACCAAGCCGATTAAACAACTGGAAGTCCATATGAAGCAGGTGGAAAAAGGCAACTTCGACATTCGTGTCGATGTGGAAGGTGCGAATGAGATCAGTAAACTGTCACGAACCTTTAATCTAATGATCAGCAAAATCAAAGAGCTCATGAACCAAACTTTGAAAGATCAGGAGGTCAAACGAATCAGTGAGCTAAAAGCGTTACAGGCGCAGATTCAGCCCCATTTTCTGTACAATACACTGGATTCCATCATTTGGATGGCTGAGATGGGCAAAGTGAATGAAGTGGTTACGATGACTTCGGCCTTGTCCAAACTCCTCCGTTCGAGCATTAGCAAAGGGGAAGAACTCATTCCAATTGCGGTTGAGTTGGAGCACATTCAGAATTATTTGACGATTCAGAACATCCGTTATCGGAATAAATTTACGTACGTGGTCGAGGTAGAGTCGGACATTCTTAGCTGTCGAATATTGAAAATTATTTTGCAGCCTCTGGTTGAAAATGCCATATACCATGGAATGAAGCATCTACCGGAACGCGGACATATACGCATCACGGGACGCAGGATCGAAGGGGTTATTGAGCTCAAGGTCATGGATAACGGTGTTGGGATGAGTGAAGAGAAATTGAAAACCTTGATGCTCAAAACACGTCAAACAGAGTCAGGCAAAGGCTTCGGCTTGCACAATGTGAATCATCGCATCCAGCTTTATTTCGGGGAATTGTACGGATTGCAATTTGAGAGTGAGCTGGAAGAGGGCACGACGGTTACCGTACGAATTCCTGCCATACCCCCTGTCCATAACGACAGCGAGAATTGAGGTGTGAAGTTGAAAATTAGAGCAAGCTACGTAACGATTGCAATCATACTGGTCCTGCTCATGACGACTGCTTACTTCATCGTGTCAAAGGGCATAGAGGCTAAGGACAGGCCGCTTATCCTCATTCCCAAGACGATCGATCCTCACGTGGAATTTTGGCGGGTTTTGAACCAAGGAGTAACTGCTGCGGCCAAAGAGTACAATACAGAGGTGAAAGTGATGGGTATGCCGTCCGAATCAGACATCGATGAGCAGATCAAGTTGGTGGAAGAGGCGATCGCATTGAAGCCGAAAGCCATCATTTTGGCGGCAACGGATTATAACCGACTGGTGCCTGTTGCTCAAAGAGTAATTAGCTCTGGCATTACGTTAGTTACCGTAGATTCCGGTCTGGAAGGCGGTGTTTCAACCAGTTTGATTGCAACTGATAACTATGCAGCAGGGAGCAAAGCAGTGGAGGCGATGAAACGCTATATACAGGGACCTGCAACCTATGCGATCGTCAGTTTTGTCAAGAGATCTACAACCCAGCTGGATAGGGAGAATGGGGTACGAGACCATTTGCAGAACGACTCTTCCATACAGATTTTAGATACGTTATACAGTAATGGTTCTGAAGACAAAGCGTATGAGCAAACGAAAAATCTCCTTGCCGAACATAAGGATATTCGCGGCATTTTCGGATTGAATGAGGTTTCTACGATAGGGGCTGCGAGGGCGTTGAAAGAGTTTGATCCAGAGCATAACATTAAGCTGGTCGGCTTCGATAGCTCGATGAATGAAATTGCTTTCCTGGAGGCTGGGATCCTGCAAGCAACCATTGTGCAAAAGCCATTTAACATGGGATATTTAGCTGTGAAAACAGCACTTCAGGTTTACGATGGGGAAAATGTGAAAACATCCATAGATACAGGCTCGGAGGTTATCACGAAAGAAAATATGTATACCAGGGAAAATCAAAAGCTGCTGTTTCCATTCGTTGAGAAATAGAAAGTGTTTGATTAAGAAGCTCCTCCTTGTGAGGGGCTTTTTTGACATATTCGAATCCTGTAAGCGCGGTTTTCGCGCTTATTTGTTCGAGCGCTCCAGAATAAGCGCGGTTTTCGCGCTTATTTATGTTATTTAGACGAAGAAAACAGAACTTTTGCAAATTTCCCGGGAAATATTGGGTTTAATGTCGAAAGCAAAGGAAGCCATAATAAGAACGGTATCTAAGGAGTGATTATTCCTTCTGGAGCAAGAGGGTTTCAGGATCGAACAGGGGGGAACATAGAATGGGTAGCATGATTCGGATTACAGGTTTACTTGTAACGATGTTTCTGAGTGGGTCCAGCTTAATTGGTTGCTCGACACCAGAATTACATAAAGGGAAGGACCCGAAATCAGTATCCATCGAGACATTGCAGCTTTCACCAACTGGAACAGTGAAGACATTCACAGCTTCCACAGCGAATTACATAGACGACGAAATCGTGGAAACGCAGCATTCCTACACGGGACCTCCACATATCTCTTCTTCTGGCAAAATTGCCTATCTCACCTTCGATGACGGACCCTCTGAGAGTACGAGCAAGATACTTCATATTTTAAAAAGATTCGGTGTCACCGCCACTTTTTTTGTTGTCGGCGCGGATACGAGCGAAGGGAGGGCGCTTTATAAGCAAATCGTCGCTGAAGGCCATGCCCTAGGGAATCATACATACTCACATGACTATAATCGTATTTATAGATCACCTGAGGCGTTCATGAAGGATGTGCATAGGTTGGATCAGCTCTTGGAGGAAACGGTCGGTTATCGTCCAGATATTTTGCGATTTCCTGGAGGGTCGAATAATCACTTGAGCTGGAAGCCAGGAGGCAGAGGCATTATGAGTAAAGTAGCTAGCGTGGTAAAAAAGGAGGGGTACCAGTATTTCGACTGGAATGTGAGCTCAACGGATGCGGCTGCTCCTGTGCAAGACAGGGAAATGATTATCGATTCCGTGCTTAGCGCGAGCCGCGGCAAGAAGAGCATTATTGTACTGATGCACGACAACACCTACAAGACGACAACCTTAGAAGCGCTGCCTACCGTGATCAAAAAGCTGCAAGCAGCCGGCTTTCATTTTGAAAAATTGAAGAGATCCTCATTCACGTTCCAATTCTTGGAACCATAAGAGTTGCAGATGCCTCTTACTTTGACTACGATAAAGAGAGTCGAATGAGAGAGGCTGGCGTTATCTATGCCTGATGTGTTACAGATTGGACCGTTTCAACTGCAAGGAAGATTACTGGCGCTGCTGTTAGCTTGTGCTTTGGGATTATGGCTAATCCGAAGAGCAACCCAGCGTTTGTTGAAAGACACCGAAATCGTGATCGCCAAGCCTATTGAGGATTTTGTTTTTAACAGTGCTATTATCGTTTTACTGACTTGGAAGCTAGGGGTCATTGTGACGCAGCCATCCCTATTGTGGAATAATCCATTAAAGCTGCTCATGGTGTCTGGCTCGGGCACTGAGATTGCTTTAGGTGTGCTGATTGCTTGTATCTACATGTACTACCAAATTCATAAAAATCGAACGCCACTCTTCCTTGTACTGGATGTTATAACAGTTGGAACAACGGCTTCAGTTTTCCTATACTGCGCACTCATTCCCGCATATGGGCTGCCTACAGCGGTACCTTGGGGTATAGGAGTCGAAGGTACGGTATCTCGTTTTCATCCTTATCACGCTTATATTTCGCTGCTTCTTGTGCTGCTCCTTATTTGGCAGCATGTTATAGAGCTGCGTAAGAAGACGCTTGGACAAGGCGTACTGCTCAAATATTCGCTGTTGTATGGGGGCGCGGCAGGGATGCTGACAAGCTTTTTTGCTGCTGCTAAACCGACACTGCTGTATCTTAGCTTAGCGCAGCTATTGTTTCTATTCATGCTTATCATTGGAATGCTTCTCCCCGTTTTGACACATAATACTAGCAGAAGGGAGCTGAGTGCAATGAGTCAAAACGATTCCAAGACGCAAATCCAGCAAGAACAGCAAAACCAAGAGCGCGAGAAGTCCGCAACACCAGCAGGGAAAGAGGGCTTTGTTGATAAGAAACTGGACGGCCCAAACCGACCTTCGACATGAGTCAAGACAAGAATAAGATGGCCAAATCAGCTCAGGAACAGAGCAATCAGAACCAAAGCGATCTCGATCCGTTCGAGATTGAATTTCTCCCTCAGTTTGAGCAAGGGCGCGGTCCGCGAGAAGCTTTTGTGAATGAGCATGGCGTCGTCATCGGCGACCATGAGTATGAATCGGACAATTCCCCGCTAGAGCAATGGACGGCTGAGACCGACCCTGCGGTCATGGCCGGAGATGAATGGGTTCATCCTTTTAAGGATATTGGGTTCCAAAGTGCCGAGAATCGCGAATATTTTGAAAAAGGTATCGTGCCGCAAAGCGGAATTTTCACGCATCCGGATAAAGATGTTTCCTACGATCCATACAAGGAAACTATAAAGAAGAAGGAAGATGAAGCGGAAGCGTAAAAGCTTTCGCTTTATTTCTATTTGGGACTTTGGACTTTGCTTTCGCGGCTATCGGATGTATAATATAAGTTGTAACGATTACGTTTTGAGAGTAACTAATAAATCCTAAGGGGTGGCACATATGGCAATGTCTTTTGATTCCTACATGAAAGATATGGTTAAACCGATGAGAGAAGATTTGACTCGTCTGGGTATTACAGAGCTTCTTACACCTGAGCAAGTAGAAGAAGCGATTGAAAAATCGAAGGATGGCACGATGCTGTTAGTCGTCAATTCCGTTTGTGGTTGCGCAGCCGGCCAATGTCGTCCAGGAGTAGCCAAAGCACTTCAAAACGATACACTGCCAACATACACATACACCGTGTTCGCTGGACAAGAGAAGGATGCAACAGCAAAAGCGCGTGAATTCTTGGCGCCATACCCGCCATCTTCCCCTTCTATCGCATTATTCAAAAATGGTGAACTCGCTCACTTCATTCAACGTCACCAAATCGAAGACCGCTCCGCGGATATGATTGCTGGCGACTTAATTAGTGCCTTCAATGAATTCTGCAAATAATAAATAACTTAAATATGATTCGGAAAGACCCGCCTTGCAGTATTTGCAAGGGGGTTTTTTTGCTTTTAGGAGCCATGTCCGATGGATTGACCTTTGAAATTTCAGGAATGAAAGTCTATACTAGTGCTTAAAGAATGAATGGTTTCAAACTATAGAAAAGGTGGAGAGATGCATGAGTTTGCAAACGGAAATTATCGCGAAGCTCGGCGTTAAGCCGGAGATTGATGTGGATGAAGAAATCCGCAAACGTGTGGACTTTCTGAAAAGCTATGTGCTGGGTGCGAATGCAAACGGCCTGCTGATTGCGATCAGCGGCGGCATCGACAGTGCTGTAGCTACGGGATTATGCAAGCAAGCGACGGACGAGCTGACCACTGAGAAGGGCAAAGAGTACAAAACCGTCGGTGTGTTTCAGCCATACGGTCAGCAAGTGGATATTGAGGATAGCTACGCGGTGGCAAAAGCTTTCGATTTGAAATATCAAATCGAGAATAATATTGAAGAAGCTGTCGACGAAATCGCCATTGAAGTCGAGTATGGTCTCAAGCATATCGGTGTTCATCAGCATGTAAGCCGCGGCGGCAAAGGCAACATCAAAGCGCGGACACGCATGGTTATGCAGTATGCACTTGCTTTTGAACTTGGCCTGATCGTTGTAGGGACAGACCATGCATCTGAAGCGATCACTGGCTTCTTCACCAAATATGGCGACGGTGCGGTCGACATTACGCCGCTGAGCACGCTGAACAAGCGTCAAGTGCGTTCATTGGCCTCAAAGCTTGGCGTACCGCAAAGCGTGTTGGATAAAGCTCCGACAGCCGGACTTTGGGACGGCCAGACGGACGAGAACGAACTGGGTATTACATACGGAGATAACAGTGACTATCTTGAGGGCAAGCAAATTGATCCGGCTGTGCAAGAGAAGCTGGAGAAGCAATATTTGAAAACGGAGCATAAACGAATCCCGATTCCGGGTGTGTAGGGCTTCATACAAAACAACCCCCGACCAGACAAGGTCGGGGGTTGTTATCGTGAACTAACCTATGGCATCGATTGGCCGCGGGAGCTCGTATAGAGGGTGTACCACTCTTCGCGAGTCAGGGATTCGGCTATTCTCACGGCGTCTTTGCAAGCGACAATGCGCTCTGCGGAAGACGTACCGATAACCGGTTGAATGCGAGCAGGGTGCTTCATGAGCCATCCGAGCACGATGGATTCCGGTTTAGTTTCATATTTGTCGGCTAATGTCTGCACGAGAGCCGTTGTTTGTCTCACAGTTTCAGGTGCGTCATCGAGACTGCCGCCAGAAAACTTTCCATTGGCAAGAGGGCCCCAAGCCTGGATTTGAATGTCTTGCATTTGGCAATGCTCCATGATGCCATCTGCGAAATTGGTATCCAAGCCAGCCTTCTGGTTGACTGAAATACCTTGATCCAGCCAGTCTAGACGGGCTAGGCTCATTTCCAATTGATTCACAACAAGCGGTTCTGGCAATGAATTTTGAATGAAACGAATTTGTGCGGAAGACATGTTGGATACACCGAAATGACGCACTTTTCCAGCTGATCTCAATTGATTAAAAGCTTCAGAAATCTCTTCCGGTTCCATAAGCGGGTCTGGACGATGCAGCAAGAGAATATCCAGATGTTCCACGCCAAGACGCTGCAGAATGCCATCAACCGAGCTTATGATATGGCTTTTGGAGAAGTCAAAGCGAGTTGGAAGCACGCCGTCACTAGGACGAATGCCACATTTGGATTGCAGAATGATTTGGTCGCGCAGATCAGGTCTTTGTTTGAGGATTTCTCCGAAAATAGACTCGGATTTGCCTTTTTTATAAATATCAGCATGATCGAACATCGTAATACCAATCGACAATGCAGCTTCTACAGCTTTTTCAGCGATGATGAAATCTTCCTTTGTATAAGGAGTCGTATTCCATTCCCCGCCAATTCCCATACATCCATAGACGACTCGGCTATTTGATATTCCACGTTTCTCAAGTGGCATGATTCTCATTATGTTTGGCCTCCCAGCTTTTAGTCTATACCCAGTATACCCCTTGTCGAGGCTCGGCATAAGAGCTGAAAATAGTGTAACTTACTTACCTCGAAGTAAGCGTTGGGGGAGACATGAAGAACTAGAGAGAATAACATGATCCAATTCACATCCATAAGAATGAACAAGGATAGACTAGGGGCAAGTACAGACAAGCTCTTACTCCCCCTTGACCGCAAGCAAGGAATCATGTAAATTGTACGCACAACGTTGCAAGAAAAGTGGGGCTTAGGTGTCTATGATTATTGGAGTCGGAACGGATTTAGTTGAAATTGCACGGCTTCGCAAAATGTTAGAGGGTTCGACGGGTGAAAGGTTTCTTGAGCGGATTCTGACGCCTCAGGAGAGAGAATTGGCGCAGAGGAGGCGTGGGCGACTTGCTGAGTTTGCTTCAGGCCGGTTTGCTGCTAAGGAGGCCATTGTCAAAGCGATTGGCTGCGGCATCGGCAAGCAAATTGGCTTTCAAGACGTCGAGGTGCTGCCGGATGAACTTGGCAAACCGATATGCCGTGTGAACGAGGCAGCGCTGCTGCGGGCAGGCTTAATAGGCAGCCACCGCATCCATATTAGCATAACCCATACGGAATCGATGGCTGCCGCCTATGCAATTGTGGAGAAAGTCTAAATCGGCGACTACTTCTTCGAATTGAGCCACTCGGATAGAAGTCCGATATCCTCTTCGGAAATCTTGGTATTATAGACTGGCATGCCGCCTCCGCCATTCTTGATCTTGTTCGCGATTTGCTCGCTGCTCAGTCTGCTGCCGACCTTTTGCAAATTCGTCTTAGGGCCGACTTTGCCAGCAAGATCAACGCCGTGGCAGCTGATGCACTTGTTCGTTGTGAAGAGCTCCTGCGCCTTCACGAACGCAGGGTAGCTCTCGGCTGCCGCAGTTGCTGCCGGTGTCTTCGTGGCGGCGCTGCCACCCGAAGTACCACCGCCGCACGCGGCCAGCGCTAGAACCATCGGCGCAATGACGAGCGCGCCGATGGTCCTAAACCGCCGTGCTGCTTGCAGTGGCGGTCTAGATGTTATGCCGGATTGCTCATCCTCCGGCATCCGATATCCGTTCAGGCTTGCGCGAGTGCAAGCCTTTTTGCTTTGTTCCATAGTGAGCTTCCTCCTATGCTGGGATTAATTCTTCGTTCGTCCACTATATTCCAAGTTGGGCAGCATCAAGCTTTGACAGACGGGGAATAGGGTGGGCAAGGCGGTAGATTTCCCGTAAGATGCAAAAAGTGCAGCAAATAATCATTTATTTTCTGATTTGAAGAGTTATCATGCATTTTGTGCATCTAATTTCCACATTATTGCTGAAAATGGTGGCAATCCTCTGTATTAGATGCACTTTTTGCATGTTCTCTTCTGAAACGGGAGGTGTAGCCAGAATTTGATGCGCTTTTTACATCATTTTTGCATTTCTGCTCATTCCGCTTACCGTCCCCAAACACGCAGCATATACCCGCTTAGAATAAGGCTAATGCCGCCCATTCCTTCCAGCACAACACCAGAGTAACCTAAATACCATACGCCCATCAGGGCAGACAAGGCGAACAGCCACAAGCCAAGGTAAACCAGCGGTCTACCTAGCAGGAGTCCGACCTGCACGAACCCGATGGCGAGAATGAACGCTCGCAGCACTGGCGCGAAGAGCGGGCTAACAGCGCCAATGGCCTCGAGCAGAGCAACGGCTGCAATGAGCATCGCTCCAGGCAGCACTAGAAGGGCTGGATGTCCCCAGCCGTTGCGCTCACCAGCACTTGCGCCTGCATGTCCATCCGAGCCAGCTGATCTTTCACGCGCGCCTTCAGCAGAGCCAGCCCTAAATTCCTTGCGCAGGCTCCATATCTGAACCAAGCTGGCCACAACCGCTGTGATAAAAGCCGCTTGCTTCAACCAATCCAAGTCGCGCCAATAAATCGCAAAATCGACAAGCGCGCTGAACATCCATTCCGCACCCCAAATGAACAGAAGCGGGATTAATGCGTTAGCTTGACCGATCCAGGCTTTTCTTTTATTCTCCAAGTCCTGCTGCTTTTTATTCTCCAAGTCCTTCTGATTCGTATTTGCCAAATTTGTTTGTTTTGAGTTTTGCATACATTCACCTCTAGTTTTATGTTCCACACTTCTCGTATAATGGAAACATGTCCATTCATTCATTATAACTGGAACGTGCCCCATAGAGAAGGAGAGCTCATGTACAGCGAAGAACAGAAAGTTTATTTTTCCAAAAATCTATTGGATTGGTACCAAACGCATAAACGGGATTTACCATGGCGAAGAAGCAAAAACCCTTATTATATATGGATTTCCGAAGTCATGCTGCAGCAAACCCGGGTGGATACAGTGATTCCGTATTTCCATCGCTTCGTCGAGCAATTTCCAACGGTTGAGGCATTGGCAACTGCGCCAGAGGAGAACGTGCTTAAGGCATGGGAAGGGCTCGGCTATTACTCGCGTGCAAGAAATCTTCAAACGGCAGTCAGAGAAGTTCACGAGCGCTATGACGGTATCGTCCCCCAAAATAAAGAGGAGATATCCTCGCTCAAAGGCGTCGGCCCCTACACATCAGGAGCGATCCTCAGCATCGCCTATAATAAACCTGAACCTGCCGTGGACGGTAATGTTATGCGAGTCCTGTCACGCTATTTTCTAATTGAAGAAGATATTATGAAGCCTGCAACCCGGACTAAAATGGAGAAGTTGGCACGCGAACTCATTCTAGAAGGTACCGCAAGTGACTTCAATCAAGCATTGATGGAGCTTGGAGCTATGGTATGTACACCTCGTTCACCGCACTGTTTGACGTGCCCTGTAATGGCGCATTGCTCCGCGCGTGAAGCTGGGATGGAAGAAGCCCTGCCTATCAAAAAGAAAGCCAAACCTCCGCGTCCAGAACTGCGTGCAGTGGCTTTAATAGAAGGTACGGGTGAAAACGAAGGGAAATGGTTGATCAGGCAGCGTCCGCAAGAGGGATTGCTCGCTCGTATGTGGGAGCTGCCGCATGTGGCTTGGAAGTCTGAAGGATGGAATACGGATGAGGATAATAGGACTGAGCTCCGTCAAGCCCTTGTTGATCAGGAACAAATCGGTATTGAGCCTAACGAGTGGTTCATGGATACTGAACATATTTTCAGTCATATTGTTTGGAAAATGAAAGTATACCGCGCTAAGCTAAGCAACTCTAACCGCCTAAGTACTGGAGGGGAATGGATCCCTTTTCATTATCGCTGGGTAGGCCCGGACGAGCTCGATCAATACGCTTTTCCGAACGTTTTTATACGGATTATGAAAGAGTGGCAGGAGAGAAACGAGGCATAACTTTCTCCGCTTTCTCTTTTCTCATCGAATCTCGCTCTTAATGGCATCCACATTTCTTAATGTGATTAATTTTTTATCAATTTGTATAAGTTCGTCATCGAGGAGCTCCTGCAGCACCTTGGTTACAGACTCTCGCACAGTGCCAACCATATTAGCTAGCTGCTGATGTGTAAGTTTTACATTAATCAGAAGACCTTCCGGTGTAGGAACACCATGCTGCTCGGATAGGCGGATAATGGTCTTCATAATACGAGAGCGAACCCCTAAGAACGTAAGGTCGTAGATTTGATCATTGGCCAGACGCAGTCGTCCCATCGTGGTTTCTAGGAGCTTTAAGCATAGCTTAGGGCTCTTTTCCATGAACTGAGTGAATACCGTACGTTTAAGGACATAAAGTGTGCAAGACTCCATCGTTTCGGCGGTTGCTGACCGAGTATGACCGCTGCCTATCAAGGACATTTCACCGAAAAAATCCCCATCGCGAAACAGAGCTAGAATAATTTCCTTGGCTTCATCCAAGCGATATATTTTCACGACACCTGATTTAATTAGAAATAATTCCTCGCCTTCATCACCCTCGAGAAAAAGAATTCCGCCCTTTTTTGCTTTTTTTTCTGTGAATAAAGGGGCAATTGCCTGTAAATCTTCTTCCGAAAGCTCTTGAAATAAGGGGACATTTTGGAGTAAAGAAACGATTGTTTTCACCAGGTATTCATCTCATTTCGGCCATATTAAACGACCAGCTGTTCGCCAGATGCCGGATTCACCTGTAATTAGGGAAACTCCAAGGCATAAGGGTAGATCGCGATGTTGCCCTCGGATCAGCTTGACCATGTCTATATCGTACAGCTTTCTGGTGTTTGCGTAAAGAACTTCCAGCGCGTGATGTGCGGGGATGGCTTTGTGTTTGAAAATTAAAAATCTTTCTATTTACAACTTGCCTTAATATGATAAGATCTTAAAAAAAGATGGGGGTGCGAATATGTATGGAATAATTAATTATGAGGTATTCTTGCTAACTGGAATTCTTCTGAATCTTATTCCTGGTGCAGACACAATGTATATTGTGGGAAGAAGTATTTCCCAGGGGAGAAATGCGGGTATTTATTCAGTGTATGGAATTATTAGTGGCTCTTTAATCCATACATTACTAGTTGCTTTTGGTTTATCCATCATACTTACAAAATCACTTCTCCTATTCAATATCATTAAAATAGTTGGAGTTATCTATTTAGTTTATCTTGGCATTCGAATGTTACTTGATAAATCAAATGTAAACTTTAGTGCTGCTTCTGAGTCCAACAAACAAAACATCAGTAAAATATATATGCAAGGGCTTGTGACCAGTCTTACGAACCCGAAAGTTTCTTTATTTTTCATTGCCTTTCTCCCGCAATTTATTGACAAAAAGGCTTCTGGGCCTATCCCATTTATTATTCTAGGACTTACATTTACGTTCACTGGATTGCTATGGTGTCTCTTTATTGCCTATTTTTCTTCGCACCTTACAAAAAAAGTAAGAGGAAGCGCAAAGATTGGCACGGTTTTAAACAAAATAACGGGCATTATTTTTATTGGAATGGGATTAAAGCTGCTTCAAACCAAGGCTCCTCAGTAAATTCTCATATGTTAATAAAATAGAGCCAATCCAAAAACGACCCCTCAGGGGTCGTTTTTTTTGTTGTATAGGAAATTATGATTTTCTGCTTCTGTGGATAAAATGTTGATAATGTTGTGGATAAGTGTATTCTTCAACCTCAGGGTGATTTTGTTCGGGCATGAACGATTAAGCGCCTTTTCTGCCCTTTCACAGTACGGACGCGCATGACGGTCAGGTGAGAAGTCGATTTCCGACCTCTCGGACATTGTCAACGAGCATCAGCTCACCGAGCTCTCGCTGAAAGCGCGGTTTTCGCGCGTATTTGTTCGGGCATGCAAGAATAAGCGCGGTTTTCGCGCTTATTTGTTGCTTAGCAGAAACTGCTGGCACCTTTACATAATCCATTGGATTATATCCAATGAATTTCCCATTCAGTCCTAACCATGACATATTCCATTGGATTATATCCAATCGAACTCCCACCAAATGCTAATATTCATGGAAAATCTTAGATTCCATTGGAGTTTATCCAATGAAAGTAGGATATCCAAAGTCTGAATAGGTAATTTATTGGATTTTGTCCAATGAAATTCAGATACCACCGCGTGTTAGATCCAGTTTGTTCTATGAACTTCATACTCTATATAACCAAACTTATGCTAATAGTGTTCCGTACCATGCAAACAAAAAAAGCGACCCCGAGAGGTCGCTTTCTCTATGCACAGATATTACTTCGCAGCGTCGTAACGTTTGCCAACTTCGTTCCAGTTCACAACGTTCCAGAAAGCCGCGATGTAGTCAGGGCGTTTGTTTTGGTAGTTCAGGTAGTAAGCATGCTCCCATACATCAAGACCAAGGACCGGCGTTTCGCCTTCCATGATCGGGCTGTCTTGGTTAGGCAAGCTGTATACTTTCAATTTGCCAGCTTTGTCAACAGCTAGGAAAGCCCAGCCAGAGCCAAAACGTGTTGTAGCTGCAGCAGCGAAGTCTGCTTTGAATTTGTCAAAGCCGCCAAGCTCGCTCTCAATAGCTGCTGCTAAAGCGCCAGTAGGTGCTCCGCCAGCTTCTGGTCCGATAGTTTCCCAGAAAAGGGAGTGGTTTGCGTGTCCGCCACCATTGTTGCGAACAGCTGTACGGATATCTTCAGGAAGGCTGTTCAGGTCAGCGATCAGGTCGTTTAAGGATTTGTCATGCAGAGCAGGGTGTTTGTCCAGAGCTGCATTCAGGTTGGTTACATAGGCGTTATGGTGACGATCGTGGTGAATTTCCATCGTTTTTGCATCGATGTGTGGCTCAAGTGCGTTGTTCGCGTACGGAAGAGCTGGTAATTGATGTGCCATTGTATAAATACCTCCTAAAATTATGTAGTTTCAACTTCATTATGAAGGAATTTCGATAATAAAGCAACATGTATGTTTACTAAGTCAGACGCCGCGGCGCTCAATTTCCTGGATGATTTGACTGTGAATATGGGTTCCTTGTTCATTGAGCCAAGGGGATAAATCACTCATAGCTCTGTGATTATATTGGAGCTCGATTTCCGTCCATTCACTAGGCTTCATTGAGCTCAATTCCTGGAAATCACGTATATTTCGTGGGTATGACCCCGCGGAATCATCTTTGTTAGACATAGATTCACCTCCCATTCCTTGCACATCCTTCTATAAAATCCGACGTTAGCATGATTTTTATACATGAGTACATATCTTTTAGACAATATATTTGCTAAATTTTTGAAACAATTTGATGAAAACGCTTGCATTTAAGCGCTTTCAAGAGGAAAATCGAAAAAAACTAAGTTTTTTGTGAATTTTGACACATTTTTAGCAGGATTCCGCACTTTTTTGTCGTATTTACTACTTTACCAAAAAATTATTCCTAACAAATAAAAGTGGAATTGGGAGAGAACCGTATGCACGTTCGTTCATTTCAGCTTGGTGATACCTCTTCGGTGAAGACACTTCTGCAGGATGTTTTATCGGAAACCTGCTATGAAGAAACAATTGAAGCATTTGCACGTCAACTATCATGGGATACAGAACTTGTTTTAATCGCTCAAGAAGAAGAGGAAGTTGTAGGCATGATTATCGGCACGATTGATAATAACAATGGCTACTACTATCGGATCGCAGTTGCAACAGAGTATCAACGCAAAGGTATCGGTAAAGCTTTGATCGAAGCAATGAAGCAAAGGTTCCTTCATCGGAACGTGAAGAAGATTATGGTAACAGTGGATGTTCATAATGAAATGGTGCTGCCTGTGTACGAGTCTGCTGGTTACAGCACATCGGACTTTTCTCGTACTGCACATCGCCTTAGCATTGTGAAGAAAGTCAGTGTTTAACGGATCGTTCGGATATCCATGAAATGAATAGATTTGGAACGAGGGAAGCATATCTGTGCCGCCATTGCAATTGGGGGTCAGATATGCTTTTCTATATAATATGGGAACTTTTCGGCAGCAATGAATAGAGGAGCTTTGGACATGGATAACTTCGCGCCGTATGTGATAAAAAGCTTCAAACATGATGGACATCTTCACCGGATGTGGCTGACGAATTGGCGGGTACCGCAGCACATTCTTCATGCCGATCATCAGCAGCAAGAAATGATGGTGTTTATTAATAGCCAGACGAAGATTCAGGAAGCTGACGGCAAGGAGTGGGTTAGCCGCATTCCAGGGGTATCTTTTTTTATTCCTAAAATGTGGTTTAATATTGTTGCACTTATAGAAGAAACAGGTGTTAGATACTACTGCAATGTCGCATCTCCACTGTATGTGACCCAGCAAGTCCTGACTTATATTGACTACGACCTTGATGTTATCCGGATGCCGGATCGTTCCGTGCATATCGTAGATCAAGATGAATATGAACGCCATAAACTGAATTATCACTATTCTTCTCTAGTGGAAACGAAGGTGAAGGAAGGTCTTGCAGCTTTACTCGCGCTGGTGAACGGGGACAAGCCGCCGTTTCAAGATGATATGGTTATGTATTATTACGAGCAGTGGGAAAAGTATAAGAACGGAGGAGCATAAATGAGCTTCTTTGTAGGACGAAGTGAATCGAATAAGGCAGCTTCTCAGCCTAAGAACTATCATGAGGCTCGAAGCCTAACCCATGAGCTATGGGATTGGACGAAATCCATTCTTGTAGCTCTTCTTGTCGTTATTCTCGTACATCAATTCGGATTCAATCTCTCCACAGTTCGAGGTCACTCGATGCAGCCCACCTTGCAGGAGGGGGAGTGGTTGTTCGTGAATAAGGCCATTACGTACCTGAAGGCACCCAAACGCGGAGAGATTGTCATTCTCAAAGAGTCAGAGGAGTTTGTTACAGTGACACATCCTTTCTTGGTTAAAAGGATTGTCGCGATTGCAGGCGACGAGGTGCAGGGCCGAGCCGGATATTTGTATATCAACGGCGACAAGATGGAGGAGCCGTATACAGATACGCTCATCGAGGACGGAGACTTTGGACCGACACGCGTCGGGCAAGGCCACGTCTTCGTGATGGGCGATAACCGCCATGCGGCGGCGAGTGGCGACAGCCGCAGGTTCGGGGCTGTCCCGATCGGCCAGATCCAAGGCCGGGCTGAATATGTGCTGTGGCCATTCGCGATGGCCACGAAGCTTTAAGATAACGGACGCAAAAGAAGAGAGAGGTGAGAGGGTTGGCGGTTTCCATAGCAGCAGGAACAGATGCGGACTGGCGCAAGCTACAACAAGAGATCGTGGAAGCCGCGTCGTCCCTCGGTATTGATAAGATCGGCTTCACGTCAGCGGAGCCGTTCACAGAACTGAAAGATATCCTTCTCCGCCATAGGGAGAAGGGTTTTGAATCCGGCTTTGAGGAGCCGGATATCGAGAAGCGGGTACATCCGAGCTTAAGCTTCGACGCGCCGCAGTCGATCATTTCCATCGCTGTTGCGTACCCGTCGAAACTGCCGAACCCTCCCCGATCCGAGCCTGGGGCTTATCGGGGGATTATTTCGCGCTCCTCATGGGGGAGCGACTACCACGACGTGCTTCGCGATAGGCTCGCGAAGCTGGAGGCTTTCATCGCGCAGCGCGTGCCTGACGCGAGGCTAATGAGCATGGTCGACACCGGTGCACTGGTCGACCGCGCCGTGGCCGAGCGGGCTGGGATCGGCTGGAGCGGCAAAAACTGCGCCGTCATCACCCCCGAGTGGGGATCGTGGGTTTATTTGGGCGAAATGATCACGAATATACCGTTTACATCCGATACATCTATTATGGATCAGTGCGGAGACTGCACGATTTGTATCGATGCTTGTCCCACGGGAGCACTGGTTGGACCGGGGCAGCTGAACTCAAGCCGCTGCATCTCCTTCATCACACAGACCAAAGGCTATGTCGATGACGAGTTTAAGCTCAAAATCGGCAATCGCCTCTACGGCTGTGATACCTGCCAGATCGTCTGTCCGAAGAATAAGGGCATGAACTGGACGCACCACCCAGAGCTCGAGCCTGACCCCGAGAAGGTCAAGCCGTTATTAATCCCCTTGCTGACCATGTCGAACAAGGACTTCAAAGAACAGTACGGGCGCATCGCAGCGTCCTGGAGAGGCAAGAAGCCGATCCAGCGCAATGCGATTATCGCGCTCGGGAATTTCAAGGACAGTTCAGCTGTACCCGTCCTTGAAGAGCTGCTGCTGACCGATCCGCGCCCTGAGATCAGGGCTACGGCAGCGTGGGCGCTAGGGCGGATTGGCGGCGAAGAAGCATCGGCTGCTCTCGATAAAGCCCGAGCAGCCGAGCAGGAACCCGCTGTTAGGCAGGATATCGAGAAGGCGCTCGACGGTATAAGCCATTCTATAGCTGATATGGGGGAGAAATAGCAGATATGACACAGCAACAGACACAAGCTGCGACCGTACTTTCCTATACGGAGGTAACTTCTCCAATAGGTCCTCTTGTTCTTGTATCGACCTTACAGGGGCTCTGCAAGGTCGATTTCGGCACCTACGAACATAACCGAGAGAAGCTGCAGCAATGGGCTAACCGCTGGTTCGGCAGGCATGAGCTGCAAGAGAATGCAGCACGGCTCGAACCGGTTGTGAGGCAGTTGGAGCAGTATTTTAGAAGAGAACGTTTAAGCTTTGAGGGTGAACTGGAATTACAAGGAACTGAATTTCAGAAACAAGTATGGACAGCATTGCTTTCTATTCCATATGGAGAGACAGCTTCCTATAAACATATTGCAGAAGCCATAGGCTCTCCGAAAGCAGTTAGAGCGGTTGGCGGAGCTAACAATAAAAACCCAATTCCCGTCATTATCCCCTGTCATCGCATCATTGGCGCTAGTGGCGACCTTGTCGGCTACGGTGGAGGTCTCCCTATTAAAGTGCTTTTGCTCGATTTGGAACGAAGCCCGAATACGGTAATAACTAATAAATAAAACGTGGAGTGAATCCTATGAAATATGTGCATTTGGATTCCGTTGAGCCGGGTCAAATTTTGGGCCGAACGATATTTGCCAGCAATGGAGCAATTTTGCTTTCAGAAGATGTGCATTTAACGGTGTTTATGATTAACACGCTTAACCGAATCGGAGTCACAATGATTTACATCAAAGACCCGAACCTAGAGGATGTAGAAATCCCAGAAATCCTTTCGGATGAAACCAAGCGTATCGTTATGCAGCAAATGGGTCAAACGTTCGCAGCTATCCAGTCTGGTAAGGAATTTAACTCGCGAGCTATGAGTATTTCGATTAATACGCTGCTGGATGAGATCATGAAAAATCGTGATGTCCTCGTACAGTTGACCGATATTCGTACGCAGGATAACGAGATGTACGTTCATGCAACGAATGTCTGTATGATGGCCGTGCTCATTGGGATTAATATGGGATTCAATGGAACCCAATTGAAGGAGCTCGCCATTGGTGCGCTTCTGCATGATGTGGGTAAGGTGGAACTTGTTTGTGATGATGAATCGCCCGACATGAAGAAGCATCATACTTGGCGCGGCTTCGAGCTTCTGAAGAACAAGCGTGAATTCAGCCTGCTTATAGCTCATGTAGCCTTCCAGCATCATGAAACGCTTAACGGCCAAGGAGTTCCGAGAGGACTTATGAGTGAAGATATTCATATTTATGCGAAAATAACAGCCGTCGCGAATATGTACGATAATCTCCTCTTTGATGTCTCCTTAGGGCGTCGTATGCTGCCGCATGAGGCTTGCGAGCATATGATGGCGGTAGCGGAGACCCAGCTTGATCGCGATGTCTTGATCCAGTTTCTGAAAATCGTCTCGATCTATCCCACGGGAGCTTCCGTTCGTTTGTCCAATCGGGAAACGGGTGTCGTGGTCGGACAGCATAGAGGACTGCCAAGCCGTCCGATTGTGCGAATCGTGAAGCAAAATGCGACGGATAAAGAGCTGGATATCAAAGAAATTGATCTGGCCAAGCATACGACTGTTTTCATTGAACAGGTTCTGTAATTAAGGGGTAGTCATTTGTAAAAAGATCAACAGAAATGATATGATAAGGCAAGCAATTGATACCAATTTGTACATTCAGGGGGCATAAAATATGTGGAGTTATCTGATTCCCATTCTCACGTTAATTGTTGGCTTGGTCGGTGGGTTCTTCATCGGCGTATTTTATTTAAAAAGACAGCTGGAATCCATGCAGAACAATCCAGAAATGCTGCAAAAAATGGCTAAGCAAATGGGCTACAACATGAACAAGCAGCAGCTCAACAAAGCGCAGCAAATGATGAAAAACCAAAAGTGGAAATAAGACGTAGGGTTAGATTAACTCTTCAAAAGGGCTTTGCTGTTTAACCGTACGAACGGTGGGCAGCACGAGCCCTTCCTAATATATAATATAGGGATCTAATATAGGGATCTTTGAGTGTAGCTCAAAGTCTCTCCTAATGTGAGTGTAGCTCAAAGTAGGACATACCAGTACTATTCAGAGGTGGCTCAAGCGATGGCTAGCAACAAAGACCGCATCATGGAAGCTGCCATGGATTTATTTCACGATCATGGTTTTCAAGGAACGGGTCTGGAAGATATATTGACGAGCAGCGGGGTATGCAAGAGCAATTTTTACTACCATTTTAAAAGTAAAGAAGAACTGGGTTTGAAAGTTATTGAGCGTAAGGTGCAGGAGATGCGGC
Source organism: Paenibacillus sp. J31P190 (assembly GCF_059692075.1). NCBI lineage: Bacteria > Bacillati > Bacillota > Bacilli > Caryophanales > Paenibacillaceae > Paenibacillus > Paenibacillus sp. J31P190. The sequence continues at coordinate 72,134 of NZ_JCAUAS010000020.1, read as the reverse complement.
AGTCTGTGATGGAGCCTAGTTTGGGTAATGCGCAATTATCACCGAAACAGCGGGTACTGGCATTGTTTGAACGCATGCTGGCCTTTTGTGAGGAGCATGAATGCCGCAGAGGCTGCTTCTTCGGTAATCTGGCGTTGGAGCTGAGTGACAGCTCTGAGGAGCTGCGTAAGCCGTTGAGCCGCTTTTTCAGTGAGCTTACGGCTGAGGTAGAATCCTGTTTGCAGGAAGGTAAGAGACAAGGCGAGCTGCTGCTGCAGGGGTTAACCCCAGTGGAGCTGGCGACCCCGATCGTATCCCTTCTGCAGGGTGGGATGCTGCTCACCAAAACGCACAAAGACACCAGAGCGCTTCGCGACAGTATCAAGGTTTTGACCGTATGTATGGGGTAGAGGATAAGAAAGAGGAGTGATATAAAAAGATGGCGTCCATTGACTACAAAAATACAAGAGTTGCTGAGAATCGGGAGCTGATTGAACAGCATGTCCGAGAGATTTTACGGCTGATTGGCGAAGATGTAGATCGGGAAGGCTTGTTAGACACACCTGCTCGCGTAACTCGGATGTATGAAGAAATATTTTCGGGCTATGAGGCGAATCCGCGCGATGTGATGGGTGTAACTTTTGATGAACAGCACGAAGAACTGGTTATTATTAAGGATATTATCTATTACAGTCAATGCGAGCATCATATGGCGCCCTTTTTCGGGAAAGTGCATGTAGGGTACTTACCAAGCGGCAAAGTGGCTGGACTAAGCAAATTTGCTCGTTTGGTTGATGTGATCACTCGTAAGCTGCAGGTGCAGGAGCGGATTACTTCAGAAATCGCCGACATTCTAGATGATGTGCTGAAGCCGCACGGCGTCATGGTTGTCGTGGAGGGAGAACATATGTGTATGTGCTCCAGAGGCGTGAAGAAATACGGAAGTCAAACGATTACCTCAGCTGTTCGCGGTTCTTTCCGCTCGGACTCGACACTTCGTGCTGAATTTCTGTCTTTGTTAAAATAAGCAGTGCGTACGAGGGATGTGCATGGAGACAATAGTCTTGTGCAGCATCCCTTTTTTTGTTCTGGAAGCGCTGCATGACTTGTTGCGAGGTAGACGATATAGTATTATTTTACCACATAAGAAAGTTTGAGTTTTCGGCCTTTCGATAAGTGTAGAATTAGGAAGGCAAGTTGTATAGCGTACAACAATTTCTTTGATTTCTTTTGAAAAAGCTCAAGATGTTGTATGCGGTACAACAATTTAGCCATTTTATAAGTGATAGCTCCTTTTGCCTGAAATTGTTGTATTTTATACAATCTTCGTTTGAAAAAAGTGGTTTAGCCTGCCTAAAGTTGTAGAATTTACAACATTACTCGGATTAGCAAGCGGTCGTTTAAACATATACGTCTTAGGCGTAATTTGCGCTGCATCAACCTTTACTCAGACTCTTGACTAAGGAAGGCGTAAGCTGGTTATTTTGCATAATAAATATCCTCAAGTGACTATCGTACATGCTTTAGCATAAACTGATAGGAAACATGAAGAGGTATACGGAGTGGCAAATTGGACAAAGAGACTAAGAACTATACCGGGCGTCCGGCAACAGCACTAGAGGAGGCAAGCTTATGAACAACATACGAAAATATCGGCCAGGTGAGGCTGGTTCCTCTAAATTGAGTGAAGAACGGGATGAATTTGAGCGGGATTATGCGAGGTTAATTCAATCTCCGACCTTTCGTCGGCTGCAGGGGAAGTCGCAGGTGTTCGGCGCAGGATCAGGTGATTACTATCGAACACGTCTAACCCATTCGCTCGAAGTTGCCCAAATCGCCAGAGAAGTAGCGAAGCGGTTAGAACGGACGAATCCTTTTTTGAGTAAAAGAGAGCATCCAGGCTTGATCATTGATCCTACCGTCGTCGAGTGTGCGTCGATCGCTCACGACTTCGGTCACCCGCCTTTCGGGCATAAAGGGGAAGAGGTTCTGAATCATATTCTGATGAGGGATCATGGTTTAAAATATGAAGGCAACGCCCAAAATTTCCGCATCCTGATGTTTCTCGAAAAAAGAGCAGGCAGTGAAAGCGGCCTGGATCTCACAGCCGCGGTGCTTCTTGGCATTAATAAGTATCCATTTTTGATCGAGGAAGAAGGACGACTTAAGGGTGTCTACGCCTCCGAGTGGGAAATCATTCGTGATCTTCGCTCACAATGGAACATGCCGGAGGGCTGCTCGACCTTGGAGGCACAATTAATGGATTTATGCGATGATATCGCATACTCCACCCACGATATTGAAGATGGTATTCGTGCTGGCAAAATTCAAATGAACGCAACCTTTTTTGAGGATCAAAGACTGATTCGTCATGTGGTCATGGAAATATTAAATGATCCCAACAAGCATAAATTCGGCTGGGAGCAAGTCAATATCGAGCAAATGGTCAGGCAAGTTCTGTCGGACTATCTGGAGCAATGGGAGCAAATTTTCTCAGAGTGCAACGGGGAAGAATCGCGTACGCGCAGAGAGATGAAAGCCCGCTGGGTGAGCTCTTTCGCGAGTAGTCTGGACATTATAGATGATCCTGACCGAGGCTGGAAAAAGGTTGCGCTCGTGAAAGACGGAGCCGAGGATATGAGTTTGCTGCGCACGATGGAAATTCTCAAGAAGCTTGCGTGGGTCACGTTGATCAAAGATTTCCGGGTGCTGCGCCTGCAAAAACGCAGCGAGATCATCGTCGAGCGCCTGTGGGACAGCTTCATCGACAAAGAGAAGGGGCAGTGGATCATGCCTCCCGACTGGATAGATAGCTACGAACGCCGTAATGGCAACTGGAGCTGGCCGCGTTTCGTCGCGGATTACATTTCCGGTATGACCGACGCCTACGCGGAGAAGGTCTACGCCGAATTGTTCGCAAGCAAATCCGGCTCGATTTATGAGATGGATTAGTTGGGTGAAACGATGCGGAAATGAGTAGCGTGGTATAAAGTATTTGCATGGGATTTTCGCGATGTTAGAAGAGATGGAAGATGTGAAAAGTGCAGCAAATTTAGTCTATATCGACGATTTCAAGAGTACAAGTTGCAAAAGGTGCATTTAAATCGACCGATTCGGCCTATTTATGGCTAAATCTCAAGTATTTGATGTACAAAATGCATCTTTGTTACCTCGAATGAAGAATAGACGATAATTTGCTGCACTTTTTGCTGATGTTGTTTGTAGACCCAGTCAGGTGCTGAACATACGGCAGAATCACGTTAATATAGGCAAAAAAATATCGACCCGCGAGGGGCCGATTTTATAGGGAGGAGGGAATACCAAGGTTAGCTTGCAAGGGAGTAGACGAGATACCGTTAAGGAAATTCATCGTTCGGCGCATATACGTCTTGGGCTCTGCTCGGTACAGCAGCTCATGCTGCGCTTTTGGGATAATCCATAGCTTGGATTCGGAGTCCTTTTGCTGCTTGAACATATCCTCTACCATGCCATAGGGTGCTTTGTAATCTTCGGTACCATGGATGAAGAAGATTGGCATCGGATAAGCTGTTGAGGTTACTTTGTTGTAAGGCACCTCTTGCAAGCTTACGCCATTGAGCAGAGGGAAGAATAAGCGTACAAGCGGTAGAGATGGAAATTTAGGCACATTAACGACTTGCTTCATATTATGATAGAGTGTATCCGGATTAAGCAAAAAAGTGCTGTCCAGAATCATCCCCGAAATATCGTTGCCACTTTGAAGAGCAGTCTGTAGTGCTGTTCCTGCTCCCATGGAGAAGCCCCAAATGTAGATAGGACCGCTGGATACCTGCTTGATATAGTTGATGGCGCCAAGCAGCTCTTGCGATTCTTGAATGCCGCCGGTCATAATTCGTTTACTGTTAGGGTGCACATAGCCATAATCGAACATAAGTACATTGTAGTTTTGCAAATGAAGTTCGCGGGCTAGGTTGTAAATGGGAACCCAAAGTTCTTCGCGATTGCCGCCGTAACCGTGGGAGAAGATTACCGTTTTGTCGGACTTACCAGGTATGAACCAGCCGTCTAGGTTTGACGAACCATTCAGACTTGGGAAGGTTACATCGTTGTAGGGAAGACCAACGGCCCTCAGCGGATCCGAATGAAGCGGGTCAATATGCGGTCGAGCCAGTGTCCAAGCAATATAGGCGTGAAAACCAAGAAGTAGAGAAGTGCATAGGATTAGAAATGAGATGAGGATGGTGAAAACCAGCCTTTTTTTGCGCAAAAGCGGTCGGGTGACCACTTGCTCGAGTGTGGGTTGTAGTGAACCAGTTCCAGGGGTTAGAGATGTTGTTGACATCGTAGTACCCTCCCTCCATTAAAATTAGTGAGATTATGCTTCTGCGGGTTAGAGGTTAAAGGGAGAATAAATTGTTTAAATATTCAGATAAGTATTCTATTAACTTAATATTATTCTGAATGCGCTTACAAGTCAATGAGGTTGCGCTAATTGTAAGCCCTTTGTAATCGTCCTGTAACAATGAGAAAACGGACGTTTGACCATATATAGGGATCTTTGGTCAAGACCAAAGTCTCTCCTCTTAGGGATCTTTGGTCAAGACCAAAGTCTCTCCTCTTAGGGATCTTTGGTCAAGACCAAAGTTCTCCTCTTAGGGATCTTTGGTCAAGACCAAAGTCTCTCCTCTTAGGGATCTTTGGTCAAGACCAAAGTCTCTCCTCTTAGGGATCGTTGCTCATACCAAAATCTCCTCTTTAGAGATCTTTGTGACCAAAGCTCTCCTTTACGGTTTGAACGAGTTTCGGTATACTGAATATAACTGAGTTTCATATAGTGAAACTTTCTCACACGGATGAAAGTGGTGTAAAGCGATGGAAGATGGCAAGCTGACAGTGCGTGCTGTAGAGCGCGCTTTAGATATTATGCTTTGTTTCACTGGGGCGTCGGAATTGACGCTGACCGAAATAGCAAGTCGTGCTCAGCTTCACAAAAGCACGGTGCACCGCCTTCTGGCATCCCTAGAAGGCAAAGGCTTCATTATGCGCGACGGCTCGTCGGATAAATACAGACTTGGTTATCGGCTGTGGGAGTTGTCCGCTAACCTCTCCAAAGAAGGAGACCCCGGCATCATTCTGCTGCCGGAAATGGAACGGCTGCGCGATCAACTCGGCGAGACGATCTCGCTGTACGTGCAGGACGGCCTGGTGCGCGTACGCGTCCAAGCCGTACAGAGCAACCACGCCATTCGCCGCGTTGCCCCTGTCGGGGCGCGAATGCCCTTATACGTCGGCGCCTCGAGCAAGGTGCTCGTCGCCTTCGCTGAGCCAGCGCTGCAAGAGCAGCTTCTAGCCTCGGCCGATTGGCCGACGGGGCTAGATCAGACTGCGTTCCTGCAGCAGCTCAGCGACACCCGACGCGCAGGCTTCGCCACGAGCGTCGAAGAGCGCGAACCCGGTGCGGCGGCTGTGTCTGCACCGGTTCTGGACCGTGGCGGCCGGCTTGTGGCCGCCCTCGCGGTCTCGGGCCCAGCGAACCGGCTTACGCTGGAGCTGATGCAAGAGCAGGCGCCGCTCATTGTGGAGGCGGCGCGGCGTATGGGAACGATGCTGCGCTAGCGCATCGTCTTGTTATGCGGCTTCGTGCGGGCGCGAAGCCGCGGCCCTTACCCGTCATCCGTCGTTAGGATGACGGATGCTTTGCTTCTAGGAGGTCATACTAGAAGAGGGAAAGGGAGTGGCAAGTGATGAATAAGACAGCCTCGATGCTGGCGATCTGGATCAGTCTTGCCAGTAATATCGTGCTGACTGCCATCAAAATCATCGTCGGCCTCAATTTCAAAAGCCAAGTGCTTATCGCCGACGGCATCCATAACGCGGGAGATGTCATTGCGACCGCAACAGCTTATAGCTCGATGCGCGTCTCCTCCAAACCAGCGGATATTGATCATCCTTATGGGCATGGCAAAGCCGAGGTGCTCGGAGCCTTCATTGTCGCTATCATCCTAGGTGGAGCAGCCATTTATATGGGCTACCACTCTATTCATGCGTTATTTGAGCCTGCTGGAGAGGCACATATTATTGCATTTATCGCGGCGATTATCTCGCTAGTTTGGAAGCAAATTCTTTATATCTATACGAAGCGTATCGGCCAAAAGGTCAATAGCAAAGGATTAATAGCCACTGCGTATGATCATTTAGCCGATGTATATGCTTCGATTGCGGCTTCTGTAGGCATAGGTTTGGCTTTAATTGGGGATCACTATGGCTATAGCATATTAGCTTTTGGCGACCCCGTTGCTGGTATCATCGTTTCTTTTTTAGTGCTGAAATTAGCTTACGAAATGGGCAGCGAATCTTTCGACATTCTCATGGAGCGCAGTGTAAGTACGGCATACATTGAACAATACGCGGCATTGATCCGATCTGTCCCGGAGGTCAAACGGATTGACCGCTTGCGCGCCCGCGAGCACGGTCATTACATATTAGTTGACGCCAGATTGGCTGTTTCGGGCAAATTAACCATCCAAGAAGGCCATGACATTAGCCGCCTTATTAAGAAAAAGATCAAGGAAGCGCATAGTGATGTGGATGAGGTGCTGGTTCATTTGAATCCTTGGTATGAGGAGTCTACTGAATCAGGCGGTGACTGATTGAGACTAAGGTGACAGATATACTTTTAAATAAACAAATAAAGGCCGAGTTAAGGAGATTAATTCCTTTAGCTCGGCCTATTTACTTATTTTTCGGGGGAAATGACTTAGGGAGTTAGAGCAAAGAACGTGTAATGACGACAACGGCGGAACGCGGATCTTTCTTCCCAAAACGATGCTGCCATTGGCTGGTTGGGGTATTGGTTCCAGCGCCGGAAGCGCCTGGATGGTTTACCGCTATAAATACTGTAGCTTGATTATCGGTAAAGGATAGACCACTTAAAGCAGCTTCCGTTGGAGCAGATGCATATTGCTTTGTTTTTTGGGCGGAGCCTGTAGGATGAATCAGATAAAGTCCGTTGTTTTTGAATTCAGACCATGCTCCAGTGTTCAATCGCTCAGGTGAAATATTTGAAGCTACCCAGAGATTGCCGCTATTATCGAAGGTCAAGCTGCCAGGAGAACTGAAGCCGCTTTGGCGTCCACCAGCAATAAATGTTTCGAACGCAAATGTTTCTCCCATGCTCTCTTTCAATCTGATGATATGCCCGTGAAGGTTACCACGGCTATCGTTCTGTGTACAAGCGATGAATACATTATGATTTGTCGGATGAACGGTAACTTCAGCGGGACGGTCGCAAGGAGTAGCGCCAACAATCACTGCAGCTTCACGAACGGATGTCAGAACGTCGCTCTGGGATTGAAACTGCTTGAGAAGCGTTTCTTTGGATTTATTAAGACTTTCGGGAACTTGATAAGTGAGTCGGTTCAATTGCTTCCGAACATTATCAATGGATAATTCAATCCAACGACCTTGGATTAAGTCAGCAGAATAGAGTGAACCTTCGCTCAAAAGCTGAGCATTCTTCTTGTCATTGGCTTCGGACCACTTGCCCGTACTTACGAATTTATAAATAAAGCCGTCTGGCGAATCTTCACCCATGTAGACGACGACTTGGTTGTCGGCAGTTAAGGTCATCGCTGTGCTGCCATGATGAAAGCGTCCGAGCGCGGTATGTTTGACAGGCTTGTTGTTCTTATCAAAAGGATCAACTTCGACGACCCATCCATAATGGGAAAGCGCCAGTCCAGCATCGCGACAGGTTGATTCGAAAAGATTTTCGCAAGTAAGTTGGGTGTTCCATAAAGTCTTTCCACCGCCGCGGTTAGCTAGCGTGCCTTGTACAAGTGTTGCACCGCTAACGGCATTGGAACCTCTAACAGGTCCAGTTAGCTCGATAGGCGTTAACCCGGAGATGCGGTGGGCAATGGTCGAATCGGATACGAGTTTCCATTGACCAAAGGTGTCTTTTTTCAGGTGTAGGACAGAACCACCTTGTTCGTAAAGCAGCTGCTTCTGCTGTTCCCATACTACAGCTTTCGAACGATCTAACATCCATGAATATCGAGCAGATTCGTGATTAACCCATAATAAGGCTTCAGAACTAGATCCAGGGAATGGAAAAAAGGATGTGTAGCTGTTGTTAAAACCTAACGTATCGCCAGTTTTATTAATAATATCGCCATATGCTGCTAAAACGTTATACGAGAATCCATTAGCTAGAAGCAATTGATCCGTATCGGCTGCTGTATGTAAGGTAGGGTTAAACGTTTCCGGTAATTGGTCATAAGCATTGACATCGGAGGCGGCGCTAGCCTTGGAACTAAAGGAGCTTAGACCAGAATAAGCAGCTGCGAATGAAGCAGCACTAGTTCCTAAATATTTCAAAAAATGTCGACGAGACAGTGTCTTATTTGATTCCATTTCGTGTTTTCCTCCGAATCTTAGGCATTTGTAATAAAGATAACACATAATCTATGAAATTGAATGATTTTTCCAAAAGTTTTTGCTAGAATAATAGTTAACTAGGACTAAAATAAATCGACATAATTTGTCATACTTCGCAGGGATGAACTTAACTCAAGATCGTCCCTCATTTGCGTGTACGCAAAATGTATTAGATAGCAGTGATTATAGGAGGAGGAAATAAGATGGGACAGCCTTTTGTTGGCGAGGTTCGTATGTTCGCAGGTAATTTTGCCCCGGCTGGGTGGGAGTTTTGTAGCGGGCAGTTGTTACCAATTAGCGAAAACGAAACATTATTTAATTTGATAGGAACGACATACGGTGGGGATGGTCAGAGTACGTTTGCTTTACCGGATTTACGAAGTAGAGTTCCACTACATCAAGGAAACGGATTTATACTGGCAGAGACTGGCGGAGTGGAGAATGTAACTTTAACTGTTAATCAAATTCCTGCTCATGCTCATAAAGCCAACGTATCCTCCAAATTCGGCAGTACGAACAGTCCGGAGGGTACCGTAGTTGCCAGATCGACCTTAAATCAATTCACGGATTCTGTAGTGACGAAAGGTTCTATGGGAACCGCATCCTCTATAGGAAACTCCGGAGGGAGCCAACCACACAGCAATGTACAGCCGTATTTGACCATTAACTATATTATTAGTTTATTTGGAATCTTTCCTAGTGAGAGTAGTAGTGGTGCTGGGGACCCTTTTTTAAGTGAGATTCAGTGGGTTGCATTTAACTTTGCTCCTAAAGGATATGCTCTATGCAACGGACAAGTATTACCGATTAACCAAAATCAAGCTTTATTCTCGTTGTTAGGTACAACGTATGGAGGAAACGGTCAAACTACCTTTGGTCTTCCGAATCTACAGGGCAAAGTGCCGATTCATGTAGGGAATGGTCATACCTTGGGAGAAACGGGCGGAGCGCAAGCGCATACGTTAAGCTTAAGTGAATTGCCAGCTCATCAGCATTCCCTTAATGCCAATGGCAACCCACTAACCCCGGCTACATCCCAGACTGCTCAGGGCAATACATTTGGGGTGACCTCTGCCAGTTCATATGCGTTCGTGCCGGACGACGTCTCTGATACCGTGATGACGAATGTTGGCGGCAGTCAAGCACATCTGAACATGCAGCCTTTTCTAAGTTTGACCGCTATTATCGCTTTGACAGGTATATTCCCAAGTCCAAATTAAGGAGAGAGATACTATGGCTTCATTACCATTCGTTGGGGAAATTTGCATATTCCCATTCAATTTCGCACCTAAAGGGTGGGCATTTTGTGATGGGCAACTTCTATCCATCTCGTCAAACACGGCGTTATTTTCATTATTGGGAACAACTTACGGAGGAGATGGGAAAAGCACCTTCGGCCTTCCGGATTTACAAGGCAAAGTGCCGATGCACCCTGGACAAGGTCCGGGATTGTCACTGTACGACCTTGGTCAGACAGGCGGATCGGAATATGTCACACTGATTCAATCTGAAATGCCTGCTCACTCTCATTCTCTTCAATATGGAACATCCGCGGGGTCGCAAGAGTCGCCATCGGGTCAAATTTGGAAGGACGCGGGCGGACGGCGCGGTGGGGCGGCTTATACAAATTTAGTTAATACGGTGGCAATGGGGGCGGAAGCGATTAAGTCAGTGGGTGGCGGCCAACCACACAATAACATGCAGCCTTACTTGACACTTAATTTTTGTATTGCCTTACAGGGTGTGTTTCCACCTCGAACTTAAGGTTGGGATGTTTTTTTTGAGACGGAGAGGAGTCTGGGGATGTGATTCATTCGAGGAACGGGTTTGCGCATATTTTTTTGAATTATAAATACATAAGATTTGTCCTGTTAGGTTTAATATTATTTGCGGCTGCGTGTATAGGGTTTGCTGGTTCGGCACATGCAGCGACTTTCAACGTGACAACACCAGTAGATTCAGTGGATAGCACTCCAGGCAATGGGACTTGTGCGGATAGTAATAATCAATGCTCGATTCGAGCGGCATTAATGGAAACAAACGCACTTGCGGGAGCTGACGAAATTAACATACCGGATGGCACCTATACGCTGACTTTGGGGCAGCAGTTGGAGATTAAGGATCAGGTTAAGTTAGTAGGAAACAACCCGCTATTTACGATCATTCAAGCGTCGGCAAGCAGTGCGGCAGCAGCATCTCATCGTGTACTTGAAATTAATCCATTACTAAATGGGACAGGATACGATGTGACTATACAGGGCTTAACGTTTCGTCACGGCAAAGCACCGGATAATAACGGATTTGGAGGCGGAGGGATTGGCGGCGATATCGGGGACAAGTCACTGATCATCAGCAATTCCGTTATTGAGAAAAATATCGCTTCAGGAGAAGGGTTCGGAGGCGGTCTGTTTGTATCGGGTTCCCCTTTAGGAAAAGTCAAACTGACGGATGTTGTCTTTGACAATAATACGGCAGGAGATATAGCTTCGGTAAATTACGGCTCAAGAGGCGGCGGTATTTACTTGGAAGGTGACATGAGTCTAGAGATGTCTAGCCTCACGATTCAGGACAACACATCCTACGGTCTTGGTGGGGGTGTTGCCATCGTTTCAGCATCTTCGTCTTTACGAACGGTTACATTAGATTCCAGTACGATAACTGGAAATAAAGCAAAAAGTAAAAGCGGCGGTGTTGAAGGGCGCGCTGGGGGGCTTTACCTAGGGACTCCGGCAGTTATTACGAAAACAAATATTTTGAACAATACCGCTGGCGGTGATGGAGGCGGATTGGTTTTAGACTTTTTTGCTGGTTCTGTGTCATTAGCTGATGTAAACGTGACAGGAAACACCGCTGTTCGTGGAGGCGGGATGTTCATCAATGCGAATAAAGCGCCAAGCTTAACGAATACTTCCATTAGCGACAACACGGGAGGCGATGTAGCTGTTAATCCGGATGGGACGGATATGCAGGTTACAATTGCTCCGAAGGCTGCTCCTGCCGGTACCTTCTCGCAAGGAAAGAGCGGTGCCCACTATTTGGTTACAGCACGAAATAACGGTAAAGTACATACAAATGGAATGGTTACGGTGACGGTTACACTGCCAACGGGGCTAACAGCGACTAGCTTAGTAGGAACCGGATGGTCGTGTACTCTGGGAACTCTGACTTGTACGCGTTCAGATGTTCTGAATGGTGGAGGCAGTTATCCTGATATTGATGTGACTGTCAATGTCGCAACAAATACGGCGCGTTCGGTGACAAGTACCGCTAAGGTATCCGGCGGGGATGAGCTAGATGTGAGTAACAATACGGGTTCTCATGTTACGACAATTTTGAGTAGAGATGCGACTCTAAGTGGGCTTGCTATAACCGCTTCGACGCTAAAAGAAACATTTGCATCCGGAACAATAGCTTATACGGCTGATGTTTTATATGCAATCAATTCAATAACTACTACTCCAACTGTAAATGAATCTCATGCAACAGTAAAAGTGAACAACACTAATGTGATTAGCGGACAACCAAGTGGTTCTTTGGGACTCACAGTAGGTAATAATAACACTATTACAGTGCTTGTTACCGCGGAAGACGGAACCACACAAAAGACATATACGATAACAGTGACTCGTTTACCTAAATCAACTAACGCTAAGTTGAGCGATTTGAAGGTGGATGGCACAAGCATAACAGGCTTTGCATCTGGCACATTGGGCTATACGTTGAATGTCCCGAATGCGACGACAGCGATCGTGGTGGCAGGAACGAAGGCAGATGCAACGGCCAATGTAGTCGTGTCTGGTGGTAGTAATCTGGTCGTAGGTAATAATACGGTTACGGCGACAGTTACAGCAGAGGACGGAACAACGGTGATTACTTACACTGTGACCGTAGTCAGAGCGAAGAGCAGCAATGCAAGCTTAAGTGACCTCAAGGTGAACGGCACAAGCATAGCAGGCTTTGCGAGTGGCACGTTTGGTTATACAGTGAATGTCCCGAATGCGACGACAGCGGTTGTGGTGGCGGGGACGAAGGCGGATGTGACGGCAAGTGCAATCGTGTCTGGCGGCACTAATCTGACCGTAGGTAATAATACAGTCACGGTGGTCGTGACAGCTCAAGACGGAACGACGGTGGTTACATATACCGTGACCGTAGTCAGAGCGGCGAGCAGCAATGCAAGTTTAAGTGATCTCAAGGTAGACGGAACAAGCGTAGCAGGCTTTGCGTCAGGCACGTTAGGTTATACGTTGAATGTACCGAATGTGAAGACAGCAGTCGTGGTGGCGGGGACGAAGGCTGATGCAACTGCCAATGTGGTCGTATCTGGAGGTAGTAATCTGACCGTAGGTAATAATACGGTTACGGCGACCGTGACGGCTGAAGATGGTACGACGGTGAATACTTACACCGTGACCGTAGTCAGAGCGGCCAGCAGTAATGCGAGCTTAAGTGACCTCAAAGTGGATGGCACAAGCATAACAGGCTTTACTTCTGGCACATTGGGCTATACGTTGAATGTTCCGAATACGACGACAGCGATCGTGGTTGCAGGAACGAAGGCAGATGCGACGGCCAATGTAGTCGTGTCTGGAGGTAGTAATCTGGCCGTAGGTAATAATACGGTTACGGTGACAGTGACAGCAGAGGACGGAACAACGGTGATTACATATACCGTGACCGTAGTTAGAGCGGCGAGCAGCAATGCAGGCTTAAGTGACCTAAAGGTAGACGGCACAAGTATTGCGGGCTTTGCGACTGGCATGTTGGGTTATACGTTAAATGTCCCGAACGCGACGACAGCGGTCGTTGTCGTGGGAACGAAGGCAGATGAAACGGCTAGTGTAGTCGTGTCTGGTGGCAGCAATCTGGCCGTAGGTAATAATACGGTTACGGCGACCGTGACGGCTGAGGACGGAACGACGGTGATTACTTATACTGTAACCGTAGTCAGAGCGGCGAGTAGCAATGCGAGTTTAAGTGACCTTAAGGTTGACGGAACAAGCATAGCAAGTTTTACGTCTGGCACATTGGCTTATACGGTGAATGTTCCGAATGCGACAACATCAGTCGTGGTAACGGGAACGAAGGCAGATGCGACGGCAAGTGTAACGGTGACAGGTGGCAGCAATCTGACCGTAGGCAATAATGCAGTCACAAATACGGTGACGGTCACGGTGACAGCAGAGGATGGCATTACGGTGAATACGTACACCGTAACGATAGTTAGAGCGGCTAGCAGCAATGCGAGCTTAAGTGACCTGAAAGTAGACGGTACTAGTATCGCAGGCTTTGCGAGTGGCACGGTAGAGTATACGGTGAATGTACCGAATACGACGACAGCGGTCGTAGTGACAGGGACGAAGGCAGATGCAACGGCCAGTGTAACCGTGTCTGGTGGCAGTAATTTGACCGTAGGCAATAATAATACGGTTACGGTGAAAGTGACAGCTGAGGATGGAACGACGGTGATTACCTACACCGTGACAGTAGTCAGAGCGGCGAGCAGCAATGCGAGCTTAAGTGATCTGAAAGTGGACGGCACGAGCGTAACGGGCTTTGTATCAGGCACGTTGGCGTATACGGTGAACGTTCCGAATGCGAGGACATCAGTCGTGGTAACGGGAACGAAGGCGGATGCGACGGCAAGTGTAACGGTGACAGGTGGCAGCAATCTGACCGTAGGCAATAATGCTGTCACAAATACGGTGACGGTCACGGTGACAGCAGAGGATGGCATTACGGTGAATGCGTACACCGTAACGATAGTTAGAGCAGCTAGCAGCAATGCGAGCTTAAGTGACCTGAAAGTAGACGGTACTAGTATCGCAGGCTTTGCGAGTGGCACGGTGGAGTATACGGTGAATGTACCGAATGCGACGACAGCGGTCGTAGTGACGGGGACGAAGGCAGATGCGACGGCAAGTGTAACGGTGACAGGTGGCAGTAATTTGACCGTAGGCAATAATAATACGGTTACGGTGAAAGTGACAGCTGAGGATGGAACGACGGTGATTACCTACACCGTGACAGTAGTCAGAGCGGCGAGCAGCAATGCGAATTTAAGTGACCTGAAAGTAGACGGTTCTAGCATCGCAGGCTTTGCGAGTGGCACGGTGGGGTATACGGTGAATGTACCGAATGCGACGACAGCGGTCGTAGTGACGGGGGCGAAGGCTGATGCAACGGCCAGTGTAACCGTGTCTGGTGGCAGTAATTTGACCGTAGGCAATAATAATACGGTTACGGTGACAGTGACGGCTGAGGACGGAACGACGGTGATTACCTACACCGTGACCGTAGTCAGAGCAGCGAGTAGCAATGCAAGTTTAAGTGACCTGAAAGTAGACGGCACAAGTATAACAGGCTTTGCGTCTGGTACGTTGGGTTATACGGTGAATGTACCTAATGAGACGACAGCGGTCGTGGTGACAGGGACGAAGGTTGATGCAATGGCCAATGTCACAGTGACTGGAGGTAGTAATCTTGCCGTAGGTAATAATGCGGTTACGATTAAAGTCCTAGCAGAGGATTTGACAGAGCAGACCTACAGCGTGAACGTAGTCAGAGCGGCGAGTAGCAACGCGAGCTTAAGTGACCTGAAAGTAGACGGTACAACCGTAACAGGCTTTGTGTATGGCACGTTTGATTATATTGTGAGTGTTCCAAAAACAACGACATCTGTCATTGTAACGGGAACAAAAGCCGATTCGACGGCGAGTTTAATCGTGTCCGGCGGTAATAATTTAAACTTTGGTAATAATACTGTCACGATCGAAGTGACAGCAGAAGATACCACTACCGTGAAAACTTATACTGTGACGGTAGTACGCCAGAGTTTATCTGCGAATGCCAATTTAAGCGACTTAAAGGTAAACGACACGAGCGTTACAGGCTTTGTATATGGTACTTTGGACTACAGTATGAATGTTCCAAATGCGATGACATCAGTCGTAGTAACGGCAACAGTGGAAGATTCGACTGCAAGTGTAACCGTAGTTGGCGGTAACAATCTGATCGTAGGCAATAATACAGTCATGGTAACAGTAACAGCTGAGAAGGCCACGGAGCAGAAGACGTACACCCTTACGATAGTTCGAGCGCCTAGTAGTAATAAGATCTTAAGTGATCTTTTGGTGGATGGCACGAGCGTAGCAGGTTTTACATCAGGTACTCTCTATTACGAGGTTAATGTTACAAGTGCAGTATACAGTGTGACTGTTACTGGAATTGTTTATGATCCTTCAGCATCTCTTAAAATTAACAATGTCAGCGTATCGAGTGGCCAACCTAAGACGATCGTTCTACAAGAAGGACTTAATACGGTTGATATTAAGGTAACACCTCAAGACTTAACAAAAGAAGAAACATATACGATCAATATCAAACGCTTAGGTAATGCGGAACTAACGAATCTCACTGCGAGCGGAGTGATTCTAACACCGGCATTTAACCTAGGAACATTGACTTATAATGGAACCGTCCCTTATGAAATCGGCTCTACAACAGTGACTGCCTCCGTGTATGATCCCAAAGCCACTCTAACCATAAACGTAAACGACGTGGTAGTGCAGTCAGGCGTCAATAGCTGGCCGATTAATTTGAATGTGGGTACAAACACGATTAAGGTTATTGTTACTCCCGAATATGGTGTTCCACAAACCTATACCATTGTCGTAACTCGCCAAGCACAAGTATCAAACGACTCGGGTTCAGGTTCACCATCATCTCCATCTCCTGTTCAGATCAATCTGAACATAGGGGATAAAGGAACCACCGTTCCGATCGAGTTGCAACGGGAGCGTACGCCAGATGGTAGGGTTATCGATAAGGTTGTCATAACACCGAACATTATTAAACAATCGACAGAAGGGGCGCCGGGAAGCGATCAGAAAACCTTGAGACTGGTTATCCCGCAACTTCCAGAAGGCAGCGATGAGTTTAACGTCAATATCCCGAGGAATACTTTGCAGGCTTTGGGTGAAAACGGCTTGGCACTTAGTGTCGAAACAGACCAAGTCCAAATCACAATTCCAAAAGAAACGGTTACAAAAGCGTTAGAATCAAAAGAAGATTTATATGTCCGTCTTGTTCCGATCCGAACAGATGCAGTAAAACAGGAAACAGAGAAGCGAGTTCTTAATGCACAAATTGTAACCAAAGCTGCAGGAAGTGGAAAAGTAGTCCTTCTTGGATTGCCGATGACTATTGAAACGAATTTGAAGAACCAGGAGTCGAGATTAAACTTCTCGTTCAAAGGGATTAAAATCCCATCAGATTTAAAAGAAAGAAATGAGTTCTTATCCTCTCTTGGTGTGTATATCGAGCATAGTGATGGAGAGAAGGAACTAGTTAATGGTATTATTAAATACGATGCAAAAGGTAATCCGGTAGGCATTGAGATCGTCATTACTAAATTCAGTACCTTTAGTATGATCCAGATTCAGAAGAAAGTAATCGATACGATTTCCTACAAAAGTTGGATTGAAGGTTATCCGGATGGAAAGTTTAAACCCAATCAATCGATTACACGCTCAGAAGCAGCAAGTATTTTTGTAAAAGCTTTAGCTTTGACTAAACAGCAGAATGGTTTACAGAAATTCAATGATGTTGCAAATAATTACTGGGCTGCTGACGCCATTGGGCAGGTGCAAAACGCTGGCTTGCTAAGTGGATATCCAGATGGATCATTTAAGCCGGATGCACCGATTACGAGAGCTGAGCTAGCAACGATTATCGTTAGGATCAATAAGCTCAATTTGGTTAACAATGCTCAGTCTTTTACGGACATCCAAGATCATTGGGCAGCCAGCTACATCCAAGCAGCGAAGGTTGCCGGATTGATGTCAGGTTACGAGGATGGTTCATTCAAACCGGATCAACGATTGACACGCGCAGAAGCAGTGAAAGTAATTAATACGCTTCTGAAACGCCCTGCGCCTAAGTTTGATAAGAATATCTGGACGGATGTTACCAAACAGGATTGGTTCTGGTTGGATATACAATCAGCCTCGGAATCTTTCAGTAATACGCGTTATGAAGATGGCAGCAGCAACTCGGTAGTTATCCCGTAACAAAAAATATAAAAAATCCTGCTAGGCTTAAAGCTTAGCAGGATTTTTTATCTAAATTCTGTAACTCATATTTAAATTGTTATATTCGCCGCGCATAGCTTTTCTGTATTGATTACCTAGCAAAAATATGATGCCCAATCCGCACAGTCTGCGGACGTGACCAGATCCATTTGCTCGTCGCTGTATCGGGATTAAAATAGTACAGGGCACCCTTGGTAGGGTCCCAGCCGCGAACAGCATCCTGTGCTGCCATGTAGGCTGTCGAATCCGGCTTCAGCCAGTACTGGCCGTCACTAACGGCAGTAAAAGCCCCAGGCTCAAAAATAATGCCTTGGATAGAAGTTGGGAACTTACTAGATTGTAGACGATTCATGACAACGGCCCCAACGGCTACTTGTCCTTCATAGGATTCACCGCGAGCCTCGCTGTAAATCACCTTCGCCAACATATCCAATTCAGCTTGATTCACTGAATAGTTGCGTAAAGCCTCCCATGTTTTTGCTCCAATCATGCCGTCAACGGTTAGACCATAATTATATTGAAAATTGCGAACAGCAGCGGCCGTAATCGGACCATATTTGCCATCCGCAGATTGCTGATAGTAGCCTAAAGTCTCGAGACGGAACTGAGCGTCCCAGACATCACCGTTTTGACTGCCTTGCTTCAATGTAGTTGCTGCAGAAGCCGGCAGGCTCCATTCACTTACGGTAAAACCTAGACCCATTGAAGCTAACAGCACGACAAGGACGAGTTTTTTTATCAACTTCATCTTCATCTCCCCTTTCGTCCTATCAGTATAGGTGCCGAGGAGGGGAGGCTCAACCCGCAGTATTTGGAAATGTACTCCAAACGCTTGGCGCTCTAAGGGAATTTAGCTTGTAAATATGGCTCGAAAATTGTTGATTTGGTCTTTTTATAAAAAAAAGTCCGAGACCGCCATTTAAGGCAATCCCGGACTTTTGCTGTGTGTAATGCGTTTTGTGTGTGTTTTGCTGTATTAGTTTTTCTCAGAAATGATTTGACGAAGAACGGTTTGTAGGATACCGCCATTACGATAGTAATCTACGTCAACCATGCTATCCAAACGTACAAGTACATTGAACTCGAAAGTTGTTCCATCTTCACGAGTAGCCGTTACTTTTACAGTGGAACCCGGTTGTACGTCGTTGCTCAAACCTGTGATATCGAATGTTTCACGACCTGTGATACCTAGTGTTTTCCAACCATTTCCTTCAAGGAATTGAAGTGGAAGAACACCCATACCAACAAGGTTACTGCGGTGAATACGCTCGAAGCTTTCCGCGATAACGGCTTTGACGCCGAGTAGGAAAGTACCTTTTGCTGCCCAGTCACGGGAGCTTCCAGTTCCGTACTCTTTACCCGCGATAACTACGAGGTTTTGGCCTTCAGCTTGATACTTCATGGAAGCATCGTAGATGGATTCAACTTCGCCAGTTGGCAGGTAAGTCGTAACGCCGCCTTCTGTTCCTGGTGCCACTTGGTTACGAATACGGATGTTCGCGAACGTTCCGCGCATCATTACTTCGTGGTTACCACGACGGGAACCGTAGGAGTTGAAGTCTTCTTTTTTCACACCATGGTTAATCAGGTATTGGCCTCCAGGGCTGTCAACTTTGATGTTACCGGCAGGGGAGATATGGTCCGTTGTAACGGAATCTTCCAAGAGTGCTAATGTTTTGGCATTGCGAATATCTGCGATATCATCCAGAACCGTACCCAGATCCGTGAAGAAAGGAGGCTCTTGAATGTACGTGGATTTGTTGTCGAACTCGTACAGATCGCCTTCCGGAATTGCGATTTGATTGAAACGCTCATTCGCACGGAATACGTTGCTGTATTTATCACGGAACATGTCAGCACTCATTGCAATCGCAAGAGCTTCTTGAATCTCTTGGTTTGTAGGCCAAATGTCTTTGAGGTAGACAGGTTGATTGCTGTGGTCGTAGCCGATTGGATCGTTAGCCAAATCAATGTTTACTGTTCCTGCAAGTGCATAGGCAACAACAAGCGGAGGTGATCCCAGGTAGTTTGCTTTCACTTGAGCATGTACACGGCCTTCGAAGTTACGGTTACCGGAAATAACGGCAGCCACAGTCATGTCGTTGTCGATGATGGCTTTGCTTACTTCTTCTGGAAGCGGACCGGAGTTACCGATACAAGTTGCGCAGCCGTAACCTGCAACGTGGAAGCCAAGTGCTTCTAGAGGCTCAAGCAAGCCTGCTTTAATCAAGTACTCGGTAACAACCAGGGAACCTGGTGTCAATGAGCTCTTAACGAAAGCTGGTTTTCTCAAACCGCGAGCTACCGCTTTTTTCGCCACAAGTCCGGCACCTAGCATAACGCTCGGGTTCGATGTGTTTGTACAGGAAGTGATTGCCGCGATGACAACTGAACCTGTGCCCATTTTAACAGTTTCGCCGTTTGGATAAACAACATCAACGACTTCTTCGATTTTCTCATCGGTAAGGCCATAGCCGCCTTTGTCGATAGGTGTACGGATGATGGAGTTGAAAGACTCCTTCATGTTCGTAAGCTCAACACGGTCTTGCGGACGTTTAGGTCCAGCTAAGCTTGGTACTACTGCGCCAAGATCAAGTTCAATTACATCAGTGAACTGAGGATCTGGTGTGCTGTCTGTACGGAACATACCTTGTGCTTTGTAGTAAGCTTCTACGAGTGCGATTTGATCTGCGTCACGACCTGTACTTCTCAGGTAGTTCAACGTTTCGTTATCGACTGGGAAGAAACCGATTGTTGCGCCGTACTCCGGAGCCATGTTCGCTACTGTTGCGCGGTCAGCCAAGGAGATGTTGCTCAGACCAGGACCGAAGAACTCAACGAATTTACCAACAACGCCTTTTTTACGCAAAATTTGTGTAACAGTCAGAGCCAAGTCAGTTGCTGTAGCGCCTTCTGCCAGGTGACCTGTCAATTTGAAACCAACAACGTCTGGAGCTACGAAGTAAAGCGGTTGTCCAAGCATACCGGCCTCAGCTTCAATACCGCCTACGCCCCAACCTACAACACCAAGTCCATTGATCATTGTCGTGTGGGAATCTGTACCTACGAGGGAATCCGGGTAAACAACCGTTTCGCCATCGATCGTTTTCGTAGCTGCTACGGAAGCCAGGTACTCCAAGTTAACTTGGTGAACGATACCTGTTGAAGGTGGAACAGCACGGAAGTTATCGAATGCCGTTTGTGCCCAACGTAGGAAACGGTAACGCTCTTCGTTTCTTTCGAACTCTAGGTTAATGTTGTAGTCCAGTGCATCCGGGGATCCGAAAGCATCGACCATAACAGAGTGGTCAATAACAAGGTCTACAGGAACGAGTGGGTTGATCCGTTTAGGATCTCCGCCTTCACGAGCCATCGTCGCACGCATTGCCGCAAGGTCAACAACGACGGGAACGCCTGTGAAATCCTGAAGAACGATACGAGCAGGAATGAAAGGAATTTCTTTGTTTTCATCGCGGCCTTCAGCCCAACCAGCGATTTGTTTAACGTGTTCACTTGTAATGGCACGACCGTCGAATTGACGAATAGCGGCTTCGAGCAGAACGCGAATGGAGACAGGCAGATTGCTAACGGTACCGTGGCCTTGATTTTCAAAGTCAGGAAGACTGTAATACTGGAACGATTTCGTTCCCACAGTTAACTGCTTACGCACAGAAAAAGAGTCCTTATTGGACATGGGTAATTCCTCCTCAATAATATTGATCATTCATTGGTTTCATCTAGTGAAACTCAATTTCATTAATCCCTCTACATTAAGTATAGCGTTTCGCTGTGTATGAGTAAAGATTAATTTCAATCATTTTTACCGTCAAAATGTCATATATTGAATCAATTCAAAGCAATTCGGGCTCGTCCTAAGGAGGATACCAAGATGTCCTGGAAAACAGCGCTCTATAACTATGTTCACGCAAAGAACCAGGCAGAGATCGAAGGCTCTGCTGCACCTATGGAAGCTTATGTCTCAGACAGCGCTTATGTACGGAAACAGGATGTCAAGGTGCGTAGGCTCCTGAACAGTTACCGCGACCGTGATGCGAAATTGCTGCGTGGAGAAACAAAGCTGCGTCTTACTGGTGTTAAAGAATCGCCACAAGTGATTATCGCGGATATCCAATTACATCGGTTTCTAAACTATCGGATTGGGTCCATCGAACACCTAGAGGAACGTATTGAACCTGAACGTGTGTTCATTGATAGCGCGGCGAACCGCTGGCAGGTCCGATACACAGAACCTCTCCATGGAGAAAAGTCGCTTCCGAGCAAGCAGCGAGGCGTCTTTTTGCCTGATTATGAAGGTTTTGTGGATGGGCTTCGCAGAGCGCCCTCACTACCTTATATTAATCATAGTATACTCAACAGCAGTGCTCAGGAATCAGCTACTCGCAAAATCATTTATAATCGTGCCAAAGTGGTCCAGTATGCAGAAACTTGGTGGCAAACCCCGAATCCGAAATACGAGGAATTTGAAGTCGACTGTACGAATTTTGTATCGCAATGCCTCTTTGCAGGCGGGGCTCCAATGGACTATACTGGGAAAAGGGATTTGGGCTGGTGGTATGCTGGCAAAAAAGGCAATCAAGAGCTTTGGAGCTTTAGTTGGGCTGTTGCCAATAGCCTGCAAACATTCCTCTCCCATAGCCGCAGAGGTCTGCAAGGGCATGCGGTCAATGATCCGCGCGAGCTTCAACCGGGAGATACAATTAGCTACGACTGGGATGGCGATGGCCGCTTTCAGCACAATACGATTGTGATAGGCAAAGATGCTAACGGGATGCCGCTGGTCAATGCGCATACATATAATAGCCGTAATCGCTATTGGGCTTATAAGGATTCACCTGCTTGGACAGAGAGGACGAAGTACGTTTTCGTTCGGGTCGCTGATCAGATGTAAATAGGAAGAGGAAATGCAAATACTAGACGGAGGTACGTAATGAGCCGCAAAATACGAATTGGACTAATTTATGGGGGGAAATCCGGAGAGCATGACGTGTCCCTGCAAACAGCATTGGCGGTTATGAAAGCTTTGGACTTCAATAAATATGAGATCACACCGTTTTATATATCCAAAAAAGGCGAATGGAGAAGCGGTGCCCCCCTACTAGGTCCGGCTGAATCCAAGGAAGTACTGACATTTAGTAGTGGAGTTACCGCTGCAGCCGCACCTGTTTCCAATGCTTTGGCACCCATATTCGGGTCCATTCAGACAAAAGGGGATGTGGCTATAGCTGCAACGAATACAGCTGGCATGAAGGATACAGGCTTAGATGTTATTTTCCCGCTTTTACATGGCACATTCGGTGAAGATGGGACCATTCAAGGATTGCTTGAAATGGCGAACATTCCATATGTAGGTGCAGGCGTGCTTGCATCAGCTGTCGGGATGGATAAAGTCATGATGAAGAAGGTTTTCGCACAAGAAGGGCTTCCACAGTGTATTTTCCGTCATTTCACACGTACCGAGTGGGAAAAGAACCGTGCATATCACCTGATCGAGCTCGAAACGGCTATCGGATACCCGTGCTTCGTGAAGCCGGCTAATCTAGGCTCCAGTGTCGGTATTTCCAAAGCAAGAAATCAAGAAGAATTAATTAAAGCGGTCAATTTCGCTTTCCAATATGATCGAAAAGTTATTATTGAAGAGAATATCGACGCCCGCGAGATTGAAGTTGCCGTTTTGGGCAATGATGAACCTATTGCTTCGGTTGCTGGTGAAATCGTGTCCTCGAACGAATTTTACGATTATAAAGCGAAATATATGGACGGCAAATCAGCGATGGTTATTCCTGCAGACATCCCAGAAGAAACGTCCGAGCAGATCCGACAACTGGCGCTTCAAGCATTCCTGGCTGTGGACGGCAGCGGCTTATCGCGTGTTGATTTTTTCCTAGGCAAAATCGATCAGAAGATCTATATCAACGAAATCAATACGATGCCGGGCTTTACACCATTCAGCATGTACCCGCTGCTATGGAAAGAAACCGGTAAACCATACACAGAACTTCTCGATGATCTTATTCGTCTAGCTATCGAACGGCATACAGCGAAGCAGAATATCCAATATTCTTTTGATGTGGAGTAGATGCAAATGGGATTTCAAACCGAGTTCAATTCAGTCTGCAAGTTTAAGTCCGCGCAGGAGCTTTATGAGCTTCTAGAGTACGGCCGCGGCAAAATGGTGAAGAGCGGCTTCCGCGTCTTCCCAACCGGTCAGAAGGTCATTGCTTACACGCCCGATAATCAGGCGATTGCCATTGTACGAATCGTCGCCTCCATTGCGGAAATCAATTTCCAAGGAGAAGAAGTGACGCAAGTGGAGATGGAACTCATTCGCCGTCTGACGGAAGAAGAGTCACGGATTCAAACCGCACTTGCTTATGAGATGTTTTTCGGTGAGCAAGGATAGAGTAAATTAGAAGACATCGTCCGATAGGGATGGTGTCTTTTTTTGTAGGCATTCCTAGAAAGAGTCTTCTTATAGAGCGAACCTTTTTTTTAAAGCATGGATGCTGATTTTGAACCTCAAAGATGATTTGAGCATCGCTACCTCGATAGAAGCGTCTCATGTTTGTGAGCGCGGGCTTAACTGAGTTGTCGACATGAGGCTGCAGCCGAAATAGTCCATTTTCCGCTCCGTAGTAATGTTTTTCATCACTAACATTTGCACGATAGGTTAGGTACCTCCACGCCAAAAGTCACTCTCTCCATAGGTACTACAAGAACTTAGTACTTATTCTAACTAGCTTGAAGAACTACAATGTACTTAGTAGATATTCAGATTGGAGTGTGAAAAGGATGAGACAAACGTTCTTGACGGACAGGAAGTTTATTGCCTATTGGCTTTTCAATATTGGCTTAGGTATACCAACTCCATATGTACTTATTTATTTGATCTTTGGGTTTTATGGCTTTATGTCGCCTCCAACGATGCAGGCACGGTATATGGCTGCGGGGGTACTTTGCGTCTACTTGTTGGTGTGGTTTGTCGGAAACTATATGTGTTTGCGAAAAGAAGATCGAGGCACCAAGTTCGGTATGTTAGCGTTAAGCCTGCTGCCACTGGCGATTTCGTCTTTTATCAGCTTCAAAATCATAGCATCCATCTCATCCTAAATTAGGTTAGTTGTGTATGTGCTGCTCCTCCAAAGGGTACCCTATAAAAGGAATTTTTGCATCCATCCTAACAAACGCATTCGTCCAACAGGACGATGTAAGCCGTTTATCCTTGCATACTCTTCTTGGAGGTTAACCTTTGCATGATTATTCGCCTTGGATATGTGGCTATGTCGACGGTAGTCAAGAACGCGTCCCCTTCCAAAACGATGACAGTCACGAACTTCAGCAAGCTTCTGGATCGAGATGCGGCCATTCGGAAGCTAGAGCGGCTTGGCGCCGAAAATTTGCATAATACGCTTAGATTGCTCAGGCACAACCGTGCGCATGACATCATGGTCTTTCGCTTTTCCTCCAGGCTAATCCCTCTCATTGGACATGAAATGTTAGGTGAGTGGGACCCAATTACCACCCTTGCAGCTGAATTCCAAGAGCTTGGCAGCTACGCTAAGCAGTCTGGCATGCGCGTAAGCTTTCACCCGGATCATTTCACTGTCCTGAGTACGCCAAAGGTAGATGTGCTGCAGAAATCAGTGGAGGATCTAGAACGGCATACGGCTATGCTTAACGCGATGGGGCTGGGTATGGAAGCCATGTGCAATATTCATGTAGGTGGTTCCTACGGCGATAAAGAGAAAGCGGCTAAGCGATTTATTCAGAATTTTTCCGCTCTGCGCCCTGACATTCAGAGGCGGATCACCCTTGAGAATGATGATAAAACCTTTACTGCGCAAGAGACACTTGATATTGCAGAAAAGGTGGGAGCGCCTATGGTGCTGGATATTCATCATCATGCGGTCAACAACAACGGGGAAGATGCGGCTGATCTCTGGCCGCGGATCCGACAAACGTGGTCTAGACAGGAGAGCGAGCAGTCGGAGCAGGCTGCAAACGTACTCCCACCGAAAATCCACGTTTCAAGTCCCAAAAGTGAAAGTGATCCAAGAAGTCATGCTGACTACGTGGAGGTAGGGCCTCTTTTCGCATTCCTACGTGCTATTGCGCCAGCCACGCCAAATCTCGATATCATGATTGAAGCGAAGATGAAGGATGAAGCGTTATTTCGACTCATGGAAGACCTCAAGATGCAAGAGGGAGTCAAGGTTCTCGATCAAGCCTCCATCCAGCTATAAGCATTCAGATTTAATTCTTGAATTGTTGGACAAAATGGGGTACTTTGGAGAGTGGGAATGAACGACGCACAATCCATTGTGAGAGGGGCTTCTTAATACCATGAGTCAATTGTTAACCGGAAAAAATATACTTGTAATGGGTGTTGCCAACGACCGCAGCATCGCTTGGGCTATTGCTCAATCCTTAGCGGCACAAGGAGCTAATCTTGTTTTTACGTTTGAAAATGAGCGTGTTGAAGAACGCGTTCGCAAGCTCGCAGACACGATTCCAGGCTCAACCTTGATGCCTTGCAATGTAACTGTAGATGCTGAGATCGAAACACTTGCATCCACACTTAAAGAGAAGTTCGGTGTGGTGCACGGCCTTGTACATAGTATTGCTTTTGCTAAAACTGAAGAGTTGGACGGGCTATTCGTTGACACATCGCGTGATGGTTTCGCATTAGCGCATGACATCAGCGCATACTCCCTTGTAGCGGTATCGAAACGGATTTACCCGCTGATGACAGAGGGCGGCAGCATCATGACGATGACTTACCTCGGCGCTGAGCGCGCGATGAAGAACTACAACGTCATGGGCGTTGCCAAAGCAGCGCTGGAAGCTAGCGTGCGCTACCTGGCAAATGATCTCGGTCAATTCGGCATTCGCGTCAACGGGATCTCCGCTGGCCCGATTCGTACCTTGGCTGCCAAAGGCATCAAAGACTTTAACTCCATCCTGCGCCAAGTGGAAGAGAAAGCACCGCTGCGCAAAACAACGGATACAGCTGAAGTAGGCGACACAGCAATGTTCTTGATGAGTAACCTTTCCCGCGGTATCACGGGTGAAGTTATCTATGTAGACGGTGGATATCATATCGTTGGCATTTAAACCCGCATACTAAGAAGTTCCGTATTGCCTTATGGGTGATACGGTTTTTTTACGCAAAAAACAGGCTGATTCTAGTTAAAATGTAAAATTATACGAATATTTTGGGATGAAACGCACTAGTATTTAAAACGTATAATTTACTATACTGGAGTTACCAATTAAATTAATGAAAAGAAAGAGTTGATATAAATGGTTGATAGTAGGGTTGAGCCTTTCGTGGTGGGCAGTAAGAGCTTTACAGCGGTGGCCATTAATACGGCGGCCAAGGCTGGGCAATGGATTAAGAGCAAGCTGGGGGACATTAATCGCGTGGATACGAAGTACTCCTCGCAAGATTTGGTCACTGAGGTGGATAAAGGTTCTGAGAAATTAATTCGTAATTTGATTATGACTCATTTCCCAGATCATTCCATTCTTGGTGAGGAAGGCGTGGAACCTGGACCAGCAGCTTCGGCCAAAGCACTTCAAGCGATGAGTGAAGAGGAGTATCTCTGGATCGTGGATCCGATTGATGGGACGACGAACTTCGTTCACGGCTTTCCGTTCTACTCCGTTTCGATTGCGCTGGCACATAAGGGTGAAATTATCGTAGGTGTCGTCTATGACCCTTCTCGTGATGAGCTGTTCGTCGCAGAAAAAGGGAAAGGCGCCTATATGCATGGCAATAAGACGACGGTTTCGCTCGATAGCAAGCTATCCGAGAGCTTGGTGGCAACCGGCTTTCCTGCGGACCGTGACGGCGCTCTACCGATCAATCTTAAAGGGACGCTGGCTTTGGCGCCGAAGGTAAGAAATCTTCGCTCGGGCGGATCAGCAGCGCTACATATGGCTTATGTCGCAGCAGGACGATTAAGCGGGTTCTGGGAGATTGGTCTTAGCGCATGGGATGTTGCTGCAGGCTCGTTGTTGATTCAAGAATCCGGCGGTAAAGTGAGCGATACGGCTGGGAATCCATACAAGCTTGCCGTGCGAAATGTGCTTGCTACCAATGGTCATATTCATGACGAACTTCAGCAGGAATTGGCTGGAGCGGGAGCGACAGGTTTGTAAGTTCGATTTATTGTTGACAATCAAGCTATTTAAAGTAATATAAGACTATAATTTAATTTAGCTGCGGAGCTTAGGAGAACAGCAAGTTTATTTCAAATCGTACGTTACCATGCGTGCATTTGGAATAGCTTGCTGTTTTCTTTTATATATTTTGGAGGCTGAACCCATGGAAAAGAAATATGTGCTTTCATTAGATCAAGGAACGACGAGTTCTCGTGCTATTTTATTTGATAAATCCGGTGCCATTATGGGTGTTGCTCAAAAAGAGTTTACACAAATTTACCCGAAGCCAGGTTGGGTTGAACATAACGCCGAGGAGATTTGGGAGACGCAGCTTGAGGTGCTCAAAGAAGTTTTGATCCAAAATCATGTGCATCCGCACCAAATTGCAGCTATCGGGATCACGAATCAACGCGAGACAGCGGTTGTTTGGGATAAACTTACGGGCAAACCCGTGTACAACGCAATCGTTTGGCAAAGTCGACAAACCATGGACATTTGTAATGAGCTGAAGGAACAGGGCTTTGATCCTAAAGTGCGTCAGAAAACAGGATTGCTCATTGATGCATACTTCTCAGGTACGAAAGTGAACTGGATATTGAACAACGTACAAGGTGCTAGAGAAAAAGCCGATAACGGCCAATTGTTGTTCGGCACCATTGATACTTGGCTTATTTGGAAATTGACCGATGGTAAGGTCCATGTGACGGACTATTCCAACGCATCGAGAACGATGATGTACAATATCCACGAATTGCAATGGGATCAAGAGCTGCTTAACATGCTGAATGTCCCTGTATCCATGCTGCCCGATGTGCGTCCTTCCAGTGAAGTGTACGGTGAGACATCCAAAAGTTTGTTCGAAGTTCAAATTCCGATTGCCGGAATCGCTGGTGACCAGCAAGCGGCATTGTTCGGCCAGGCTTGCTTCGAAGAAGGGATGGCCAAAAATACTTACGGCACAGGCTGTTTCATGCTTATGAACACGGGTTCCAAGGCTGTTGCTTCCCGGAACGGACTGTTGACTACGATTGCATGGGGCTTGGATGGTAAAGTGGAGTATGCGCTTGAAGGCAGCATTTTCGTTGCGGGCGCTACGATTCAGTGGCTGCGTGACGGTCTTAAACTTATTGAGAAGGCTTCTGATTCTGAGAAGCATGCAACGAATGTGGCTAGCACAGACGGCGTATATCTTGTGCCTGCTTTTGTAGGACTAGGTGCACCTTACTGGGATATGGAAGCTCAGGGCGCGATCTTTGGGTTGACGCGTGGAACGACGCAGGACCACTTTATACGTGCAGCGGTAGAATCCTTAGCTTACCAAACGAAAGATGTGCTGGAAGCAATGGAAGCTGATTCGGGCATCCAATTACAAAAGCTGGCGGTTGACGGAGGCGCAGTGGCGAACAACTTCCTGATGCAGTTCCAGGCGAATCTTTTAGGTGCAACTGTAGATCGCCCTCGTGTATTGGAAACGACAGCGCTAGGCGCAGCTTATCTGGCTGGTCTAGCTGTTGGCTACTGGGCAGGCAAGCAAGATATTATCCAGAACAAAGTGATTGAGCATACGTTCGAATCAACCATGGAATCTGCTGAGCGCGATGGGTTATATGAAGGCTGGAAAGCAGCGGTTCAAGCAACAATGGGCTACAAACAGAAGAAAGAGCAAATGGCCTAATCGAATAGATGCAAAGCATGGAGAAGAGAGTAACGATGTGGCTCTCTTTTTTCTGTGTTATTCTCGGGATGGGAGAGAAGGAGTAAGTTTGTTGAGATTACCACTCGCATGATCGAAGATCTTGGGCTCCTTCCTCGGTAAGTCAAGTCTGGTGTAAACGCTCAATATGCACTATAATATGAGGTATATCACTTATTTAAACGTTTCAATTAACTGGACACGCTCAGGCGTGATCGGGAAATGGATGGAGAGCTTCTATGATAGCAAATACACAATCGCATTCAGGTTCTGGCCCGGATATTATCACTTTTGGGGAAACGATGGCACTGCTCATGCCTTCCAGCGGCAAGGGACTGGAGTACTCATCTGAGCTTCACAGCTTGTTTGGTGGTGCTGAAAGTAATGTAGCTATTGGTATATCACGACTTGGCGGCAAGGTCGGCTGGTTCGGACGGTTAGGTAATGATCCATTAGGTCGCATGATTTTCAAAAAAATCCGTGGTGAAGGCGTCGATGTTTCACGCGCTGAGTTGACAGCAGAAGCGCCTACGGGACTGATGATGCGCGAAGTACTAATGGGCAAAACGTCTGTTTACTACTATCGTAAAAATTCAGCAGCGAGTCACATGAGTGCGAAGCATTTGGATGAGGCTTATATCGCTGGGGCCAAAATATTGCATATCACAGGCATCACTCCTGCCTTAAGCGAATCTTGTAAAGAGGCGGCTTTCGAAGCTGTTCGAATGGCTCGTAAGCATGGCGTCAAGGTCAGCTTTGATCCTAATTTGCGTTTGAAGCTTTGGAATATGGAAGAGGCACGTCCCGTGCTGTTAGAACTAGCTAAGCTGTCTGATATTTTCTTACCTGGTTTAGATGAATTGAAGCTGCTCTACCAGACAGAGGACTGGGATGTTATCGTGAGCAAGCTGCGTGAATTATCAGCGATATCCATCGTCAAAGGTGGGGAAAATGAGACGTACGTCGTAACCTCTGACAGTGTTACAGCAGTTCCTTATTTCAAAGCGGAGCATGTGGTTGATACCGTTGGAGCGGGTGATGGGTTCTGTGCGGGCTTTTTGGTTGGCTTGTTAAAAGAGTATGAATATACGGAAGCCGTACGCATCGGCAACCTTGTAGGCTCCCTGATCGTTCAGACCGAGGGAGACTGGGAAGGCGCTCCGACTTGGGAACAAGTGGATGCCGTGCTTAACGATGTTAAACATATAGAACGTTAAATGCTTGAAAAAGAAGGGTGTAGATTCTAATGAAAAAAATTAAACTTATCCAACAAATATCAAGTGAAGGTGTTGTTGCCGTTCTACGTGGCGATACGCCAGAAGAAGTCGTGGAAATGGCGGATCAAGCCATTGCCGGCGGTATTAAGGTCATCGAGGTCACAATGACCGTGCCTTTCGCGCTGCGCGCGATCGAGGAGCTCGCGAAGCGCTACTCGAGCACAGCGCAGGACGCGGCTAAGTACGCGATCATCGGGGTGGGCACAGCCCTTGACCCCGAGACGGCGCGTGCCGCGATCCTCAGCGGGGCCGAGTTCGTCGTCGGCCCATCGCTTAACCCGAAAACGGTTGAGCTCTGCAACCGTTACAGAGTGCCCGTCATGCCAGGGTGCATGACGATTCAAGAGATTCAAACGGCGCTTGAGCTCGGCGTCGATATCGTTAAGCTCTTCCCGGGCAATCTCTACTCGCCCGCGATGATTAAGGCCATTAAAGGTCCGCTGCCGCAGGCGAACATCATGCCGACCGGCGGTGTCTCGCTGAGCAACCTCGGTGAGTGGATCCAGGCCGGCGCCGTTGCCGTCGGCATCGGTTCTGATTTGACTAGCGAAGCCGTCAAAACCCGTAACTACAGCCTTGTTGCTGACAAGGCAGCTCAATATATCGAGGCCTACAAAGCGGCCAAGAAGTAGGAAATCCGTACGCTCCGTCGAAATGATGACGGAGCGTATTTTTTTGATGAAAGGAAAAGAAAACTATGAATCATGGCAAAGCGAGGCTGCTGCTGCAGGTCGATAATCTTCAGAAGTCGGTGTCTTTTTATACAAGACAGCTTGGTTGGGAATTGGTGGAGGCAACTCCTGCTGCGGGCCATGCAGCGTTGCTTCGCATTTGGTTGAACGATGAAGTTGTTTTGGTACAGAGAGGTCAGCTAACCAAGCTGGAACATGAAGTACTAGAGGCTTACCTAACTCGTTGGTTGCAGCCAAAGCCTTTCAGTCCGCAAGCGGGGGATCTCGTTTATATAGGAGTTAGCTCCGTTAACGAAGTGGAAAAAAGCTTACAAGTTAACGGATGGAATGAGCTGAGAAAAGAAGAAGAAGAGGGGCATATTCGTAAGGTTTTTGTTCCCGTCGTTGATGGGTATACCTTCGTTTTCTGGGAGGAACTATTTGCTTCTGACGATGAAATTATGAAGATGTACGCTGAAGGAATAGACGAGTTGGAATGTGCTGTAGATGGCTTGTCTGAAGAGCAGCTCGATTTAACGGAAGCACCAGGTAAATGGTCGATTCGTGAACAGGTGCTGCACCTGATTGATTTGGAATTAGTCACGATTCACAAAGTGAAATTTGCCCTAGCAGAGCCGGGTCGTACCTACCAAGGAAATCGTTTTTCGCAGGACGATTGGAGTGTTAGTCTTCATTATGCGGCGAGGCCAATTACAAACGAAGTGCAGATGTTTCGTAGTTTGAGACAGCATATTCTTGGATTGTGTGAACATTTGCCTGGTGCGCTTGAACGGACAGTTATAACTACAAATAATCGCGAAGAGTCCGTTGCAAGATTGCTCAAAATGATGGCGGGACATGCTAGGCACCATGTACGGGCGGTGGAGCGAATTCGTGAACTTCACGGATGTTAATTTCGGTTACGGCATTCTATAAAAACGAAGAAAAACCCAATCTGGCGAAGGGGGTAGAGTTCAATGTCGTACTCATCTATGACGGTTCCTGTCATCAGTACGGGCAGAAAACGAACGCAAGCTGTTCTACACCGCTTGCACCCGGGCTATGCACGAGTTATGTATATTTTCGCTAAGCAAGCTAACAGCGTTTGTTGGGGAACATCTAACGGATGCATATGAGTTAGTTTAAAGTGACTTTGCAGTCTTACCTCTATTGGTGACTTTGCAGCCCTTACCTCTTTTGGAACTATGAAAGGGGTGAGGTTATGTTCTTTGTGAGGTATCTTAAATTGGGATCAATCGTCATATATGCTCAATAAAGGTTGCGGGATGAATGAATCCATATTACGGTTGAATGATGTTGTAGAAAGTGCAACAATTGCTGCCTAAATCACGCCTTTCTCCCTTCGTTGTTGCATAATGTACAACAATTTGGTCCTATATAGGCCATTTCGCACCAATTGGACTCGGAATGTTGTACAGAGTGCAACAACAAGTTGCAAAATAGCCTTTGGGCGTGTGAATTGTTGCGGAAAATACAACAATTCCGACCCAAAGCAATTTTTTACCATGGAAAATGAGCTTCAGATAATAAATAACTCTTCTGCAGGATGCAGAAGGGTCATTTTATCAAATCTCACAAACGATATATACTATATAACAAATTATAATATCTGAATAGAGTATCTAAATTTCTTTTTATCCTACGGGGTTTTGACAGAAATGGTTTGGAAATGCTTAAGGCAATATGCTATATTTGATATGAGATCTTTATAACTATATATGAGAGTAATCTTGGAGGCTTGTAGTAGGATGAGCACAGACAGGGAACCGCTATATATTCAGATTCAAAACCATTTTAAAGAACTGATCAGCTCTAGAAAATTGCAAGAAGACGACAAGATTCCGACCGAGAAGGAAATTCTCGAACAGTTTAATGTAAGCCGGATCACGGTGGCCAACGCGTTGAATGAGCTTGCTCGGGAAGGTTGGATTTACCGCATTCCGGGTAGGGGGACCTTTGTTAAGGGTATTCCAGAAACTTATATTCCAACTGCGAAGATAGTTGCCGTTCAAACGCCGTCAGTTAATCACTCGGAACGTCCGAAGATCGGGCTTATTTTTCCATTCGTTGATGATTTTTTTGCTATCCGGTTGATCCGGGGCATTACTTCCGTTCTTGAGAATAGCGGCTACGCGCTGCTAATGATGTTCTCTTTCAATTCAAAAGAGCGGGAAAAGGAAATCATTCGGGATTTGAAAGATAAAGTAGCTGGCCTGATCATTTTTCCAGTGGATGCGGAAGTCTATAATGAGGAAATCATTACACTTAAAATGACGGACTATCCTTTTGTCCTCATTGACAGATATTTGCCTGGCGTGGAGACGAACACAGTTTATTCCGACAGCGCGCTGGCAGCTAAACTGGCCGTGGATCACTTGTGGGGCCTCGGTCACCGCAACATCGCAATTTGTTCCGATTCACCTCAACCCACGGTATCCGTGGAAGATCGGGTGAATGGCTACATCAGTGCACTCAGGGATAAAGGCGAGATGATCAACCCGGCGTTATTCTTGACGGATTTTGCATCCCCGCTCTCATCTGTTAATGAGGAGCACCCTTTGTATCGGTTTATCAAGAACCGGATGGCAACCGCATACATAGCGCTGAACGGAAACCTAGGTGTACATATTTTGTCCATCGCCAAGCGTGAAGGGCTCCGCGTGCCGGAAGATTTGTCCATCGTGACCTTTGATAATCCGAGTCCGATGATGGATGAGCTAAGTCTGTTCACATATATTGACCAAAACGAGGGCGAAATAGGGGCTAGGGCTGGAGAACTGATTATGGACACTATAAAAGGGAATCGAACTCAACTTAAAAATAGCAGAGTGGTCTTGGAGCCGAAATTGGTTATCAAACAGACATCGGGTCCAGTACTTCCGCAAGAATAAGAGAACGAATGAGACTGATCGTTGGCATTGCAGCCGAGGTCAGTTTTTTTGCTTTTATTTTCTTCTTAAAACATTGAAATAATTGATATATATGATATATTTATTAGTGTTATATAGTTATAAGCAAACCAAGGCGTATAACATTAAACATTATCTTCATACATAATGATCGAAGGACGGTGCAGCCTATATGCCATACACCCCAATAAAGCTGGAAACCCTTAAGCAAACGCTAAATCGAATCGAAAATCATATTTACCTGCCGGCAGCTCCTCTTTCGGCCATCGCATACGTAACGAAGGAGCCCGTAACCTTCGAGCAAAGAATGTCGGGACAGTGTCTTGAAGTTCGCCCGGGCGAGAAGTGGGGAGAGCTGTGGGATTGCGCCTGGTTTCATTTCCAGGGTCAAGTACCGCCAGAGGCTGCGGGAAATAAGGTCGTGCTGCTGATCGATGTCAACGGAGAACTATGCCTTGTCGATGAGGAAGGAACACCGACGCAAGGGCTCACAAATGTGAACTCAGAGTTTGATTTAACGCTTGGCTTGCCTGGCAAACGGGTCGTGCAGGTCGTATCTACCGCAACGGGGGAAGAAGTTATCGACCTTTGGGCTGACGCTGGCAATAACGATTTGTTTGGGCGTTTCCGGAGCGGAACGCTGAAAGAGGCTCAAATAGCCATCTGCAGCGAGGAAACGAGACAGCTATTTTACGATTATGAGGTGCTGCTCGATCTGGCCAAGCATCTAGAGGATCAATCAGCAAGAAGAGCACGTATCCTTCAGGCCCTTTATGACGTTCATCTATTGCTCAGGGATATGTCGGATGAGAACGTGGCGCAGGCTAGACGTATTCTGGCTCCGTCATTAAGCAAGCAGGGCGGGGATCCAACACTGACGGCTACCGCAATTGGACACGCGCATATCGATTTGGCGTGGCTGTGGCCTATTCGTGAGACTTACCGCAAAGGGGCTCGGACTTTTGCCACTGCACTGCGGATGATGGAGCAGTATCCCGATTATGTATTCGGAGCCAGTCAGCCTCAATTATACGAGTGGATCAAGCAGCAGCATCCCAAATTATATGCAGAGGTCAAGCAGCGCATTGCAGAAGGTCGCTGGGAGGTTCAAGGAGCCATGTGGGTGGAGCCGGATTCCAATCTTGCGGGAGGAGAAGCGCTTGTTAGGCAAATCCTCTTGGGGAAACGTTTTTTCCAGCAGGAATTCGGTCAAGATATGAAGATGCTGTGGGTTCCAGACATTTTTGGTTATTCGGCTAGCTTGCCGCAGCTTCTGCAGAAGTCTGGGGTAGATTATGTGATGACGCAGAAGCTGTCTTGGAACGTTCATAATGATCATCCGCATCATACGTTTTTCTGGGAAGGACTGGACGGAAGCCGTGTGTTGACGCATTTGCCGCCAGAAGATACCTACAATGGCCCTGCGCTGCCAAGGTCGATTCTCAAAGCCGAAAGGGATTACTTGGATAAAAACGTATCCGACCATTGCCTTGTCGTGTTCGGAATCGGAGACGGCGGCGGCGGACCAGGAGAAGAGCACTTAGAGCGCCTTCAGCGCGAGCAAAATCTACAAGGGCTTATCCCGGTGAAACAGGAGCCTGCCCTGAACTTTTTTGAGAAGCTGGCTGTGAATAAAGGGAAGTATAAGACGTGGAAAGGTGAGCTCTACCTAGAAAAGCACCAAGGGACGTTCACCAGTCAGGCTCGCAATAAACGATATAACCGGAAAATTGAGAAGGCGTTGAGAGAGCTGGAATTCGCTGCTTCGCTTCATTTCGCGTACGGCAACGAATATCCGTCCGAGGAGCTTGAAACGATCTGGAAGGAAGTGCTGTTGTACCAATTCCACGATATTTTGCCTGGTTCTTCTATTAAGCGTGTATTCGATGAATCCCTTGCACGATACGAAATTTTACTAGCTAGAGTATCGGAGTTAACGGATCAAATGTACCGCGGCTTTGCATCCTCCATAGGGACGCAGGGAGCAGTACGTCCGATGGTCATCTTCAACTCCCTTCCATGGGAGCGACGCGAATGGATGCAGTTGGACAATCAATGGATCCAGGTAACGATTCCTGCAATGGGTTATCAGGTTATAGATTCGGCTGCTTTATCTCCTGTATCATCATTCGAAGTAACGTCAATGAGCGATACACTAGAGAACGAGTTGATCGAGATCGCGTTTGGTGCGGACGGAAGCATTCTTTCGATCTTGGATAAAGAGTTGGGTCGTGAAGTAATCGCTGCCGGTGAAGCGGGGAACGTGTTATCCATTTATCATGATGATGGCGATGCTTGGGATTTCCCTGAAGATTATGCGGGAACGAAGCCTGCGCAGATGAAGCTTGTGCAATCGAAGGCTTACGTCAACGGACCCAAAGCAGTGGTTGAGCAGGAGTATCACTACGGCAAGTCAGTACTCACACAGAAAGTTATTCTGACGGCGGGCAGCAAACGAATCGATTTTGAAACGGATGTCGACTGGCAGGAAGATAGCAAAATGCTGCGAGCGTCTTTCCCAGTCAACGTGTATGCCGATCAAGTGAATTGCGAAATTCAATTTGGTCATCTCAAAAGACAGACTCACCGAAATACGTTGTGGGATTACGCTAAGGACGAAATTTGCGCTCATCAATGGATCGATCTTTCCCAACCGGACTTTGGTGTCGCTCTTTTGAACGATTGCAAGTATGGTTATAGTGTTAAAGGCAACGTTATGGATATTAACTTACTTCGCAGTCCATCGTACCCCGATCCAACTTGCGACAGGGCGCGCCATCAGTTCGTATACGCCATATTGCCGCATGAAGGGGATTTCATAGAGGCGGAAGTCTACAAGCAAGGCTATGAATTAAATGCTCCGATATCCGCGGTCCTAACCAGTGCAGAAGAAAGCAGACTGCCGAAGAAGTATTCCGGTTTTGAGATTGAAGGCGCCAAAGTCATGATGGAAGCGGTGAAAAAAGCGGAGGACGAAGACGCTCTCGTAGTTCGCCTTTACGAAACGTCGGGAGCGAATGGTCATATCAAGCTTTCGGTTCATCTTCCTCACCGAGAGGCAGTGCTAGCAGATTTGATGGAAAACCCATTAGAGCCGCTGAGCGGCGATGAAGGACAATACCAGCTTTCCTTTACTCCGTTCGAGATTAAAACCGTACTCATTCGCTTGCTACATTAAGTGCCGAGCTAGCTCTTCCTAATATATCGATACCAAAGAGCCCGATAACCGCGTTTCACTAGAAACGAGATGACCGGGTTCTTTGTGTTGGTCCCTCTTTCGACGGAGAGGGGAGTTACTTACTTCTTGTGTTCCGCTTCATATTCACTGGCGAATTCCTCCAGAGACTTCACCTTACCATGTGGATGTTGAGCTTGTTTGCGGCTTTTCCATGCTGCTTCATCGCGGCGTTTCGAGTGGCTCATAGCTAAAAACCTCCTATGGTATGCGGATGGGTGCTGCACTAATAAAATGCGATGGTTGAGCTTATTTTATGCACCCGATGCAAACTCTTTCCATGAAAAAAAGCTCCACAAGACCAGCGAAGGTCCTGTGGAGCTTTTTGGATGATCTATTCCGTAGCAACGGATTGGTCAGCTTGCATGTTGACCGGGGAGATACGGATGAAGTTAGCTTCAAGATTGCTTAGCAAACCTTCGATTTTTGCAGCTGCATCGGATTGACCGGATTTAGCAAGCTCAGCGTGGTAAGCTGTGAGCAATTCAGTAAGATCTTTTTTACTTTGTACACCAATGGTCTCAAGTTTAACTTTCGCGCCTTTGGCAATACGACGTTCGATTGCTGCTTGATCTAGACCCATTTCTGGAACAAGACGTTGGTAGATCACGCCGCCTGTCATACCTGCGCAAATCCATGGACCTGGATCGCCCATAACCACGGCACGGCCGTTAGTCATGTACTCGAACGCGAAGCCTTTGAGGTTCGCACGAGCGGCAAGTCCGCCAAGCTCATCACGAAGTGGAGTTGTAATCTCTCCGCCGAATACAACGTCTGCACCGGAGAAACGGATACAAGCACGTGTATCTGCGCTGCCTTGAATCAAGAATAAGCCTTTTTGTGCGCCGTAACCAAACGATTTACCAACGCTGCCGTTGATGAAGGTATTGTTTTTGCCAAGTGATTTAACAATCGCAACTTTACCACCGAAGGCCATTTTACCAAGACCATCCTCAGCGCCGCCGTGAACAGTAATGTCTACGCCGCGAGCATTGAAGGCAGCCAGACCGTTTCCTGGTACGGAACCGTCGATCAAGTTCAGCGCAACTGGTGGCAATTCATCGTAGCTGCCGTCGAAACGATCTCTTACGCGATGGCTGGAGTAACGAGCTCCCAGAATACGGGACTCGGCATCCACTTTGGACCAGTTGCGTACGATTGGAGCATCAAGAGCCAAAGATTCTGGGAAGAATTCTAGACCTTCTGCACCTGCGGCGATACGGATATCGGATGATACAGCCGCTTCTTCCCTTGCTCTTTCAGCATCAGAGATGAACTGAAGCGGAGCCGGACGAAGAATGTCAGATAGATCGATGTGCTCCAAGTGGCTGATTTGCTCAAGCAAGTCAGAACGGCCTACGAGATCTTGTAAGCTGTTGAAACCAAGGGAGGCAACAACTTCGCGCACTTCTTCACCAATACCGCCAAATAAACGAACCAAGCTGTCTACAGCTACGTCGAATTGACGAGGTACGAAACGGCGAAGACCTTTTTCTTCCGCTTCTTCCATGGAATCGATTTGTGTAGCAATACCAACATGACAAGTATCTAAATGACAGCCGCGGCAAGTTGTACAGCCGATCGATTGCATCGCGATACTACCGAAACCTGCACGGTTTGCACCGAGCATAACCATTTTAACAACGTCAGAACCTGATTTCAGACCGCCATCGGACCACAGCTCAACGCGGTGACGAAGACCAGCTTCAATCAAAGCAACGTGAGCAAGCTTCGTGCCGATCTCCGTAGGAAGGCCAACGTGCGTCAAGGAGTGAATACGAGCAGCACCTGTACCGCCGTCAAAACCGGAAAGCGTGATAACGTCAGCTCCTGCTTTCGCTACACCAACCGCAATCGTACCGATACCTGGTACAACCGGGATTTTAACAATAATTTTCGCTTTGCGACCGCTACCTTCTTTAAGCTCGGAAATGATTTGCGCCAAATCCTCGATCGAGTAGATATCATGGTTGTTAGAAGGAGAAATCAGGTCAGAACCAATGGTTGCGTTACGAGCAGCAGCAATTTTCGCTGTTACTTTGGATCCTGGCAAGTGACCGCCTTCACCCGGTTTAGCCCCTTGACCGATTTTGATCTCAAGGAAAGCAACCGCGTTAGCTAGTTCTACGTTAACACCGAAACGTCCGGATGCGACTTGCGCACCGCGTGTTTTTTTGTAACGGCCGAGCATATCTTTAATCTCTCCGCCCTCGCCGTTCATGGTAACCATGTTCAGGCGTTCGCCGGCTTCAGCGTAGGCACGAAAAGCTGTTTCATTTTGTGAACCGAATGACATCGAAGAAATCAACATCGGCAAGGAATGACCGCCAATGGAGATATCAACTTGCGACGGATCGAGTGCCTTACGGCCTTCGCTCAGTGCTTTGTTAATGTTGAATCCAGCAATGTGACGAATGGAAATCGGGTTCTTCTTCTCTTCTTCACGCAGTTTGTCGCGGTAGTCGCTATAAGGAGCAGCGCCTGAAGCGGCGTCGCCTAATGCTTTCCACATACGTTGGAAGAAGCGGAAGTTTTTCGCTGCTTTTGCTTTTGGATTTGTAAAGTCTGTATAACGTAATTCAGCATCAGCTTCGAGCTGGGCAAAGCCAGTTCCCGCTTTTTCGCTGCCGAGGTAGTTCACGATATCTAATACTTCAGCAACTTCTGGGTGGAAGCCGATGGAAGAGAAGAAACGTGTGTAACCGCGAAGCTCATGTGTACCGATTGTGGAAATAACTTTCTCAAGACCTTTAGTCAGTGCTGCATACACTTTACGTGCTGCTGCAGCATTGCCTTCTTTATCAGAAGCTGTTGAGAACAACAGGTATGGTGAGATAACGTCTGCGCCAAGACCGCAAGCTACAGCGATATCATGCAAGCTGCGAATTGCAGCGGAACGCAGGATCAAAGTAACATGGCGGCGCAAGTTGTCGCCGAAACCAAGCTTCTCCGCACGAAGTGCGATATCGATTTTGGAAACGGCAAGATGCGGCTCAAGCCACAAACGGTCATTTTGATGAGCTTCTGCATCGTCAAGAACGATCAGTGCAGCGCCATTGCGGGCAGCAGCGATAGCAGCAGCAGCTAGAGCGTCCAAGCCATCACTCAGAGAAGTTCCGCGAGCGAAAGTACTGGAAAGCACGGCTACAGCGTTATCTCCTTGTGCACGGAACAGAGCCAACAATTGCTCATAAGAAGGTTGGGACAAATGCTCTTCGCTATCTACGCCATTCGTACCTTCGAGTACAAGTGGAGCTAGAAGCTCAAGACGCAGGTTGTTATCTACTTGAGCATAAACAGGAGTACGAGTACCGGCGATGATACGTGTGGAGAAATGCTCCATCTCACGGTCACGGTCAATCGCTGGGTTCG
This sequence comes from Paenibacillus sp. J31P190, assembly GCF_059692075.1. Taxonomy (NCBI): domain Bacteria; kingdom Bacillati; phylum Bacillota; class Bacilli; order Caryophanales; family Paenibacillaceae; genus Paenibacillus; species Paenibacillus sp. J31P190. The sequence goes on along the minus strand of NZ_JCAUAS010000020.1, from coordinate 31,282 downwards.
TAACAACCGCTACGCTTTCTTTAATAAAGTCAGGCACGTTCTGGCGTTCCCAAGCAAGAGCAGCGTGAGGTGAATCGTGACCCAGGGAGCGGATAGGCTCTGCACCTGTTTCAGACATTGTTTCGATGTGTTGAATACCGTCACGATCCCAACCAAATGCACTATACAATTGGTCAGTCGCTACAATGTTCTCATTAAGCTCTGCTTGAGTATCTGTTGGGACATGATTCAGATATTTGCGAAGTCCGCCAATATTGAGACGTTTGCTTGCGCGCTCGTACACTAGTGTTTGCACTTCATGGTAAGGAATAACTTGAACGTGTTCGCCTGGTGTCAGTACAACACCCACTTTTTCACCTGGTGCAATTGGTTTCGGATCAGCAACCATTTCGCCAACCGTAATAACACCCTGCTCCGAGGAGAAGTATAAGGAAGAATCGCTCTCAACCATCCATACTGGACGAAGACCAAGCGCATCCACGCTGAAAATACATTCGTTGCCATAACGAGAAACGATACCAGCAGGACCTTGTGCAAAATGGCCCCATACTTGGCGGTAGTACACATATAAATCTTGAAGTTCCGGACGGAACTGTTTCATTTCATTAATAATAGGAGGGAATACCATTTCCATCGCTTCGAAAAGGGACAATCCAAAACGGTGAATGAACGTTTCAATCGTTCTGTTCATATCTTGAGAGTCAGAACCGCCGCTTACGAGCGGAACACCAACCATGTCTGCTTCGATACGAAGTTTCTTAATCGTGTTGATTTCACCATTATGCCCGAGCAGCGAGAACGGTTGTACACGGAAGAAGCTGGACAAGGTGTTAGTGGAATAACGGTTGTGACCGATTGTAACTTGGGAAGCAAATAAAGCATCACACGTATCTTTGAAGTATTTAGGAAGAATGCTTGCAGCTCCTAAAACTTTGTATGCAGATGTTACATTGCTTAGTGTAGCAACGTGAACGTTATATTTATCTTCAATAGCAATGTGCAATTCAAAAAGGTGATCGGCCACTTGGCCTTCTGTTTTATTGCTAATCGCTGCGATTTGCCAGAAAGTTGGCTCATCGTTCAAGCCGTTAGGGCCTAAAACGCTGCTATCGACTTGATTCTCTTGCTCAAGAATGATGGAAACATCATGGGCAGCAAAGAGCTCACGAATGCCATTCTGGATTTCGGTAACGGTCAGGTCAAGCTTGCGTGGAACAAAGATATGTCCAACAGAAAAACGGTTGTCGTAGGCAAGCTTGCCTTCAAGACCCGCATCTGTTAATTTCTTTTCCCAAAGAGCGCGTGGAATATCCGTTAAAATCCCGCAACCATCGCCTTCACCGTTAATAAAACCCGAACGATGTTCCATTTTTACAAGGGCTTCAATCGTTTTTTGGATGTTATCACGGGAAGGGTGACCATTCTTTTCAATAATACAAATAATACCGCAGCTGTCGTGTTCGGTTCCTAGTAGATCTTGAAAACGGCCTTCATTACGCATCAATTCATTCATCGCTCTGGTCAGTCGCCTGACCGTCACCTCCCATACATATTTAAACTCCTCTTGCACTACGCTTCTTGCATTCTGCATTGATGAGCCCGCAACCCTAGCATTTTCAAGGAATTACCCACAAAGGAGGCAAAACCGAAATATGCAAGAATGTGAATAAAAATGCAATATTATTGAATAGCATACCAATTTCAAGGAAATAATCCCCTCAAAATGAGGCTCTAATCGACCTGTAATAAAGTAAGGCATCACACACAAAAATCGGCAAAGAATTTGTAAATCATGCCCTAACTTTCTAGGAAAATACTGCGAAAACAAGACATTTCGCGAAAAGGGTAAAAGTAATCTTAGAATAGCATGAAAAAGATCATCCGACAATAGTTGCAGATCGAAATCACAAATGTAAGCGTTACCTTTTTTGCATACTGGTGAATAAAACCATATTTCTCATGGCATGGGGCACTGTTAAAATACGAACGAACTACAATCCATATAGGATCATAGTTCGTTTCTGGGACATGTAGTGGTATAAGTTGGAGCTGTTTAGGCTTGTTAAAGTGGTTGAGTTTGTGAGAATGATGACGAAGAGCAATGGCAGGAGCATGAGCATGAGGACAGGGCAAAAGCTAGAGCAGGAACGAGAGCAAGGGCGGAGCAAGAGCAAGAGCAAGAAGACAGGGCAAGAGCAAGAGCAAGAGCAGGAACGAGAGCAAAGGGCGGAGCGAGAGCAGGAACAGGAGCAAAGCGAGAGCGATGGCAAGGGCAAGGGCAGGAGCAAGAGCAAGAGAAGGAGTGGAGCATCTATCAGGGAATCTAGTGGTTCTAATGGAGAAAATCCAATGGAAGTGCTCTAAAAAGAGGGGAATCTCAGATTTCATTGGATATTCTCCAATGAAATCTGAGATTTTAAGGTGTTTAAGTCGATTTTATTGTATTTTGTCCAATGGAGATTGGGGTGGGTTGCTGCTGTACGGTAGTTCGACCTAGTTTGCGTAACCCGAAATAGGTTACCATTAAACCAAACACCAAATCTGTAATCACTCATAGCACCTAACTAGTAGTATCTAAGCCGTAATAACTCATAGCACCTAACTGGTAGCATCTAAGCCGTAATCACTCATAGCACTTAACTAGTAGCATCTAAGCCGTAATCACTCATAGCACCTAACTAGTAGCATCTAAGCCGTAATCACTCATAGCACCTAACTAGTAGCATCAAACCCGTAATCACTCATAGCAATTAGCTAGTAGCATCTAGCCTGTAATAACTCGTAGCACACTAACTTGTAGCATCTAACCGTAAAAACTCATAGCACCTAACTAGTAGCATCTAAGCCGTAATCACTCATAGCACCTAACAAGTAATATCTAACCTGAAATCAATCATAGCACTTAACTAGTAACATTTAAACCGTAATAACTCATAGCACATAACTAGTAACATCTAAGCCGTAATCACTCATAGCACCAAACTAGTAGCATCTAACCTGAAATCAATCATAGCACTTAACTAGTAACATTTAACCTGTAATAACTCATAGCACCAAACTAGTAGCATCTAACCCGTAATAACTCATAGCACTTAACTAGTAACATTTAACCCTTCTACCAGACCGTAACACCTAACCTCTAACCTCAAACCAAAACCCGAAACAGATACACAAGAGAAGTCATCTTAGCGCATTTTCATGGTTTTGAAAGCTTGGTCAACGGCATCGAGCGTCTGAGCGATGTCGTCATCCGTATGGGCGATGGTCATGAACCACGCCTCGTATTTGGAAGGAGCGAGATTAATGCCTTGCTCCAGCATAAGTCGGAAGAAATCAGCGAAGCGTTCGCCGTCGGTATCCTGTGCTTCGTCATAGTTCGTGACGGGATGGTCACAGAAGTGGGTGGAGAAGGCGCCGCCGATGCGATTGAGCGTCAAGGCGATGCCATGCCTTGCGGCGGATTCTGCGATGCCGCCGGCAAGTGTTGAGCCAAGCTGCTCGAGCTTGGCGTAGACTCCAGCCTGCTGGAGCACCTCCAAGCAGGCGATGCCGGCCGAGATGGAGGCGGGGTTCCCCGCCATCGTGCCGGCTTGATAAGCAGGTCCGAGCGGAGCGACCTGCTCCATCACGGCCTTGCGGCCCCCGTAGGCACCGATCGGCAGCCCGCCGCCGATCACTTTGCCGAGGGCCGTAAGGTCCGGCTCCACAGCGGCGAAGCGCGCCGCCGCCTCGGAAGTGCCGCCCTCCACGAGTGGGAGGCCGGGGTAGGTCTGTGCCGCTCCGTAATGGAAGCGGAACGCCGTGATGACCTCGTCGTAGATGACGAGGGCACCGTGTCTGCGAGCAGCTGCGCAGAGCTGCTCGAGGTAGCCGGCATGGGGCATGACCATGCCGAAGTTGCCGACGATGGGCTCCACCATCACCGCGGCGATCTCTTCCCCCCAACGCGCAAGCGCGGCTTCGAGTGCCGGAATGTCGTTGAACGGCACCGTAATGACCTCTTGCGCGATGCTCGCAGGCACGCCTGCGCTGTCCGGCGTGCCTAGTGTGGACGGCCCGGAGCCGGCCGCCACAAGCACGAGATCCGAGTGGCCGTGGTAGCACCCGGCAAACTTAATGATCTTGGTGCGCTTCGTGAAGGCGCGCGCCACGCGAATCGTCGTCATCACGGCCTCTGTGCCGGAGTTGACGAAGCGTACTTTGTCGAGCGAAGGAATCGCCGACTTCAGCATCTTGGCGAACTCGATTTCGAGTTCGGTCGGGGTCCCGTACAGCGTGCCGTTCTGAGCGGCGCGGCAAATCGCCTCGGTCACGTGCGGATGCGCGTGACCGGTAATGATAGGACCGTAGGCGGCGAGGTAGTCAATGAAGCGATTCCCGTCTACATCCCAGAAGTGTGCGCCTTGCGCTCGCTTCATGAAGACGGGCGCGCCGCCGCCGACGGCTTTGAATGAGCGGGAAGGGCTGTTGACCCCGCCGACGATATGTTTCAGTGCTTCTTGATATAACTGTGCGGATTGTTTACGTTCCATTAGAGAAATCATTCCTTTACGTAATGTAGTCGTATATTCTTTTATTTATGTAGTCGTTTATCGTCTTACAAAAAGCCCCTACTCGAAGGGCGCTAAGCCCTCTAGCCAAGTAGAGGCATACAATGTCAATTGATAATTAACTTCGCTCCATCCCAGAGCATCATCAGTCGATACTCATCTGCAACGCTTCATCACTTCGTCGCCTTCACCGAAGACTTCGGTGAAGGCGAAGACGATGGCTTCGTAGGACCAGAGTCGGCCTCAGCCTTTCCTGCAAAAAGGTCTTTCACATAAAGCTGCAGCTTCTCTTTGTTCGCCGTAATGACAGCAGCGCCGCGTACGTTTTTCTCGATCAGCAGATCGGTTGGCGGCAATTGCGAGCTGACGATTCCGTCAGCTTTCGCCTCAAAACCAAGACCACCAAGCTTCAGCATATCCGTCACACTGAGGTTCGTATCGATATAAGGATCGATGGCATTTAGAATTCTTGGCAGCTTAATTAAGGAAGAAGTTGTTTGCATTTTTTGTGCCACCGCAGTTAGGAACTTCCTCTGACGTTCTGTACGTGAGAAATCGGACAAAGCATCGTGTCGAAAGCGTACATACTGCAAAGCGGTTTTGCCATCGAGATGCTGAAGCCCTTTTTTCAAATTAATATCATAGACATGATCATCTTCGGAGTCCGAATATTTCATATCTTTTTCAACGTCAATATCAATCCCGCCAACAGCATCAATAAGTGCAATGAATCCTTTAAAGTCGGTATAAACATAGTATTGAACAGGGATGCCGAGCAAATCGCTCACCGTTTTCATCGCTAAATTCGGTCCGCCTGATGTAATGGCTGTGTTAATACGATCTTCGCCTTCGCCTGGGATCTTCACATAGGTATCTCGAAGGATCGAGAATAGGTGAGCCTTTTTGGTTACGGGATCAATCGAAGCTAGCATTATACTGTCTGAGCGGGGCAGCTCATTCTTCGTCATCCCACGCGAGTCTCCGCCTAGAAGCAAAATGTTGACTCGCTGTTTGCCTTCCCATTTAGGCGGGATAAATTTATCCCCTTTATCTTTAATATTCTGGGCAATCATGGTGCCGCTGCCTTGTGGATTGTCCGATTTATGGGAGATATTGTTCGCGAAATTATAGAAAGAATAAGAATAATAACCAGCTACTACCATAAGCAGCAAGCCAATCAGGAGCAAGGTTCGTTTTATGATTCTCAAGGTTCTGCGCTCCTTTCGTAGGTAGAGGTAATCTGTACTTTTTTTTCTTACAGAATTCATGTATCATGAGTGTGTTGTACATTTCATCTTTATGATCCATATTATAGAGGTTATGAAACTTCGATAGCAAGTTACGGCGATTTTTGCCATTATATGTAGCCGAGTCTACACAGACAGGGGGGAAGTTCATGTTAGCAATTGATGTTCAAGATCTGCGCAAGGAATTTCAAGTTCAGCAGAGCCGCGGGGGTTTAAAGGGCGCATTTCAAGATTTATTTCAAAGAGAGTATAAGCAAATTACAGCTGTAAAAGACATCAGCTTCCAAATTCCAAAGGGCGAAATTTGTGGATATATAGGTGAAAATGGAGCTGGCAAGTCTACTACCATTAAAATGCTGACAGGTATTCTAGTACCTACATCAGGACATATCAAGGTCAATGGTTTCGTTCCATTTAAAGAGCGTGAGAAATTCGTAGCCGGTATCGGTGTTGTTTTCGGTCAACGCAGTCAGCTCTGGTGGGATATCGGTGTCGTCGAATCCTTTCAACTATTGAAAAAGGTTTATCGCGTGTCGGAAGCCGATTACAAAAAGCGTCTCGACGAGCTTGTCGATCGTCTGCAATTATCCGATTTGCTATCACGTCCCGTTCGTAAGCTAAGTCTAGGTCAGCGAATGCGCTGTGAGTTAGCGGCTTCCCTAATTCATAATCCGGCGATTCTGTTCCTCGATGAACCGACCATTGGTCTAGATATCGTAGTAAAAACAGAAATTCGCGAATTTCTCAAATCGCTTAATCAGCGTTACGAAACGACGATCTTGCTTACAACGCATGACCTGCAGGATATTGAAGCATTATGTTCCCGTGTTATCATGCTCGATGATGGCCGTATTATTTATGATGGCGGACTCGAAGAGCTGAAGGTGAAATGGGGCAAAGGCAAGGAAGTCGTGCTGCAATTTGAGCATCCAACAACTCTAGCTCGTCTTCAGGAGCTTACGCGAGGCTTAGATGTTGCTTGGCAGCTTGAAAATGAGCTGTCCGCCAAAGTGTTCATACCGCACGAACGCGCCAATGTATCTGAGGTGCTTAGCCGCGTAGTCGGCGTTTTGCAAATTCAAGATATCAAAATCAATGAAACGAATACGGATGATATTGTCCGTGAAATTTATAAAGCCGGCTCAGCCGATGTGAAACGTCAAGATGAAGTGCCGCAGTCAGAGGGAGTCGCGTCCCATGCTTAGTGCTTATTTAGAAGTTATCCGCATGCGATTTCTCATGATGCTCGCTTACCGTGTTAATTACTACAGCGGCATTTTGATCTATGCACTTAATATTGGTTCGTATTATTTTGTATATAAAGCAATTTATGGTGAGCAAGCTATCATTGGCGGCCTGACGCTAGGTCAGATGACGACTTATGTGGCCATTTCTTGGATGGGGCGCGCTTTTTACTTCAATAACTTAGATCGTGAGATTGCCAGCGAAATTCGTGACGGCAGTGTAGCCATCCAATTCATTCGTCCTTATAACTACGTTTTTGTGAAAATGATGCAAGGATTGGGAGAGGGCGTATTCCGTCTGTTTCTCTTTACAACACCGGGAATGATCTTCATATGGCTTTTCTTGCCGATTCAGTTCCCGACCGATCCAAGCCTGTGGGTTATCTACTTCGTGATGCTGTTTTTCAGCTTTCTGATTAATACGCAGATTAATATCATTACGGGATTATTCGCTTTTTTCCTGGAAAACAACGAAGGTCTTATGCGTATGAAGCGCGTTGCTGTCGATCTGTTCTCCGGATTAATTATTCCGATCTCCTTTTTCCCAGGATGGTCCAAATCAGTCTTAGAATGGCTGCCTTTTCAAGCCATTACTTACTTGCCGAGCGCTGTTTTTACAGGAAAAATTACAGGCACTGCGATATTCCAAAACCTTGGCGTGCAAGTGCTGTGGTTCCTGGTCTTAATTATCCCAATCTATGTCCTGTGGGTTAAATCCAAAACGCGTCTTTTCGTACAGGGGGGTTAGCACATGAAGTTCTACATCTCCCTAGTTGTGGAATATTTGAAAAATTACATGAAAACGCGTCTCACCTACCGATCCGATTTCTGGATTGAGGTTCTTTCCGACTTGATGTTCAATGGTTTGAATCTATTCTTCATTCTCGTCGTATTTTTGCAAACACAATCGCTTGGCGGCTGGAATCAAGAACAAATTTTGTTCATTTACGGTTATTTTATGATTCCATACGGTATATTCATCACTTTTTTTAACTTATGGGGCTTCAGTGAACGTTATATTGTCAAAGGGGAGATGGACCGCATCCTGACGCGTCCCGCCTACAATTTATGGCAATTGATGCTCGAAAACCTGAGTCCATCTTCACTATTTAGCGCATTAGCAGGTTTAATTGTTATGATTTATTCTTGGGCTAAGCTCGGTATCCCATTTCATTGGCATGATCCGCTGGTCTTTATCGTACTGGTGATTGGATCGATTCTCATTTATGCAGGAGTATACATTTCGCTGACGTCGCTCGCCTTTTTCTCAGATGCGCCGACAGGTATTCTGCCCTTGATTTGGAACATCCAAAACTACGGACGTTATCCGGCTACGATCTACAATAAACTGCTCCGAACGATCTTGACGTGGATTTTGCCCTTTGCGTTCGTCGGCTTCTATCCGGCCGCTTATTTCATTGATCCAGTGAACTGGAAGTGGTTCGCTTTGCTGACACCGGTTGTTGGGATTGGTTTCAGTATTTTGGGAATTACGGTTTGGAATATAGGTGTGAAACGGTACCGCGGCGCGGGATCTTAATAGTAAGCTGAAAAGTCCGATTCTTGCTAAAAAGCAGGAACTGGGCTTTTTTTATCCACATAATTATCCACAATTCCACAGGGTAAAAAGTCCCGTTGTGTATAACTTTCATGCAAAGTGTCAACATATCCACAGATAAAGATATCCACAAGGAAAGTTTGATTTTGAAATCATATTTGTCACAAAACACCACTCTATTTCGCCTTATGAATGAAAAGCGAAAACGGAGGGTGATGAACATGAGAACATACGACACAGCGATTATTGGTGGAGGCTTAGCTGGGTTAATTGCGGCCATCGAGTTAGCTAAGGGTGGAAATAAAGTAGTTATTTTGGAGAAGTCGGGGCGTTTGGGCGGCAGGGCCATCACGAATAAGAAAAATGGTGTACTCTTTAACTTAGGCGGGCATGCGTTATACCGCGCTGGGAAAGCATACTCGATTTTACAAGAGCTTGGTGTTCGCATAGATGGGGGGGCGCCTTCATCCAAAGTGAACGCCATCTGGAACAATCACATTCTGCCTATGCCAGCGAGTCCGATCACTATGTTATCATCTAAGCTTCTATCATGGTCTGGCAAAATGACTCTCCTGCGATTGGTAATGAAGTTGAACAAAATCGACTCAACCACATTAAAGCATTCAACCTTGAGGGATTGGGCTGAAGGTGAGATTCCTGATCCAATGGTGCGTCATATTTTCTATGCGCTCTGCAGAACCGCCACATACACGTACGATCCCGACTATCAGCTGGCGGGTCCTGTATTGGCACAAGTACAGCGTTCACTTAAGGGAGTCCTATACCTTCATGGCGGCTGGCAGACGATCGTGGATCAGCTGCACGACAAAGCGGTTCAAGCAGGAGTGCATATTATTAGCGGCAAAGACGTGAAGGAGATCATGCATGAGGATGGCAAAGTTCAAAAGCTTAAGCTTGCCGATGAGGAATATATAGAAATCTCAAACGTGATCAGCACTGCGTCCGCTTCTGAGACCTGTAAGCTCGTTCGTGAAGCCGATCACACGGTGCTGAAACGGTGGAAGGATGAGGCCCGTCCATCGAAAGCGGCATGCCTTGATTTAGGATTGAAGAAGCTGCCTGTCCGCGGACGAGATATTGCGATCGCTCTGGATCAACCCATCTTTTTCTCCCATCATACCTTCCGTGCCAAATTAAGCGATGACGGTACATTGGTTGTGCATGTGGTGAAGTATAACGGACCTGGGGAAAGCGATCCTAAGGCAGACGAGCAAATGCTAACCGCTGCCATGAATACACTTCATCCAGGCTGGGAAGAAGAAGTTGTCTCAAGACAATTTCTACCGAATATAACAGTTGTTCACGACTATATGCATATAGGTAAATCAGATAGGTTTACAGGTCCGGCTGTTCAGGGAATTCGCGGCCTCTACGTGGCTGGGGACTGGGTCAGTCATGGTGAAATGCTCGCAGACGCATCAGCGGCAAGCGCCAAACGAGCGGCAGAGGCTATTTTAAAAGAAAGCCATTTAGCGTAAAATTGGCCTATCATCTAATTTTAGTGAGGAGCTGTGCGATATGGATTTAGCCGGATCTTCGGAGAAGGTGTATACATCGTATAAACCGCTTTTGTTCTCACTAGCCTATCGAATGCTGGGGAGTGTCATGGATGCTGAGGATGTCGTGCAGGAGGCATTTCTATATGTGAATGAGACGAATCCGGCGCATGTCCACAATCCTAAAGCATATTTATGCAAAATCGTTACCAATCGGTGTATCGATAAGCTGCGTTCCGCCAGCAAAAAGCGCGAGGTATACGTTGGTCCGTGGCTGCCGGAGCCACTTATCATGCCTAGTGACAACCAGACAGAGCCTGATCTCTATTATTCGCAAAAAGAGTCCCTATCCACCGCTTACCTGTTACTGCTGCAGCAGCTGACTTGGGTCGAGAGGGCGGTATTCTTATTGAGAGAGGTGCTCCAATACGAGTACGATGAAATTGCAAAGATTGTTGGGAAAAGCAGCACCAATTGCCGGCAAATTTTTCGCAGAGCCAAAAGCGCCATTAGCAGCTTTCCAGATCGTAGCGATGATCCAATGGAGCTGCAGAAGCAGCCTGTTATGGAACAAACTTCAGCTGTCGTGGAACAATTCGTGCAGGCTTTAGTATCTGGCAACATCGGTCAGTTGTTAAGTATCGTCAAAACGGATGCCATTCTTTACTCTGACGGTGGAGGTAAGGTTAAAGCGGCTGTTAAGCCTATTATGGGGGCGGAACGTATCGCCATGTTCTTTTCAGGGCTTCTTTCCAAAGTGCCACCTGGCTTCAGTTATTCATTAGCGACCGTGAATGGACAATTGGGCATAGTCGCATATGATGATGGTCTACCATATAATGTAATTTCCTTTCATGTTGTTGATGGCCAGATAGCTGCTATCTATCTCGTAATTAATCCTGACAAGTTGAGGCATTTATAAATTAGCTCCTGCTCAACCTTCTTTCGCGTGATCTCTCAGGGATTGTGCGGAGGAAGGTTTTTTTGTGTGCACTTAATAACATTAGCTGCAAAAAATACATCAAATTTCGCGCCATCTGCGTTTTTGAGCACAGTTGCTGCATTTCCTACATCTAATTGTGCCTGAAATGAGGGTTTTGACCCTTTCGCATAACATTACCTGCACAAAATGCAGCTATATCTCTCCAATGGGTCATTTCGGAGATAATTAACTGTACTAAATACATTAAGTCCAGAAAGTGTGCTCTCATACCTCTAGAGTGGGCTTCTGAGATTCACTGCAACTACTGCCAGTTCTCGCCAAGCGCCAAACCTTGCTCTCGCGGATCTTGAGTAAAAAGGTTTATTATGAAACAATTGGAAATTACTTGCGTCTAAGTAGTAAAGAATCTAATGATTTGAGGTGCAGTAGACAAATGAAGTCCATACTCTTGTTGCTTGTATTTGCGTTTGGTTTGTCTAATATCGGGAATCAAGGTGACATCGCCGTTCCCCCAACTGAGGTGGAAAGGGTTTATGAGCTGCCGTCCCACAACCTTACAGCACCGCTACCTGAAAACTTACAGGAACGAATATATCATTTAGAAAACGTGTATAAACAATTTTCAGTTAAGCCATTGAGTCTTTCTAAGTCTGAGAGCGAATACCCTAATGGTGCATTTCATCTTCAGCTTATTAAGCTAGGTAATCATCGTGAGGAATTGAGCTTACAGGAGAAAGGCCAGATTAAAGAAGCCATCTACAAGGCCGCAAGAGCACGTTTCTCACTTGATATTACAACTTTGGTTATGCCGAAAGAGGAGGAGCTGGTTGGGTATATATCCGAACTGGATAAGGAGGAGCGAAAGATGCTCCTTGTTAATCCTGAGGCCTGTTTAGATAAGGAATGCAAGGAAATAGAGAAGTTTTGGGTGAGTCTCGAAGACGATACCGTAATCGTAACGAATAACAGTGACGGTTCAAATAAGTTTGAGGATTTAAAACTAGGAGATTTGCTCCATATATGGACTACACAAGCAGTATTACTAAGCTCTCCTCCGCAATATACAGCACTTGATATTGAGGTGGTGGAGCCTGAAGATGAGACGTCAGTTGCTCTTTCATCGTTAATGAAGACTGATTTTAATGGCATTAAACAAATCGATGTCAGATTCGGCGACGGTAAAAAGCTGGCCATTACAGATACAAAGTCTCTTGAGGAGATATCATCAAAATTGAAAAGAATTGAGCTTGTCCGAGCCGATGATAAAAGAACCTTTTATGGGTCTCTGTACGGGATGGAATTAACCATTGGGGATAACAAGTTTTATTATGGTACCAGTCTAAGGTTTGATAACATTAAATATAAGCAAAATGCAGCTACAGCCGAACTAAACGATTATATCGTAGCGCTTGGAAGGGCCAGCATTCCGAATTAATTACCTGGCATACAAAGATAAAAAGAGCTGCTAACGAAGTCTTTGCGACTCGTAGCAGCTTTTTCTTGTTAATCAAAGAGCTTTTCGGATCACCTTTTTATAGTGTAGAACGGAGAGTATGCCGAAAATCGAGTATAAGACGGTATACAGCACCATCACAATGATCATTGGCGTCCATAGCTCTGCACCGAAAAGGAACCATCCCGACTGGACGGCGAAATAGCTGTGGATCAGCCCGACGACCAAGGGGATTCCAAAATTAAAGATTTGTTTGATCTGAATGCCTTTTAACAAATCGTCCTGCGTAAAACCAAGCTTCCTTAGAATCGTATATGACGGCTTTTCATCTTCGCTTTCATCCATTTGTTTGAAATAAAGGATGCAGCCGGATGTAATCAGGAAGGTTAGTCCTAAGAAACCAACAATGAACATAATGAGCCCCATCCTATTTTTCTGGTCATTGGCCATATTTTGGCGGGAATCATAAGCACGATTTTGATCAAAGCCCAGCTCATGAAAAATCTGGTTCGCTTCAGAAAGCTGCGCTTCATTCTCAATATCAATTCCCAAATACATGGATGACTCTTTTTGAATCGCGGGATTCATATCTTGCTTTAAACGCTTGAATACCGAATCGTCGACGATGGCGACTGGCTGGCCGCCATTCGAAAAGTACCATGAAACCATGTATTGCTTCTCAGAGCCTAAATAAGTTTGTGGAATAACGACTTGTTGTCCGCTAAATTGGATCTGGCCGGAATCTTTGAGTTTCATGAATTTTTCCAATAGATCATTGGTACCGGTAAAAATCGTTTGTTCTGAAGTCAGATCGATGAATGGCGCGTCCTTGTCACTGACAACAGGAATCGTCATGTTACTCGGATCAAGGAGAAGGCCGTCCATATTGGAAGCCAAGATATCCTGGAGATTGGCCTTGACCTGAACGACCTCAATCGCTGTATCTTTGTGCTTGATTTGTTTGGCATTCAACGCTGCTTTAAATTTGTTGGCATCTTCTACATTCGTAATGGCAAAGTGGGCTGGCACGCTATTTTTGGCCGTTTTTTCCGCAGAGTAGTAGGAAATGTAGCTTAAAGATAACAAAGCAATGGAAAGCGCGGATATGGTTGTAATAACCGTTAATAGCAAAGCATTCGATTTCATGCGAAACATGATGGATGAAAGCGATAATACCTCGCGAACATTTAAATAGCCATTTTTCCTTCTTCGGATGACGTTAAGGATTAACCGAACAGACCCTTTATAGAACAGATAGGTTCCGATGATGACGGATGCCAGAATGAAGATCATGGCCGAAAAGATGGCAACCATCGTCATGAAATCTCCGCTAAACAGCTTCGAGGAGACGTAGTAGCCTAGCAAAATAAGGATCAATCCCAGTATCCCCATGATGGCTTCCGAAGTAGACAATCTTTTCACCTTCACTTCAGTTGAGGTAGAGACGCGAAACAACGATAAGATGCTCTGTCTTTTAATGAACATATAATTGACAAGCATGATGAACAAGTAGACAGCGCTAAATATAACGAGGGTCTGGATCAGTGCTTGTGACGAAAATTGCAGCGTGGCGGCAGCTTTAACACCTGTAATTTGAAATAAAATCATTAGGATGAGCTTAGACACGGAAAATCCAATAAACGACCCGACGATTAATGAAGCGAAATACAGGATGAAGTTCTCGGTGCTAAGAATGCGGAAAATTGCGCTTTTCGTCATTCCGATTAATTGCAATAAACCGATTTCTTTACTGCGCCTTTTCACGAAGATGTTGTTGGCATACAGATTAAAGATAGCGACAATTGCAACAAGTAAAATGGAAGCCGCACGAATGGACGCGGCACCTTTAATTGAACCTTTGGTTTGGTCTAAAGCAGGGTCATACTGCAGGGTGACAAATGCGAAATAAAGCGCGACGCTGAACATTAAGGCAAACACGTATAGGTAGTAATGCTTGATGTTAGACTTCAGGTTTTGAACAATCAGCTGGTTAATGCTCATTATGCACCCCGCCCAGAACACCCTGAGTCTTCATGATGTCTTGAAAGAAGGCCTGCCTGGATTCTTGACCTTTATATAATTGGGTATAGATTTGTCCGTCCTTAATAAAGATGACTCTGCTGCTGTAGCTGGCGGCGACTGAATCATGGGTAACCATTACGATAGTCGCTTTCCGTCGTTGGTTCAGTTCATTAAGCTTATTAAGTAAATCGGATGCGGATTTAGAATCAAGTGCGCCGGTAGGCTCGTCGGCGAAAATAATACTGGGTTCATGAACAAATGCTCTAGCAGCAGAAGTCCGCTGTTTCTGTCCGCCTGAGATTTCGCCCGGATACTTATCCTTAATTTCAAAAATGCCGAGCTCTGTTGCTACCGCTTGAAATTTGTGATCGGCTTCTTGCTTCGACGCTTTGGTGATGGAGAGCGGCAGAAGGATATTCTCCTTAACGGTCAAAGTATCCAGCAAGTTATAGTCCTGAAAGATAAACCCCAGATGATGCTTACGGAATTCAGCCAACTGCTTCTCTTTCATGGCCGTAATTTCTTGGCCTTCGATTTTAATGGAGCCTTGACTTAGCCTGTCAATCGAAGAAAGGACATTGAGCAGGGTTGTTTTCCCTGAGCCGGATGCCCCCATGATGCTGACGAAATCCCCTTTTTCAATGCTGATATCCAGACCCTTGAGCACCTCTTGCTTATTCAGCTTATGGCCATAGCTTTTATGGATTTTGGTTGCTTCCAAAATGTTCATATCATTCACTCCTCTTCTACGATAGCTTTATTATAAAAAGCCTTGAATTCTTTTTCCTTCGATTGAACGAACAAAGAAGAAAGGCATGTGACAATGTTGTCACATGCCCGTAATCCGGACAGTTTCATTTGGTTGTGGAAAGGTGAGTGTAAAGGTTGTTCCTACGCCTTCTTCTGAATGTACAGCAATATGGATGGACAAGGCCTGTGACGCTTTTTGGGCCAAATATAAGCCCATACCTGTTGCAGCGCTGTCCTTATGCCAAGTCGTAGAAGTAAAGCCTTTATCAAAGATACGAGGAAGATCCTTTGGGTTGATTCCACGGCCGTGGTCTTTTACCTCGAGCACTGTACGCTCATGTTGCTGGAAGCTCTTTACTATGATATCCAAAGAGTCGCTGTCGCTGTATTTTACCGCGTTTGTTAAGAGCTGCCTTAGGATAAAGGCTAACCATTTCGCATCGCTGAGCACTTTCGTGACTTCGAATTGTACGTCAAAGCCGATTCCTTTTTGTATGCACCACGACTTCAACGTCTTGATCTCCATATAAGTAAGAGCTTCAAGATCTACGTGCTCGATATACAGGTCGTTCTCCATGAAGGGCAAACGTTTTTGGTGGAGCTGCTGGTCCAGCAGCAGATGAATCCGCAGCCATTCATAGGTTAAAGCAGCTTTCATGGCTTCATCATCCAAGCGGTCAATCATTAAACGCATGGCCGTGAGAGGTGTCTTCACTTCATGAATCCAGGACAGCAGCTCGTCTTTCTCTTGTTCTAACGCCACCTGATGCCGTGAGGCGATTTGACTCAGCCGCTCGGTAAGGCCCGTCATACTGGCCTCGACAATGTGTTCAAACGGGCTTTCAGCATCGGCGATACTTGCGAGATCGAGATAGTTTTCTCGTTCTTCCAACCGTTTATAGAACTTTGTTTCTTTGTTGTAACGGATTATCAGAAAGATAACAAACAAGGTCGTAAATAAAAAAACAATATAGAGAATAGGGGAGAAGGGGATCTCATAATCGAGATAAGCGATAAAAAGCAGCAGTCCTTGCCCAAACAGAAAAAGCAGGATCCAGCTTTTCCTTTCCATAACATATTTCTTAATCATGGAAAGGGGACTCCTCTGCAGCGATGTAACCCTGACCGACCTTCGTTTCGATAAAGCGTCCTAAGCCAATCTCGTCCAGCCGTTTCCGCAGCCGATTGACATTCACGGTCAAGGTATTGTCGCTTACAAAACGCTGGTCATCCCATAAGCTGTTAATCAATTCTTCTCGACTCACGATCGTGTTCTTATGTTCAATCAACATTTTCAAGATATAGATTTCATTCTTCGTCAACTCAATCGAGCCTGCTTGATTAGTAACCGCATTTTTCTCGTAATCCACCGTTGCGCCGCACCATGTTTTGAGCTTGATGGATTCTGTGTTGTAGTTATAGACTCGCCTAAGAATGGCTTGGATCTTCGCAACGAGCACATCAAAATGAAAGGGTTTCTGAATAAAATCATCCGCTCCTAGCTGCATAGACATGACCATGTCAGTGGGGTGATCGCGTGAAGACAGAAATACAATCGGAATGTTGGAATGGGTCCGAATCATTCGGCACCAATGAAACCCGTCAAATTTGGGCAGTTGAATATCAATGATAACTAAATCAGGTTTTAGGGCAACAAACTCTTCAACCACTCGGCTAAAATCCATGATGCCGTGTACATCGTATGACCATTTGGCCAGCCTGTCCCTGATCTCCGTGAACAGGGTTGCGTCATCTTCAATGAGCAAGATCTTAAACATTAGGAATCACTCCACTTGCGTCGAATTTCTAAACCTCATTGTAATGGAAAATAGAGGCTTGTGCTACGTAGTTAAAAAAAGCTGCTCACGAAGTCATCTGTGACAATTCGTGGCAGCTTTTTTTGCTATTGTTACGAATCAGAAGTTTCGTCGTCTGCATAAATGGAGTGAATGTTTCCTTCAGGATCAGCGAAGAAGGCTGTTGTCTGTCCCCACGGCATAATAGTTGGTTCTTTAATTGCAATAGCACCTTTGGTAAGGATGTCGCTATACGTTTTTTGGACTAATTCCGGTGAATCACAGGGGAAACAGAGCTCGAACGATTGACCTTTACGTTCTTCTAAAAAGGAGCTGTGTCCATCGGTGTTAACAGCCATTAATCTTTTTGAACAAATAGAAAAACGAACCCCAAAATTTTCGAATTCAACATATTCGTCAGAATCAACAATTATTTTAAAACCTAATGCATCACGATAAAACTGAGCTAAATGAGGCACGTCATTCGATAGAATCGTAATTACGGATATGTTGGCTTTCATTAAGAACACTTCCTCTCCTTTTTAAACTACCATATTTTTCTTTGTAAAAGCTAGCCTGGATAAGATCCGTTTGATGTTCCCCCATAGAATGTCGCATAATGAATAAAGACAATAGCCGGATAATTAGAGGAGAGAACATAGATGAGCAAAAAGATACAGATTGAGACAGAGACAGCCAAGCGACTGGCACCATCATTTACACTTCCTGCATCAAACGGGAAAAAAGTTTCCTTGAAGGATTTCAAAGGGAAAAAGCTGGTCATTTACTTTTACCCACAAGACAACACACCAACCTGTACCCAAGAATCGTGCGATTTTCGTGACTATAATGGTAAGTTTGCACAGCTCGGTGTGGAAGTAGTTGGAATTAGCCCTGATGAGCTGAAAGCTCACGATAAGTTCATTGCGAAATATGAGCTGCCGTTCCTACTGCTCTCTGACCCTGACCATCAGGTAGCTGAGAAGTTTGGTGTATGGGCATGGAAGAAGCTATATGGCCGCGAGTATATGGGGATTGTTCGGTCTACTTTCCTCATAGATGAAGAGGGATATATCGTCAAGGAATGGAGTAAAGTGAGGATTAAGAATCACGTGCAATCGGTTTTGGACGCTGTAATGGCATTGAATGCAAGCAGCTAATACGCCACAAAGAAGGATGGAACTTTTTTACAAATCACTCGTCTAATCAATTGCAAGGGAGAACATTTGTGAAGAGGGGGAAGCGATGAAAAAGAAGCTGATTGTTTCAATGTTGTCTATTTTCATGGCATATGGAAGTACAGCGTACGGGGCTGTGGAGGAAACCCATTGGGTGATGAAGGAGCTTAAGGATTACAAGCAGTACATCGTGCCTTATTGGGATAATGCGTCGACACAAGGTACGATCACGCAGAAAGAGTGGGATTCATTCCGGTTAAATGTGCTGGACTCTGGCAAGCTAGATAAACCCATACTGCTCGATGATTGGGCGACGGCTCTTAAAATGGCGGTTGATTTGCCGGAAAAAGACCGTGATGCCTGGATCAGCATGTATGTTCACGGGCTGGGGCAAGGGACGGAGATTACCCGTGAAAATGCTGTCGGAGGGATGGTAAAGCTGTTGATCGGTTCTTACTTCAAGGGGAGCTGGTCTGCGGAAGAAGTAAAGTCTGCAAAAGCTCTGCTGGATCTTCAGGATATCAACGATAAGCAGCGAGGTCTGGTTGAGATTGCGTATGTCCATGGCGTTTTGGATGATTCAGTGAAAGAAAAGTTTAGGCCGAACGATATGCTGACGAATGCCGAAGCCATTTCTATGATGTTTAAGGTAATGGGGGAATTGGCGTATGACAAGCCGGATTTGCCGGCAAACCATTGGCTCAGTGAAGAGCTGGAGTCAGCTTACCAAAGCAACAAGCTTCCAAAGCCGATGCTTAAGGTTCTGCGTCGTGCTTTTCAAGATCCGATGAACGCCGAACGCAATATTCCTGTTGGTTTGTGGCATGAAATGCTAGTTTCAGGGCTGCCGGTACCTGCCTACATAAAGGATAAAGCGTTTATGTATACGCTTGCTTATGATAAGGATGGAGGAATACTACGGGACAGAGCGGTTGTCGGAGTAACTAAGCTGGGGAGAAATCCAAGAAGCGCAACTGCGGAGGAAAGAATGAAAGCTGAACAAGCGTTTGCAGATTATGGCGCTGCTTTTGACTCCGATAAAATCGCGGTTGCTTACGGAGAGGGCCTTTTGGAGGGACGGAACGGTCAAAGCTTCGGCGTCCACGGTTACCTAACCTATGCTGAGGCGGCTGCTCTTGCTATCCGTGCAAGCTTAAGGGAGGCTTTGAACGATACTCCTTTGTTAATTGATGAGAAGACCGCATTGCAAATAGCCAAAGAAACGGACCCCGATTCTGGAGCCGAATGGAAAGTAACCTTCAAGAAGGGGCTGGTGCTTCATTACAACACGAACAGGTCAATCTATGATGGATGGGTCGTAGAAGCAGTCTATCCAGCAGGAAACAAAATGGTTGTATATATTGATGCCAGAACGGGTAAAATCATGCTCCTTTCGGAGATTGAAGCATTTGGTGAGAATCGCTAAGAAATAAGCGTTTTAAGTTCAAGTTGTTGTACGAAATACAACAATAGCAAGCTGCTCCGGCTGGAACTGGATAAATATATTCATTGTTCTTGAAAGGATTTTTTCACATGTGGATGATGCTCAAAGACCGAAGAATGATGTTTCTCATGATAGCCAACATCTTATCCTCGATCGGCTCAGGAATAACCATGATCGGCGTGCCGTGGCTGTTAGTGAATCGAGCAGGGGGGAGTGAGATATTTGGTTACGCGACACTAGCATCTACAATCATACTTTTCTTTCTTTCGCCGCATATCGGCGTTTATATTGACCGTATTTCCCGAAAGAAAATGCTGCTGGGCAGTGAAGTTGTCGGCGGATCAGCCACGCTGCTATTTGCACTCTGGGGATTAAGTGCAGGCCACTTCGAAACGTGGCAGTTAATCGTTATTTATTTTAGCGGTTCTCTATACTACAATGTTCACTTCCCAACCCAGTTCGCTTTTACACAGGAGATCTTCTCGAAAGAGCAGTACAAAACATTAAATTCCATCCTCGAGGTCCAAAATCAATCCACATCGATGATCGCGGGCGGCTTGGCCAGTCTACTGATCGATCATATTGATTTTGCGTGGATTCTACTAGCAGACGCGATGACTTACTTTTTGGGCTTTGGTCTATTTATGCTTATTCCTTATATCAAGAACAGGTCTGTCACGGCCAACGGCGCCGTCTCCATGTGGTCAAATATCAGAGAAGGCTTCGATTATTTGAAAACAAGACCGCTATTGGTCATGTTTTTCCTTTGTGCGCTGATGCCGTTTCTGTGTGTTATGGTCGGTAATTATCTTTACCCCGTCTATATCACAAGTGTCCTCCATGGAGGGGCTAATGTTCTAGGGGCAGCCGATATGATCTTCGCCATCGGAGCTGTTGTGGCTGGTTTAACGGTCCCGCTGCTCATGCAGCGTTTGGGCTCTTACTATACGACGATTCTTTCGTTTGTCATTTTTAGTCTGTCGATTGTTTTCTTTTACGTATTCCCACTTGTCTCTATTTTTCTCCTCTTCAAAACGTTGAACGGATGGGGGAATGCGGGGAGTCGCGTAGCGCGTAATACGATTTTGATGGAAATGGTTCCAAATCATTTGATTGGCCGGGTGAATAGTTTTTTCAACACCGTAGGGATGGGGATGCGAGTTCTGCTCATTGGCGTCTGTACGCAAATTGTTTCTTTTCAAGGTGCTAGGACGGCCATTCTTTTGCTTGGAGTCTTATTAGTCGTTAGTTTCATTGGTCTTATTGGCAGCAAGCCCTTGTTTAACGTGACAACGCAGACGAAAAATGAGGCTGTACCGCAAGAAATTTAGCCATAAATTGAACAAAGGCAGCTCAGGTCCTTTCACTGAAAACTACCCTTCTCGCTCCGAGATGGGTAGTTTTTGTTACCACATAAGAAAGTATAAGTTTTCGGATCACGAAAACCGCTTTCTTATTGGCGATAAAACCTAATATAGGGATCTTTGGTCGTAGACCAAAGTCTCTCCGCTATAGGGATCTTTGGTCGTAGACCAAAGTCTCTCCTCGTTAAACGCGGTCGCTCATCTTTGAATGGCTTCGATAAAGGTTTTCTCATAGTGACATACTCTTGATCGTTCTCCCATATAATCTATCAGCTAGCAAAATGATAGAACAAGCGGAGGGATCATCGGATGCGTTTTCAGGTACAACGTGCGACCAACTGGCAGAAAAGAGTTCAACTTTGGGTGGTAGTCCTTTTACTAGTTTCTCTATTTTTCTTGTGCGTTCCGGCAAAGGCAGCGGAGAGCGATGGAAACTCCGCACAAGCACAAGAAGGGCAAGATCTTTATCAAAAGCTCAAAACAGGTAAGCGCCCGCAGAGTGAGAAGACGTATGAAACACCGGAACAGCCTACCGTTTACTTGACCTTTGATGACGGTCCTAGCAAGCTGACGAGTCAGGTGCTGGATATTTTAGATAAAGAGAATGTGAAAGCTACTTTTTTCGCACTTGGCGAGCAAGCTCAGGCACACCCTGAATTGGTCAAAAGAATCGTGCAAGACGGGCATACATTAGGCAATCATTCCTATAATCATGTATATAAAGAGCTGTATAGCGATTTCCAAACCTTTTGGGACCAAATCCAACGTAGTGAGGACATATTTGCCAGTTTGGCTGATACCAGACCGCAATTGGTGCGCGCCCCTGGAGGTACATATACGAATTTCGATTCGTACTACTACTATTTGATGGATCAAGCAGGTTATATCGTTACTGATTGGAATGTTGACAGTGGTGATTCCAAAAGAGCGCATGTACCTGTGAATGAAATTTGGCAAACGATTAAGGGATCACCGCTCGAACACGAGATCAACATCCTGTTTCATGATGGCAGCGGGCATGAGTCAACGGTAGAGGTATTGCCTCAAGTCATCAGCTATTACAAAAAATTAGGTTACGCGTTCGCTCCCCTTACTACTCAGATTAAGCCCAAACAATTCCCAGTGGGTAAGCCGAAGTGGTCGAGAAACATGAGTTTGGCCCATTTCCAAGACCTATTGAAAGAAACGCAGCAATATGCTTTAGCACATATTCAGACCGATCAAGACCAGAAGGATGCTGAACAGCAGCTTGCCAATCAGACGGTTGCAGCCAAAGAAGAAACGGCACAAATTCTATCCGCGCAAGCGGTGTTGCCGCTGCAAGTACATGTGGTCGGAGGCAGCAGTTTTACAATTGAACCTCCAGAGTACCAACTGCGTGCTAACCGGATTGAACTGTCTATGCGCTTTCTTATAGAGAAAATGGGCGGGCAAGTAGAATGGCTGGCTGAAAAGAAGACGGCGAATGCACATTTTGGTGTTTATGATTTGGAATATGATTTGTCCGCTAGAAGCATCAGGCTTTATACCCTAGGTAATAGCGTGGCTACCTATTCATTAGCGGATATGGATTTCAAAGACGGTAAGATCATCGTTCCTTTGCGAAAAACCATAGATTTATTAGGCGGGCGAATTACGGATACGGTCATAGAATCTAATAAGCGAGAGGTATCTGTGGCATTACGGCCTTTTTATATATTTAAAGAGAATGATAGTCTTCTGAAAAACTCTCTATTTGCCATGGGAGGGTAATGTCTAAAATAGTAGAGGGCTGGAAAAACTAGAAGCATACCCTTATAAAGGAGGCTTCTTGTCTATGCAGTCGAAAACCCGAATATTCGATCAGCCGCAGCCTCTTGTGGAACGGATGATCATGAACGTAGAGAAAGTGATAGTTGGAAAGAGAGAGACGATAGAGAAAGCGTTCGTTGCTATGTTGAGCGGCGGCCATCTTTTGTTAGAGGACGTACCCGGTGTTGGGAAGACGATGCTTGTGCGTGCCTTGGCAAGGACGATTGGTTGTGAGTTTAAGAGAATTCAGTGCACCCCTGATTTATTGCCGTCTGATGTAACCGGTGTGTCTGTATTTAATGTGAAGACGAATGATTTTGAGTTTCGCCCTGGCCCTCTAATGACTCCCGTCGTGCTGGCAGACGAAGTCAACCGTACCTCACCGAAGACACAGTCTGCTTTCTTAGAAGCGATGGAGGAGAAGCGGGTCACTATTGACGGAGTGAGTTATGAATTGCCTAAACCCTTCGTTTTATTAGCTACGCAAAACCCTGTGGACTATGAAGGGACTTATGCGCTGCCAGAAGCGCAGATGGATCGATTTATGATGAAGTTGTCACTTGGTTATCCAACACCTGAGCAAGAAATTCTGATGCTGGATCGTCTACAGGATCGCCAGCCGTTGGATCACTTGAAGCCGGTTATCGTACAGGATGAGTTTGTTCAATTGCAAAGAGAAGCAACTATGATTCATGTTGATAATACGTTAAAAGATTTCATTGTTCGCCTGGCCTTGGCAACAAGGGAGCATGCTGATTTGTACTTGGGTGCAAGTCCACGAGCGTCTTACGCGTTGATGCGCGCTGCGCAAACGTCTGCTTATATGAAGGGCAGAAGCTTCGTGGTACCAGATGACATTAAGGATTTGGTGCTGCCAATCTGGACACACCGGCTTATTTTGACTTCCGAAGCACGAATGACTGGCAAGTCTGCGGATACGATTTTGACAGGCTTACTAGCCTCCTTACAAACTCCTGTTCTTCGTTACGTCTCGGGGAAGTAGGGCCTACTATGAGAAGCTGGGGTAAAACGACGCTGTTGGTTGTGGGAAGTGTGCTGTCCATTGTTTTGGCGCATTGGCAAGGCGGATTTGCCGCTTGGTATTTAGGGATTTGTTTGACATTAATATGGATTCAGGCTGGATTATTTTATGTGTTCGCATTACAAGGACTGACCATTAGCCGGCAGTTGTCGGGCGAAGTTTTCGTATCCGGTGAAGACGTAACAATCACTTTGCAGGTTGGGCATCGTACGTTTTTGCCGCTGCCTTGGATGATCATTAAGGATACATGGATTCATGAAGGAAGCGGAGCGAAGCTGAGCTACAGCAAGCTGCTTTTCCCAGGGTTTCGATCAGCTTTAATCCTCCATTATAAAATGACGGGTCTTATGCGAGGTGTTTATCGGTTCGCGGGCTTTGAGGCGGTGACCGGTGATTTATTTGGCTTTGCTGTTCGAAAAGCATACCGCGATGATCTTCATCGGTGTGTTGTTTATCCGAGACCAGATTCTTTGATGGGATCCGGCATGACATTTCAATCGGAGGATGGTGATGTGCCTGCCATTCGTGGCCTTAAAGCCGAGACTCCGCTTATTAGCGGTGTCCGTGATTATGTCAGCGGTGATCCCTACCACCGCATTCATTGGAAATCCACAGCCAGGCTGAGCCGGCTGATGACCAAAGACCCCGAGCAAGCATCCTCCGCGAAGCGGATGCTGCTGCTCGACGCGGCGCCTGCGGCGGGTCCAGCTGAGGCGGCGCAGCCGCTGCTGGAGAAGGGCGTCGCCCTCGCGGCTGGCTTCTTCGAAGCCGCCGCTGGCGGGCGCGAGAGCTGCGGCTTCGCCAGCAGCAGCTCCATTGGCAGGCGAATCGCGCCGACGATTCGCCCTGATCTAACGCTCGCGTACGAAGTACTCGCGAGCGTGGGCGGCAAGCCCGCCCTTTCCTTTCCTGACCTCGTCAGGAAAGAGGCGGCGGCCTTGCCGCTGGATGCGTCGATGCTGTGCATCACATCGACGCTGGATCTGGCGTTGGTGCGCGCGATTGCGGATGCGCGCACCAAGCGCCGGTCCGTGCACGTGATCTACGTGCACGCGCGGCCTTCCCTCTCGGTCGCGGAGCGAGAGGGGGCCTCTCAGCTGCAGGCCGCAGGCTGCAGCTTCACGGAAGTGCCGCACCCCGTTCGCCAGTGGCCAAAGCAAGGAGGTGTCGCGGATGCAACCGCTTGAACCCAACCGCGCGCCGCGCGCTCTTTCACGTCCTTTACGCTCAAGCGCGGACTCGTCGCGCTTGAAGTCTCGCTCTTTAAGCGCTAACTCTTTAAGCACTAACTCTTTACACTCAAGCGCCGAGCCCGCAGCCGCTATCCCATCAAGTCCAATCTTCCATTCAAGCGCCATCTCTAACGCACAGTCATCAACGCCAATCACCAACACCTTTTTCCGAGACAGTCTAATCTCATTATTGCTCTTCCTGCTGCTCTCGGAATGGCTCCGTCCTTTAGCCTGGATGGCCGATGCCTCTATTCAAATCGGTCCCATTCTCGTCGTATTTGCGATCTGCATTGCCATAGACTGCTTCAAGGTTCCTTATGCTTGGGGATGGACAGCCAAAAGTGTCATTATCCTGCTTTTCATCGGTTTTATGTTTGACCGTGAAGGCTTTCTAACCGGAGCATGGATCATCGATTTGGTGAGGATCATTTCTCAGGATATGGTTCACATCGTTCAAGCTCATTTCGATCTTATTAGTGGTCAAATGCGCACGCTGCTCTTTCTATTAGGTTGGACGCTCCTGATTTCCGTGGTGCAGGCCCTAATGCTGCAGAGACAGCATAGTCTTTGGTTTGTTGCAGCCACGCTCATATATCTCGTATTCTTGCAGTTGGTGCTTGGCGCGGATACGGTTCAAGGGATTATGCGCACAATAGGGTATGGACTACTTCTGTTATCGCTGCTCAATCTCTCTAGAATTGAACAAACCTATGGCATAGCTTCGGTTCGATCAGGCGGCTTTTTTCAATGGTTTGTAGTCAGCTTGGTCGTTGTAAGTGCGCTAGCTAGTGTAGGATGGTACTCGGCAAGGCAGGCGGGGCCTACACCTCTTATGAAACCAGTTAGCTGGGCGTATTTATACGATCGCATATTTGAACTTTACAACGATGATACGGGGGCAAAGGGTGCTTTTGCTAGGTCTGGATACGGTCAAGACGACTCTTCTTTAGGAGGTCCACTCCAGGTGGACACGACCCCGTTATTCACAGCAAGAACCTCTGAATTAACCTACTGGCGCGGAGAATCCAAAAGCTTCTACGACGGCAAAGGCTGGACCGAGCCCAATCAAAAGCTGGAGCCTTACGTTTCTTTTAATCAATCAGTTACAGGTCGGGCTGTGAGTCAGGAAATTCTATGGAACACGAAGTCACCTAATCGCCAATTGTTTGTGGGTGGGAAGTTACTAGGTGTTGATATGCTTTTGAGTGAGAAGGAGAAACCGCTAACACCGAGCAGCCTCCTTACATCTAAATCTAATGGTATAGTAACTCTGCCTGAGATTATGGATCCTTTGTCTTATTACAAAATAACTGTCCAGCCTGTGCAGGAAGATCCATCCATACTTAACACGGATACGGGCGGCTATCCCTCGGACGTTACAGGGGAATATCTTCAACTTCCAGCTTCATTGCCGCGGTCTGTTCGAAGCATTGCAGAGCAAGTGACAGGGAATCGTTTGACACCATATGCCAAAGCGGTTGCGATTGAGCAGTATTTAAGCAATACCTATACCTATAGTCTCGAAAAGCCAACACATCCAAGCCGCAATGAGGATTTTGTCAGTCATTTTCTGTTCGTAGACCGAACAGGGTACTGTGATCATTTTTCAACCTCAATGGTCGTCATGCTTCGTTCTGTCGGTGTACCTGCCCGTTGGGTCAAAGGTTTCGCGCCAGGGACACTTCAAACATCTAGTGACGGAGATGGGCTTCAGGAAGTTATGGTCCGCAATCAAGATGCGCATTCATGGGTGGAGGTTTATTTTCCTTCCATGGGCTGGGTGCCGTTTGAGCCTACGCCGGGGTTCTCTGGTATTTCATCCGATCATCCGAGAGAAACCTTGACGACAGCTGCCATGGAACAAGCGGCGATGACGGCTTCACTCACGAACATTCCTGCGCCTACTAAGTTTACAACCAATCCAAGTGAGTGGTTTCATGCAACGAAGGATAGAATCGTCAACTTTGCAAAACCTTATAGGAAAGCTTTCATTGTTCTAATCGGAAGTTGTTTCCTTCTTATGGGTATTTTCGTTTTGCTTAGGCGAAAAGGGTTCCTAGTCAATACGCGGCTGAATTTTCCCATTTACAAAAGCAAGCAGGGCAATTCACATCCCATGACACCCTATATGGATCGCTTATGGATGCAGCTTTTTCGAAAATACGGCGCAAAATCCGCAAGCCAGACGGTGCGAGAGTATGTCACAACTCTAAATTTCAAAGATCAACGGCAGAAACAAGCACTGCTCGAATTTGCCTTGATTTACGAAAGTGTCCGTTATGATACGGCCAATTCACTGACCTATACGAAGCGGGAAATCACCGCGATTTGGAAAGCCATTCAAAAGACACATTAAACCCCTTTACATCCTAGGTACCTAATGTTTAAAATTAGTACCTATAAATAGTGATAAGTGGACAAGGGGAGCCCCTTAAACCTCAATCGCTATGAATCTAGGAGGTCGGATAATGAGTAAACCGAGTGAAATGATTGTCGTATTAGATTTTGGAGGCCAGTATAATCAATTGATTGCTAGACGAATTCGTGATTTGGGCGTTTATAGCGAGCTGCTGCCGTTCAATACAACTGTTGATAAAATTCGTGAGCTTAATCCTAAGGGAATTGTATTCTCGGGCGGTCCGTCCAGCGTATACGGTGAAGGAGCTCCCGCTGTTGACGCAGGGATCTTTGATCTGGGCATTCCAATCTTGGGTATTTGCTACGGCATGCAGCTGATTGCTCACCAACTGAACGGTAAAGTTGAACGTGCGCACACGCGTGAATATGGCAAGGCAGATCTTGCATTTACGAATGAAAGCCCGCTAGTGAAAGGGTTAGAATCCAAACAAACCGTGTGGATGAGTCACGGCGATCACGTTTCTGTCCTGCCTGAAGGCTTCGTTATAGAAGCAAGCACGGATTCTCTTCCGATTGCAGCTATGAGTAACCGTGAGCGCAACATTCATGCTGTACAGTTCCACCCTGAAGTTCGTCACTCCCTTCAAGGGAATGAAATGATCCATAACTTTATCTATGGCGTATGCGGTTGCGTAGGCGACTGGACGATGTCCTCTTTTGTGGAAGACATGATCAAAGAGCTTCGTCAAGAAGTTGGCGACAAGAAAGTCCTATGCGCACTTAGTGGCGGCGTGGATTCATCCGTTGTTGCCATTCTGCTGCACAAAGCCATCGGCGCTCAGCTGACGTGTATGTTTATTGATCATGGTTTGCTGCGTCAAGGTGAAGCTGAGAGCGTTATGGACACTTTTGTCGGTAAATTCGATATGAAAGTAGTCAAAATCGATGCGCGTGAACGCTTTCTCGGCAAGCTGGCCGGTGTAGACGATCCCGAGCAAAAACGTAAAATTATCGGTACCGAATTCATCCGTGTATTCGAAGAGGAATCCAGTCAGTTTGATGACTTTACTTTCCTAGCCCAAGGCACTCTATATACAGATATCGTAGAAAGCGGCACGGCTACGGCTCAAACGATCAAATCGCACCATAACGTTGGCGGACTGCCGAAAGACATGAAGTTCAAGCTCATCGAGCCTCTCAAAACACTTTTCAAAGACGAAGTGCGTAAAGTAGGCGAGGAATGTGGCCTTCCAGCAGCAATCGTTTGGAGACAGCCTTTCCCAGGTCCTGGTCTGGCTATTCGTGTTCTAGGTGAAGTAACGGAAGATAAGCTGAAAATAGTTCGTGAATCCGACGCCATTCTGCGCGACGAAATCGCCAAAGCAGGCTTAGATCGTGAGATCTGGCAGTACTTCACAGCACTTCCGGGCATGAAAAGCGTGGGAGTTATGGGTGACGCAAGAACTTACTCCTATACCGTAGGTATTCGTGCTGTTACATCTATTGATGGAATGACAGCTGACTGGGCGCGTATCCCTTGGGATGTGCTTGAGAAGATTTCGGTTCGTATCGTTAATGAAGTTGAGAACGTGAATCGTATCGTTTATGACATCACTTCTAAGCCGCCTGCTACCATTGAGTGGGAATAATATAAATCACTAGTAAAAAGACGAACGTTTTGGGAAATTATACCCCTTTATCGTTCGTCTTTTTTATTGACATTAGGTTATTTCACGACTAAAATGTGTTATGGATAACAGTTTTTCGTATAATCTCGGGAATTGGCCTGAGAGTTTCTACGAGATCACCGCAAATGATCTGGCTACGAAAAAAAGGAACGGAATCCGTATGAGTTTCTACGTGCACCTTTACACATCAAAGGCAGCTCTCATATGGATAGCTCCTTTTTCGTACCCGGAATCAGGCATTATGATTCCGGGTTTTTTGCTGTTCCCCACATTCGCTTTAGGAGGAGTAGGAAAATGGATCGCTTTTTTAAATTGAAACAAAACGGCACGACAGTAAGAACGGAAATCATGGCTGGGATCACTACATTCATGACGATGGCTTACATCCTTGCGGTAAATCCAGACATTCTGAGTGCTTTTAAATCGGGGGCTACCGGCGGTGACTGGACTTCGATTTTCTTGGCTACAGCGATTGCTGCAGGTGTAATGACGATTGCAATGGGGTTATTCGTTAACTTTCCAGTTGCGCTAGCTCCTGGGATGGGCTTGAATGCTTACTTCGCGACCATCATTTTAACTTCGCAAGGTAAATTCACGTTTTCAATGGCTTTAGCAGCTGTATTCATTTCGGGGATTATTTTCATCATTCTTACCATCACCAGAGTCCGTCAAATGCTCCTTGTGGCCGTTCCAGACAGCCTGAAGCATGCGATTACCGTGGGGATTGGTTTGTTTATCGCAATGATCGGTTTCAAGAACAGCGGTATCTTAACCGTTGCGGTAGAAAGCGGCAAAGATATTAAGGCACATCAATTTACGGATGTACTTTCATTTGAAACTGTGTTCCACATGGGTTCATTAGAAGATAAAGGCGTTATTTTAACAATCGTTGGGGTCTTGTTGATTTCTATCTTTATGGTGCTTCGACTGCGCGGCGCTATCTTGATCGGTATCTTGGCTACAACAATCATTGGGTATTTCATGGGTATGGTTAATCTAGGTTCATTGACTAGTGCAGACACGACATGGGTTCCTGATTTGTCCAAACTTCGTTTCGCTGATTTTGATTTTGCGGGCATAATGACAACGGGTATTGTTTCCGTTATTGCTACATTTACGTTTGTTGAGCTTTTTGACACATTCGGAACCATGGTTGGAACAGCGAATCGCGCTGGTATTATGAAGAACAAAGAAGAGGGCAACAAGCGTGTAGGTAAGGCCATGTTCGTGGATGCGATTGGTGTTAGTGGCGGTGCGTTAGTTGGGACAAGTACGGTTACTGCTTTTGTAGAGAGCGCAGCGGGTGTAGCTGAGGGCGGACGTACAGGTTTAACGGCGGTAACTACAGGCGTATGTTTCTTGCTTGCTCTGTTCTTAGCTCCGATTGCCATGTTGGTTCCTGGTTCTGCGACAGCGGCTGCATTGATCGTAGTTGGTGTTCTGATGGTACAATCCATTCGTGAGATCGACTTTCAAGACTTCGTTCTAGCAATCCCAGCTTTCCTTACAATTGTATTGATGCCTTTCACTTACAATATTGCGAATGGTATATCCTTCGGTATCGTTGCGTATGTAGTTCTGGCAGCAGCATCTAACCTAGGTGGCAAAAGTCAGACGCGTTATCCGATTCACTGGTTAATGTGGGTACTGGCGATTCTAATCCTAGCTCGTTACATCTTTATAGGAAGCCAAGGTTAAAAAGGTTCAAGCTCTGGTGTATTACGCACTGGGGCTTTTTTTATTACCATATTTTTCAATGTTTAAAAAGCTTGCATTTGGTTTGTGGATTTGTTATATTACTCCTTGTCGCTTCGGCGGTCGAACGAAAGAACAAAAAGAAATTAAAAAAAGTTCTTGCAATCGAATAGGCTGATGTGGTATATTGATCAAGTCGCCTTTGAGGGGCGAAGGATTAAAACGAAAGAAATTGATCTTTGAAAACTGAACAACGAGTGAGTAAGCATGAACGAGAAATCGTTCAAAAAAGAGATTGTAAAATCTCGCTAGCAAGTCAATGAGCATTTCAGCTTTTCTATTATGGAGAGTTTGATCCTGGCTCAGGACGAACGCTGGCGGCGTGCCTAATACATGCAAGTCGAGCGGAT
>NZ_JCAUAS010000019.1:0-165012 GCF_059692075.1 Paenibacillus sp. J31P190 | reverse complement strand
GTTTTTGGTGTTATTGCCGGGTTGTCGTTGTCGTTGTGGTGATTGTGGTGTCTTGTCATTGTCGGTGTATTTTTGGTGTTATTGCCGGGTTGTCGTTGTCGTTGCCGTTGTGGTTATGGTTGTGTCACTGTCATTGTCGGTGTGTTTTTGGTGTTATTATCGGGTTGTCGTTGTCGGTTGTCGTTGTCGTGCTTGTGATGACGTTGTCCTTTATGGTTGTCTTTGTAGTTATGTTATTTCGTGGCTTTGTAGATACTACAGAACCTCATATGTTTAGTGGATGTATGTCGGGGAGTGCTGGTTATTGCTACTGAGCTACGTTGTGGAACGCATAAAAGCTGCCCTTTCTATGTTAGAAATGTAGGCAGCTTTTATAGGGGGATTCCTTGTTTCCAGAGTTCTTGAAGTTTTCCTGCTATATTGGGTAATTCGTTAATTAAATATGGAGCTATGGTTGAGCTTGAGAGCAGCTTTTGAAGTCCATCTGAGGGCATGATGGTGATAACATTGACGGCTATAATGATGATCAAAAGTGCTTCTGCTAAGCCCAACAATGCGCCGCTCCAACGGTTGATGAAGTTCAGGCCTGGGGTTTTTGCTAGAATATTAAGTGCTCTGCCTACGATGACTAGTGCGAATTTTACGCCAAAAAACAATATAGCAAAGGCTAAAGCGTTCAGGATATAGGTATCCAGATTAAGGCCTTTTACGATAAATTCGTATTTTTGATAATTTTGATAGGTTGGCAGTGAAACTGCGTTTCTAAGCAGAGGGGCAAAATCCTTGTAAAAATAAAATGCAACGAGGTAGGCGAGAACAAAACCTGAGAGCGAAACAATCTGGGCAATAAATCCTCTAAAGTAACCTAGCAGCAGACCTAAAGCTACTATCGACAACATGACATAGTCTAATGTATTCAGTGTCACTGTGGATTACCTGCCAGGGGTGTCTGTTTCTACAAGCTCGATCCACTCATTGTATTCATTCTGCAGTTTAGCATATTCCTCGCGTAGTTCTTTATACTCTTCTTTGATGTTTTGAAGTTCTTTTTGCTGAGCCTCATCGTTCAAGCTTTGGTGCATTAATTCTTCTTTTTCTCTGCGGGCCTGGGCTAAAATCCGTTCTTTTTCTTCTTCAAAATGTTGAGCAAGGGCACTTCGTTCTAATTGCTGCTGCTCTAGTAAGGCATCAATTTGAGCTTGATATTGTGTAATTATTGTTGATTTTTGGTCTTCAAGTTGTTGAATAATGTTTGTTTGCCGTTCTTGGAATTCCCCCACTAGGTTGCCTTTATCTTGCTCAAAACGCAGAATCTTGGCTTCTGCCTCGTCCTGGTAAAGGGCGGTGAGTGTTTCTATTTCCTCTTGGTGCGCGGCTGTGAGAATTTCTATTTCTTCTTGATGCTGATTTGTAATTACATTTATTTTTTCTTGAAGTTGGTTCGTAATGGTATCTATTCTCGCTTGTTGTTGGTTTTTGATAGTTTCAAGTTCTGTTTGATGTTGGTTTGTGATAGTTTCAAGTTCCGTTTGATGTTGGTTTGTGATAGTTTCAAGTTCCGTTTGATGTTGGTTTGTGATAGTTTCAAGTTCCGTTTGATGTTGGTTTGTGATAGTTTCAAGTTCCGTTTGATGTTGATTAACGAGTGTTTCCTTCTCCGCTAGATGTTGATTCGAAAGCTTAATGATCTCTTCTTGATGTTGCATGTTGATGATTTCTTTATCCTGCAAATGTTGCTGCATTAGTGTTTCTTTGTCTTGTTGATACTGTTGATTTAACATTTCTTTGTCTTGCAAGTGGATTTCTGAGAGGGACTGTTTTTCGACTCTGTGTTGTTCGTTGAGCTTTTGAAGCTGATGTGCCTTTTGTTGTTTCTCTTGCTCGAATTGTTGCTTTGTTTGTTGGTGTTGTTGTTTTTCTTGGTCTAGCTGTTGTCTTACTTGTATTTGTTGACGTTTTTCCTGCTCTAGTTGTTGTTTGACTTGTTCTAGTTGATGCTTGAATTGCTCTTGCTGTTGTTTAGCTTTCTGCTCTTGCTGTTGTTTAGCTTGCTCTTGCTGCTGTTTAGCTTGCTCTTGCTGTTGTTTAGCTTGCTGTAGTTGTTGCCTCAATTGCTCTTGTTCTTGTTTTGCTTTCTGCACTTCTTGTTTCATTTGCTCTTGCGCTTGGTTACTTTGTACTAGCTTAGCATTTTGTTCACTAATGGATGTCTGGTGTTGCTCGTATTCTTGTTTCAATTCGTTAAAGTTAACGATTAATTTGTCATAGGCAGCTTTGGTTGCTTCTTGGTTCTTTTGGGTTTTGGTCAGTTCTTCCATGATTTCGTTCATACGGAAGCACTCATCTGCCATGTTTACGGCAGCCAGAACGGCGATTTTCTGTGAATCTAGCCGCGGGTAGCCCTTTGCAATACGAAACATTTGGTCGTTCACGTATTCAGCTACTCGCTTCATGTAATTGGTGCTGGTGCTTGCTTTTAATTTGTATTGGTGACCATATATATCAACGGTAATCCTCGTTTTATCTTCAGCGTTCACTTTTTTATATCCTCCCTTAGATGAAAGGCTGGCCCTATCGAGTGTAATTTCGATAAGACCAGCCTGTTTTCCTGCAACTTAAATGAAAGTTGCACTATTTTCTTAACTCTGCCTCATATTGTTGTTCCAGGGTTTGAACTACTTTGGCATGGAGCTCTGTTACTTCTTCATCCAGCAGTGTTCTCTCCGCGTGACGGTATACTAAAGCAATCGCTACGCTCTTGCGGTTTGCGCCTAAACGTTCTCCTGTATAGATATCGAATACTTGAATCGATTCTAACAAGTCTCCGGCAACTTCGGTGATTGTTTGTTCCATTAGACCTACTGGTACACTAGCATTCACTACTACAGCAAGATCGCGCCCAATGGACGGATAACGCGGCAGCAATTTATATACAATTGCATCTCCAGCAGCTTCTAAGATTGGAGAAAGTTCAACCTCAAGTACGTAAGTGTCATCAAGATCACGTTGCTGTTGGACTGTAGGATGCAGTTGGCCGATTCGACCTATTACCTGCTCACCTTCAGCTGTGTTTAAAAGGAGCTCAGCTGTTCGGCCCGGATGGAAGCCATCTGGTGAAGCAGATTTATAGGTGAGTCCTGTAACTCCTAGGTAGCTTACAAGGCGGTCAAAAATACCTTTGATATCATAAAAGTCGACAGCTTCGGACTTCTGCGCCCAATGTGCTTGACGGCGTTTGCCTGTCAATACGATGGAGAGGAGCAGCTTCTCTTGCGGCAAAGCTGTTAGTGAAGCCTCATCTGTTATGAATACTTTGCCGATTTCGAAAATAGCCACGTCATCCATTGTACGGTTACGATTGTAGCTAACAACGTCTAGCAGATGCGGCAGCAAGCTAGTACGCAGTTGGCTGCGATCCTCGCTCATTGGCATCGCGAGCGAGATCGGCTTCGCCGCTGGGTATAGACCCGGCAGAGAAACGGTTTGATCCGGCTGTGTGAAGGAATAAGTGATGACTTCATGCAGTCCGCTTTGAGTCAGGAGATTCCGAGTGATACGACGGATCGACTGCTCTTTGGTCAAGGAGCCGGGCGTCGTCACGCCGGTCATTAAAGTTGTAGGGATGTTGTCGTAGCCGAAAAGGCGAGCTACTTCTTCGATCAAATCGACATCCCGTGTGATGTCTCCGCGGCGGCTCGGCACATGCACGAGCAGCTTGCCTTCGCCTGCCTGCTCGAAAGTGAAGTGCAGGCGCTCTATGATTTGACCCATCTCGGCCAAGGAAAGTTCAGTGCCGAGATAATTATTCACACGGTCAGCAGCAAGCTCGATGCTGACAGGCTTGTGTGAGCCTGCTACGGCTTGGACGATGCCGTCAGCGACTTGACCAGCCGCGTACTGAGCCATTAACGCAGCAGCACGGTTTAATGCCGGAAGCACCGCTTCCGGGTTCACTTCTTTTTCGAAGCGAAGACTCGCTTCAGAGCGGAGCCCTAGCTGGCGCGACGTTCGGCGCACAGAGCTGCCTGCGAACTTGGCGGATTCAAGAAGAATCCGTGTTGTACCTTCTGTCACTTCGGAGTTAGCGCCGCCCATAACACCAGCAATCCCTACAGGCTTCGTGCCGTCCGTAATGAGCAGCATGTGCGGCTCTAGCGTACGCTCCACATCGTCGAGCGTGACGAGCTTCTCGCCTGCCTCAGCGAGGCGTACATCGATGTGGCCATTGTTCAACTGCTCAGCATCGAAAGCGTGAAGCGGTTGGCCGTATTCAAGCATCACGAAATTCGTGATGTCTACGATATTGTTGATCGGGCGGATACCAGCCGCCATCAAACGGTTCTGCATCCACAGCGGAGAAGTGCCTACGCGTACGCCTTCGATAAGGCGAGCCGCGTAGTGCGTACACTGCTCCGTCGCTGTGATCTTCACACTGATGCGGTCAGCAGCTTTCACTGCGGCAGTTCCAGCCGCCCCGAGCGCTGCTTCCGCATCAGGCAGTTTGACGCCGCGCCCAAGGATCGCTGCGATCTCATACGCTGCTCCGAGCATGCTCAAGCAATCGGAGCGGTTTGGTGTCAGGTCAAGCTCTAATACCTTGTCGCTGATAGCAAGGACATCAAGAATCGAGCTGCCAACTTCGGTATCTTCAGGCAGAACTAGGATACCTTCTTGAATTTCCTTTGGCAGCAGCTTGTCGTTCAGACCAAGTTCTTTGGCTGAACAAATCATGCCTTGTGACTCTACGCCCCGCAGCTTAGCGCGTTTGATTTGCAGTCCGCCTGGCAGCACGGCTCCAATCATGGCTACAGGAACCTTTTGTCCTGCATCTATATTTTTCGCCCCGCAAACAATTTGCAAGTCTTCGCCTTGTCCGGCATCAATGATACATACACTTAATTTATCTGCGTCTGGGTGTTTTTCGCGTGATTTTACAAATCCAACAACTACATTCGTTACACCCTTATTGCGATCTTCCACGATATCCACTTCGATGCCGCTTCGGGTCAATTTTTCTGCTAATTCCTCGGCTGTGAAGCCTGATACATCTACATATTCCGATAACCATTGATAAGAAACCTTCATGCTTAACCCCTCCTTTTCCTGATGCTTACAAGTGTAAGAATTGCTTTAAGAACCGTAAATCGTTCGTGTAAAAATGACGAATATCTTCAATACCATACTTCAGCATCGCGATGCGCTCAACGCCCATTCCAAATGCAAATCCTGTGTATTCCTTCGGGTCATATCCACCCATCTCCAGAACGCGCGGATGAACCATGCCCGCTCCAAGGATTTCTAACCAGCCCGTTTGTTTACAAGTACGACAGCCAACGCCGCCACACATTGCACAGCTCACATCAACTTCAACGCTAGGCTCTGTGAATGGGAAGAAGCTTGGACGCAAGCGAATTCTCGTCTCTTTGCCGTACATTTCTTGAACGAATTGAAGCAACGTGCCTTTCAGATCACTCATCCGTACGTTACGGTCGATGACCAGACCCTCAATTTGGGTAAACATATGGGAATGTGTTGCATCATCGTCATCGCGGCGATATACTTTGCCCGGACAAATGATTTTGATCGGAACTTCCCCTTTGCGTTTCTCCATTGTTCTAACTTGAACTGGGGAGGTTTGTGTACGCATTAGAATCTCATCCGTGATATAGAATGAGTCCTGCATATCGCGAGCTGGATGATCCTTCGGCAGATTAAGCGCCTCAAAATTGTAGTAGTCCTGCTCGACCTCCGGACCTTCAGCTACGGTGTACCCCATTCCAATGAAAATGTCTTCAATTTCCTGAATAACTTTGCTTAAAGGATGCACAGCGCCTTGCTGCGACGGGCGACCTGGCAGTGTTACGTCAATCATTTCCGCACGCAAACGGTTCTCGGTTTCTTGCTGTTGGTACGCTGCTTGCTTCTCTTCAATAACCGTTTCAATCGCTGCACGAACGTCGTTCGCTACTTGACCGATAACTGGTCTCTCTTCTGCACTTAATGCGCCCATACCGCGTAACACCTCGGTTAATGGTCCTTTTTTACCCAAATACTTAATACGTAAATCGTTCAACTCCTGCTGACTTTGTACGCCGCTTAGCTCCAGCAGCGCTTCCTGCTTTAAAGCTTCTAACCGCTCTTTCATCGAAATCCCTCCTGAATTAGGCCCCTGAATCACCCTAAATGAAAACACAAAAAAGACTTTCCGCTCCCTCACAAGGGACGAAAAGTCGTGGTACCACCCTAATTAGATTCGTTCACTGGCAAATAAGCCAAATAAACGATTCTCACTTCATTTCAGATAACGGACGATGTGTCCGGTTCCCTCTAATGACAAGCTGATAATAAGCTTCTGTTCAAAGGACTGCTCGGGAGCGAACTTCAGCAGCCTGATTCTCGGGGATAGCTCTCAATCATCGGCTTTCCCTCCCTGTCAAGAAGCACTGCGTACTCTTCTCCGTCAAAGCATTTCACATATATGTACCAGTTATTATATGCAAGATATGCCTGATATGCAAGTGAACTAGCCTCGGGTACTGAATTTCCCTATTGACTTCGAATCATCATCGGCGTATATTTTATTTAAACAGTTTAAACATTAGTTTATATAAACATTTTATTATTTAATTATTTGATACTTTAATTAAGTGGTAAGGAGGAATTCAATATGGAAGATGAACTGATTGCATATACGGATCGTTTCCGCACAACATTTGAAACCGCACATCGGAAAATTGGCCATACGGTACTTAGCCAGTTAAATTCGGAGTTAACAAAGCCACAAATATTCATGTTATTCATGATTTCTAAAGAAGGCGCTCCGAAACAAACTCATCTCGCTGATAAACTTGGCGTTAAACCGAGTGCTATTACCGTTATGATTGATCGACTTGTCCAGAGTGGGCATGTCATTCGTAAACACCATGAGACAGATCGACGGATTGTGCTGGTTGAAATAACCGAAACCGGCAAGGCCATACTCAAACAAGCGGAAGATGTCCAGAAAGAAGTGATTGCTCGTGGACTATCACAGCTTCCCCCGGAAGAAATGCGCATTCTTGTGAGTGCCTTTGAAAAGCTTACTAGTTTTTATTAATTTCATCTTATTCAAGGAGTGGTAATCGTGGAAAACATA
The DNA here is from genome assembly GCF_059692075.1 of Paenibacillus sp. J31P190. Taxonomy (NCBI): domain Bacteria; kingdom Bacillati; phylum Bacillota; class Bacilli; order Caryophanales; family Paenibacillaceae; genus Paenibacillus; species Paenibacillus sp. J31P190. Next base: position 157,877 of record NZ_JCAUAS010000019.1, on the reverse strand, counting down.
CAAAAAACAGCTTCAGAGAAATCCATAGAAGCAGAAGGACCAGAACTCAAAAATCGAGGTCTCCTGCTTACCGGCCTTATCATTGCTATGCTATTTGGCGCATTAGACGGCACAATTGTCGGAACTGCAATGCCGCGTATCGTTGGTGAATTCGGCGGTCTTGGCTTAATGGCTTGGTTGACTACTGCTTACATGTTGACATCAACGGTTGTCGTTCCTATTGCAGGTAAACTTGCCGATTTAATTGGTCGTCGTGTCATCTATGTAACAGGTTTAGTCATCTTTATCGCGGCTTCCGCCTTATGTGGAATGTCTCAGAACATGACCGAACTGATTCTGTTCCGCGGTCTGCAAGGTCTTGGCGGCGGTATTATGATGCCCATGGCGATGATTATTATCGGGGACTTATTTACCGGTAAACAACGTGCCAAATGGCAGGGCGTATTCGGTGCGATCTTCGGTCTATCATCGGTTATTGGCCCCCAAATCGGCGGTTGGATCGTTGACGCATTAGACTGGCGTTGGGTATTCTACATCAACCTTCCTGTCGGTATCCTTGCTGTTGTCTTAATAGCAATTGCCTTACCAAAGCATAAAGCAAACGGCAAAGTAAAATTCGATATTCCAGGTATTGTCACCATGATTGTCGGGGTCGTCAGCTTACTGCTGGCATTAACTTTTGGCGGCAAAGATTTCGCTTGGTTCTCTTGGCAAATCATTGGGCTTTTTGCATTGGCTATTGTATCCTTGGTTTCCTTCGTTATTATTGAGAGTAAAGCAGAAGAGCCGATCCTTCCTGTTCGGTTATTTAAAAATAGAACATTTACAACAATTAACGGTGTAGGGTTCCTTATGGCTGTCGGAATGTTCGGGGCTATTATGTTCGTTCCTCTCTTCATGCAAGGCATCGTCGGTATCAGTGCTTCAGCGTCAGGTACAGTGATGACGCCGCTCATGATTACGATGATTGCAGCCAGCGTTGTTTCCGGTCAATTCATTCAAAAAATCGGCGTTCGTAAGCAAATGCTTGGTGGTATGATTATTATGGCTATCGGCTTCTATTTCCTTGGCACCATGGGCATCAGCACGACGAAGTTGATCGCTTCAAGTTATATGTTGATTCTAGGTTTAGGTATGGGGCTAGTTATGCCAATCCTTACACTTGCTTTGCAAGAGAGTTTTCCAAAATCCGAGCTTGGTGTCGTAACGTCTTCCAGTCAATTCTTCCGTCAAATTGGCGGTACCTTCGGTATGACGATTCTCGGAGCCATTATGAACCACAAGTCAACTGTGCTGTTAGAACAAGATTTAACTCCAGTTGTCAATCAGCTTCCCGCGGAAGCAGGTGGGCTGGCTTCACAAATGACGGATATGATTCATACCAATCCACAGGCCTTATATTCTTCCCTATTAAGTCCTGAAACTTTAGCGAAAATGCCAAAAGAATTCGTGGAGCACATGCTGCCAATTCTAAAAAATGCCCTGGTTACATCGCTTCACCAAGTGTTTATTGTAGGCTTAGTGTTCGTTTTACTTGGGGCTATTCTGACACTGTTTATCGGTAACATTAAAGTTTCTGATCGTAAATCTAAGAAATCAGATGGCAAAAAGGAAAACGAAAAAGAACTTTCACCAGGACTCGCTTAATACAAAAAGGCTCTTTTCTCTTAATAGAGAGGAAAGAGCCTTTTTCTTTTTGACACGGAGCAAGCTATAGCGTTTAATAAACTTGGATACCTTAAAAAGGAGAGTGCTCGCCATGAAATATCGCAGACTTGGTAAAACGGATTTGAAAGTTTCCATCGTAGGTGTAGGGACTTGGCAGTTCGGCGGAGAGTGGGGACTTACCTACACGCAAGCTGAAGCGGATGCTATTCTCGATCAAGCAGCTGAACTTGGTATAAATCTGATCGATACAGCAGAATGCTATGGTGACCATCTATCCGAATCTCTTATCGGTAATTACTTATCCCGCCGCAATCGCGAGAACTGGATCGTGGCTACGAAATTTGGCCACCATTTCCACGATCTGTTCACCCGAACAGATGATTTCAGTTCTGAAGGCGTGATCAAACAACTGGACGATTCTCTGAAAGCTTTGCAAACGGACTATATTGACTTATACCAATTCCATTCCGGACCTGATGATTTATTTGATAATGATGTGCTTTGGACAACTTTGGACAAACAAGTTCAAGCCGGGAAAATCCGCCATCTAGGAACATCCATTGGCAGTAATGCTAATATTCATCAAACAGAAGCCTCCAGCAAGGTCCATTCCAAAGCCATTCAAGTCGTGTACAATCGCTTGGATCGAGCACCAGAAGAGCTTGTTTTCCCTTCCTGTGTGAATCAAGATCTTGGTGTTCTGGCTCGTGTCCCTTTGGCTAGCGGCTATTTGAGCGGTAAGTATAAGCCTGGTGCGGTGTTCAGCAACACAGACGTTCGCCATCGTCATGATGCCGAGAGTGTGAAACAGAAGCTTGAGGATGTGCAGCGCATCCAAAAAGAAGAAGTTCCTGAAGGAATGGATATGGCCAAATGGGCATTAGCTTGGTGTTTGAAGCATGATGCCGTTACAACGGTCATTCCGGGCTGCAAAAACCCTGAACAGGTTATTGCGAATGCAAGCGCAACGGAGCTTATCAGTGATAACCACCCACAGGCTTGGAAAGCTTAAGAGAACGAGGAAGGAATGACTTCTGAATGAGTCGTATACAACACGAAGAAACATGGAAGCAACTCAAAGAACACTTGCCTCAATGGGTTACGGAGAGCAAGGCACATACATCAGACGGACATGTTGCTTCCTACATTCCTGAACTTGCTAACGCTCCAGCCGATGTTCTAGGTATCTGTATTATGGATACTGAAGGAAATATCTCTGTGGCCGGCGAATCTGATTTCCGGTTTACCTTACAAAGTATTTCGAAAGTGTTTACACTCATTTTGGCATTGATGGATAACGGTGAAGAGATTGTTTTCTCCAAGGTGGGCATGGAGCCTACAGGAGACGATTTCAACTCGATGCTGAAGCTCGAACTCGTCGAGCCCGGCATCCCCTTTAACCCGCTTATCAATGCTGGGGCAATTGCGATATCATCCTTGATTGCTGGTAGTGATCCTAGGGAGCAGGTCGAACGGATTCTCCATTTTTTCCGAGATATCGCCAATAATCCTTCACTTGAAATCAATCAAAATGTGTTACGATCTGAGTCGGATACCGCACACCGGAATCGATCATTAGCTTACTTCCTGAAAGACAACGGTGTGCTGGATAGAGAGGTTGACGACGTTCTCCACGTCTATTTCAGCCATTGTTCTGTCGAAGTCAGTTGTACCGACTTGGCTAGAATGGCCCTCGTACTAGCGCATAATGGCGTAGATCCGATTCGTAATCAACGCCTTATACCGCGGCGATTCGTGCAGATCGCTAAGACGTTCATGTTTACCTGTGGGATGTACAACGCCTCTGGTGAATTCGCCATGAACGTTGGGCTCCCCGCCAAAAGCGGCGTGTCTGGCAGCATTATGACCATGGTACCTGGACAATACGGGATCGGGTTGGTCGGCCCCGCGTTGAACCGCAAAGGCAACAGCACAGCTGGCGTTCACCTTTTGGGTACGCTGTCGCAGGAATTTAATTGGAGCTTATTTTAGATTTCGTTAAACCAACTTGTAATGCCTAACAAACACTTGCTATCCGTAATATTGTTGTACGTTGTACAACTCTACGTGGGCTAATTTACATTTTCCTCGCGAATGTTGTAAAAAATGCGACAATTCCCGCCAAAAGTATCTATATTGTCTATAAAAAGGCTAAATTGTTGCACAACATACAACATCCTTAGATTTCCCAGAAGAAATCTTCTTTTTACTAAGCATGCTAAAAGGGGCTAAACCTCGGTTTCGGTTTCGGCTTCTGCTATGGTCATGGCTTGGCTTGGCTTACACAGCTTCAAAAGAACCTTCCCATTAGTCGGGAAGGTTCTTTCGCCTATATGGGTATTTTCCTGGTACTTCCGGTACTTCTGGTACTTCTGAGGAATGTCAGAAAAACACTTTGGTTAGTTCAACGGTATCAACTGGAACGTCATATTATCCGCGGCGGAATATGGCCATTGAATCATTTTTCCTCCAGCGATGAGCGAGTTATCGGCTACATTCAATGACTTGCCGGATAGCCTGTTAATAATTTTGAAATAACCGCCGCCTACGCCCTGAATTCCCCACTGATCATTCAAGGTCGAGCCGAAATCCCATTGGATCACGTCTTCACCGTCCATCAAGGAGGCGTTTTTGACAGCCATAGCCTTACCGCTCTTCACGTTGATAATTTTATTAAAGCCTGCCGTTGTCGATGTAATTACCCATTGGTCATTTTGCGCAGTACCGTAATCCCATTGAAATATTTTCGCTCCATTGTTTAGGGCAGCTGCTTCAACGGCAACGGATAAGCCCGTCGATTTGGGTACGATTCGGTACGTTTTACCTGAGATAAAGGAACCGCTCGTCGTTTCTGATCCCGTCAATTTCACCATAACGGTCCCATGTGATGGTACATTTACAGTGTAGCTGTTGGTGAACGTTCCCTTCTCGGTCTTGGACCATAAATCCCTTACGCTAGCTGTAGCATTCAGGCCAATGCTTGAGAAATTGACCGTCATGTTCGCAGCCGCGCTGGAACGATTAAACAACACAACCGCACGCGTCCCATTAGCCTGCAGTTTTTTGGAGTATACCTGCAGACCTCCGAGATCGCTTACTAATATGCCTTGGCTGCCGAGCGCATCCTGATTTACAGCAATCACTTCAGAATTCATCAGTGTATCTTTGGTAAATTGGCTCATCGCGCTTAAATTATTTCCCGCAATTAACGGCGAAGCCATAATCGTCCACATCGAGAAATGCGAACGGTATTCCGTATCCGTCATGCCTCCGCCGAAGACGGCGCCAGTTCCATAATTACCGACCATGAGCATATCTGTGTCATTCCAGCCTTTCGTAGGCCCCGCAAAATTGGCAAGCGGAGCGTTCTGATCAATGATCCAAGTTACTCGATCCCAGTAGTCGAAGATATCATCCGTTGTCCTCCACATATTGCCCGTGGCCGCACCCCACACCCATGGTTTGTTGATGCCCCAATTGCAAATGCTGAATAGGATGGGTCTTCCCGAATTAGCCAGTGCATCTCGGATGATCGTATACCTGGTCTGCGGATCCATGCCCCCATTATCGCACCAGTCGATCTTGACGTAATCAACGCCCCAGGAAGCAAACGTATTCGCATCCTGCACCTCATGTGAATACATCCCCGGTTTTCCAGCACAAGTAGTGAACCCAGCATCTGTGTAGAGACCGAATTTTAAGCCTTTGCTATGCACATAGCTCGCAAGTGATGCCATCCCGCTTGGGAATTTGACCGGATCGGCAATTATGGTACCGTCGCTGGTCCGACCTGTCTGCCAGCAATCATCGATCACAATATACTTGTATCCGGCTGCCTGCATACCGCTGCTTACCATCGTATCAGCCGCTTGTTTAATTTTCACTTCATCTACGTTACAAGCATAGAAGTTCCAGCTATTCCAGCCCATTGGCGGAGTTGGCGATAAGCCATTATTTAAAGCAGAGGCTGTTTGCGGAGCGATGCTGCCGGACAGCACAATAGGCAATGCGAGCAGGAAGGCGAGCAGGATTTGCACGATAAACCGAATTTTTTTCCGAGCGAATTTCCCCATAAAAAACCTCCGTACTAAAATAAATTTAGCTCTACAAGCCATATAGTTGGTCCATATTCAGCCAGTTATTGTTTCCTTTCGAGGTGTCATAACCAAGTTGAATCGTATTCGATCCTGCTTGAAGGGAAATGGTCAAAGAAACGGTGTTCCAGCTGCTCCAGCCGGAAGTTCCAGAAAAATTCAAATTGGCAGCCACGTCTACACCATTTACTTTGACGTATCGGCTCGCATTGCCGGCACCTGCTGCATATCGGAACGTAATCGTCTTCGTTCCCGCACTATTTTGATTCACATAGAAATTAAGCGATGTTCCATTGGTATTCCAGCCTGCGACATAGCCCCTGCCATTAAAGCCGGTCTGTGTGCTTTCGTTGATCATGCCAACACCGCCAACCAAGGTGCGCTGTGCATTTTCCGCTTCATAAAGACCGTTCCCTGCTATATTGCCCGTATAATTGTCCGAAGGAACGAACTGAAGAATAGATGCACCCGCAGCAGCAGTTAGGCTTTGGATATAGGCAGATCCGGTAGGAGCCGTCCAATCACTTCCGATGATAGCGTCTGAAGTTCTTCGATGATTCCATGCTTGCGTAGCATTTTGCTGTAAAAAGTTCAGGTATTGCGATTGGCCTGCTTGTATGCGAAGCTGATTCAGATTGCGGGCAAAGATCATTTTAAATCCGGGAGCATCATTCTCCCCTTCGTACATCAAGGTAGTAGCCGAAGTCATTTTATCTATCACATATCCAGCTGCATTGTTCGCATCCGTTAGGTAGCTGCTCGTACCAGTAACCCCATATAAAGCGGTCGCCGCCCCAAGAAAAGTTCCGTAGTTGTATGTGAAATCCCAATCCTTGACGATGCCAGCTCCAGTGCCTTCCATGTGATCATTGACTTTGCTGCCACTAACCAGCTTCGTTTTGACCCAAGTGTACATTTGCTGGGCTTTCGTTAGATAAGTGTTGTTATTATAGGCATTTTTTAGTTTAATAGCCGTCATCACCATGGGAGCGTTGGTAGCCATATTTTTCTGAGCATTGCTGCTGATTGCCGGATTCGTCGCATCCTTTCTCCACCAGATGCCCCCTCCGTAATAGGTTGTATCCCAGTAAGCATAGACTTGATCGAAGAGGAAGGAGCCTCGATTCAAATATTCCTGCGTGCCGGTAATTTCGTATGCACGCAGACAAGCAAGCGCCCACCAACCAAGGTCATCATTGAATTGGTTATCAATCATATTCGTATATTTTGCATTGAATCCGGTATAAATATCATCAATCATAGTGCGATAAGTGCTGTTTCCCGTCCGCTGATAAGCATCCATGACTGTCTCCCACATTTGAGCCTCCCACCAGAAATCGGTGTACAGTCCTCCGTCGGGTCCATAAGCATGAGCAGCATGTATGAGATGGTCGCTGTTCGTATAGAAGTATTTGGCGTTAGCATCGTAGAACACGTTCACTAATGAATTCATTGCTGCATCAGCATTCGATGCTGTGAAAGCAGATGCACGATTCGCACCTCCCCATACGGAAAGGAAGAGCGCCAATACTAAACTCACACTTAACCATTTGACAGCTGATCTTCTTTGCATGATCACATAAAACAACTCCTTTTCTCATTTAAAATTAGTCGTCGTGAATGCGCTTTCAAAACTGTAAATTTCACCTCCCTTCAGACCAATTTGTCTCTACTTTGTTTGAAGTGTTGCATACGCCTCCAGTAACATAACACCGCTTAGCATCACACTTAACTGAATGGAGCCTTCAGGAGGCATTGTCCAATCTGTGCCGACACGTCCGATGCTGTCTATGCCTTGCTCCATAAGCGTGATTGCATTTTGCTCAATAAGCTTAGCCGGCAGCTCAAATTCGGGGTAAATCTCCGTCAAATTCAGCAGATACCTGATCAGTATCCCTTTGAATAAACCTGTATCGTCGATTCCTTCATCAGGCAGCATCCCAGTAGCACTATCGCACAATCGGTTCTTCACCGCAGTTGCCGTTCGCCAGGCATCCTTCAGGTAAACTGAATTCCCTGTGCAAGTGTAAAGTTCGAGGCCGGCCCCAATGAAGACACCCTGACAATAAGTAAACTGCCAGTCCATATCTATCTTCTCGTCGCCCAGTCGATTGATGCCATCCCACACGAATCCGTCAACGGGGTCGGTTAATGTCCTTTTGTTCCAATCATAGATTTCTTGCGCCCAAGCTAAATCCGCTTCATCGCCAAATCGTTGAAATAAGCGTGCAGCTAGGATAGCGGCTGGAGCGTTAGCTGGCGTGTTCTTGTAATCCAGCTGATTTTTTCGCCAAGCAATCCCTCCGCCCATATGTTGATTCCATCCTCCTCGGATGTCTTCCCACAAGTCGGCAACGCTTTCCCAGTACATCTGAGCGCCTGTCATGTCGTAAGCCCTTAGCCAAGCTAGCGCCATCCACTGCATATCATCATAATATTGATGGCGAAACGTTCCTCCGTTAGAGCGAAGAATGCCGTGAAACAGATGCTCTAATCGGTTCAAATATGCCACATTGCCCGCTCGCGCATAGCCGTCAAGAATGACATCCGCAGCATGTGCTTGCCACCAATAATAGTAATTTTCGCCAGGGCGATTGAGCGTTAAACTATCGTCCCATTGATTCATAATTTGTGTATCCGGATTCCAATAAAGCTTGTGAAAAGTCGCTTGCAGTAGATCTGCCATCGCTGCCGCATTCATCTATCCCTCGACTCCTCTATGCCTAAAAATAAAGGGGCAGATTTTCGGCTGCCCCTGATCTTAATTCATTAGTTCTGTTTCAACAATCCTTGCTTCTCCAGCGCGGCCATACGCTCCAGAAGCATAACGCCGCTCAGATTCACGCTCAAATCCTCAGCAGGCTCAGGCGTTGCCGCCCAAGATTTACTGAACATTGCGCGTTGCTCATCTCTCCCGTACTTCCAGAGACTGTCTGCATTCGTTACTAGAAGCTCAAGCGACTCCTTCTGACCAGGGTCCGCTAGAACGAGTTCAGCCAAATAACGGACATAAATCCCTTTGAATAAACCGCCGTCTCCATTGCTTTCACTAGGCAGCATGCCTGTTACCGGACTTGTCAGCCTGAGCTTCGATGCTTGAGCAGTCCGAGCCGCATCCGCCAGATAGCTCTTATCGCCAGTCGCCTGATGCAGCGCAACCCCTGCTCCGATATAAACACCTTGGCAATAGGAGAATTCCCAGCTCTTATCAATCTTGCCGTCTCCCTCACGGTTTTTCCCATCCCAGACGAAGCCCGTATCCGGATCAACGAGATTGGCCTTCTGCCAATCGTAAATCTTTTTCGCCCAAGCTAGATCCTCCGGCTTGCCGAACTGCTTATATAATCTAGCAGCTAGAATGACTGCTGGAGCATTCGCCGGTGTATTCTTATAATCAAGCTGCGGCTTACGCCATGCAATGCCTCCGCCTTGCTCTTCGTTCCAGCCCGTCTTAATATCTTCCCAAAGCTCAAGCGCGGCTTCCTTGTATTTCTCTTCCCCAGTGGCGTTATAAGCTCGGAGCCATGCTAGAGCCAACCATTCCATATCATCGTAGAAATCATTCGGCAATACGCCGCCATTGCGGTCCAAAATCCCCTGGTACATGTTCGCCAAGTAGCCCTTATACGCCGCATCACCAGTTCTCGTATAAGCGTCCACCAGCGTATCTACACCATGAGCCTGCCACCAATAATGGAATTTCTCATTGCACAGATCGTTGCAAGGCGACAAATTATCGAATAAGTTCAACTTTCCATTCCAATATTGCTTCAGCAGCCCGGCTTGCGCTAGATCCGCACGTTGCTCCCAGGTTTCTCTATTTGTGCTCACTTGCACATCGGTCATCTTATTGTTATTGTCCATTGTCTCCACTCCCCAACTAGCAGCCACGATGATGCCTACCCCAACAATCATCAGGACTATGATCATTTTTAATCGAATTGTCAATTCGCTTCACCTATCTGTCCGACTTGCGTACTATCCTTTCGTTCCTGTAAAAGCAATTCCTTGCACAAAATATTTCTGCAGCAGCAGGAACAAGATCAGTATCGGCACTACCGCAATTAAAGCACCTGCCATCAACGGGCCGAAATCGACCTGTTTGTTATAAGTAAAAGCAGCTAAGCCTAGCTGAATCGTTTTCTTGGCAGGGTCGTTAAGCATAATGAGCGGACCGAGAAAGCTGTTCCAGCCTGCTTGAAAGGTAAATATGCCGAGTGTAGCCAACGCTGGCTTCGCAAGCGGAATATAAATATTCCAAAAAATACGAAGCTCTCCACTGCCTTCAATTCGAGCCACTTCTTGCAAATCACTAGGTAAAGAAACGAAAAATTGCCTCATAAAAAATACCGCAAAGGATCCCGACGCACCTGGCAAAATAATTGCCCAAAATGAATTGAGCAAGCCGTTGCCGCCACCGCCCAGCCAATCATTTCCTCCCATGAAAGGAATGTGCTTCAGCACGAAAAATTGCGGGATCATCGTCACAACACCAGGTATCATCATGGCAGCGAGCAGAATTTTGAACATCATATCTCTTCCGCGGAAATGAAGCTTAGCGAAGGCATAGCCGCTTAAAGAGCCAAAAAGCAAGTTGAAGAGCACACCCATAAACGCAAGATAAAATGAATTCCAGAAATACAGAGCAAATGGAACGAGCTCAAACGCCTTGCGATAATGCTCCAACGTTATGCTGGAGGGAATCCATTGAATCGGCAGCATGAAAATCTCTTCATCCGGACGAATAGAAGTGATAAGACTCCATACAAACGGGACGACCATGACGATGCAGACGGCGATGGAAATGATATACAGGATTGTCGTTTGCCAATAATATTGTTGTTTCACTTTCCATCCCTCCTAGATCACGGATTCCTCTTTGTTTAGTCTCATATTAATAAGCGAAAATACTAGAATAATGATAGACAGCGCAAACGCCATGGCATCGGCATAGCCCATCTGAAGCTGATTGAAGCCCTGCTGATAAATGTGATACACGGTTGTTTTCGTCGAGTTGGCGGGACCGCCCTTGGTCAAGACGAACGCCTGGTCAAATAACTGCAGCGCGCCAATGATAGCCATTGTACTTACGAAAAAGGTGGTCGGTCTCAGCACTGGCCAAGTGATATAGCGAAAGGACTGCCAAGCATTAGCTCCATCCAGCTTTGCGGATTCATACAGATGATCGGGAACCCCGTTAAGTCCCGCTAAATAAATGATCATGTTCGATCCAACGGATTGCCACAAGGTCACTAACACAATGGACAGCATGGCGTAAGGCATTTCAGCCAACCATGAAGGTCCAGTGATTCCAAACTTGCTCAGAACATCGTTCACGAGTCCGAATTCTGGATTTAGCAGCCATATCCACACCGTGGCCGCAGCAACGCCCGAGGTTAACGTTGGCAAATACCCGGCTGTACGAAACAGCTTTACGCCGAAGCGGCTGCGCATAAACAGCAAGGCCATCGATAAAGAGATGGCAATATTCAGCGGAATATAAAGGACAGAGTAAAACAAAACGTTCTTCAACGTCGTCCAAAAGATGTTATCTTCGGCCAGACGCTTATAATTATCTAATCCAACAAAATCGTTTTTACTCACAATGTCATAATTCGTGAAGCTTAGATAGAACGCCATGATGACAGGAATAATCGTAAAAATAATAAATAGCAAAATCGTTGGCGTAATAAAGAGATAACCCATCCTAGCTTGATGTCGACCCAGCTTGGTTATCGATGCCAAGAGAATTCCCCCTTCCACAAAGAGGGAGGGATGACCCTCCCTCACATTTCTAGTTACTTCCCTGCTGCGTTCTGATCGAGCAGCTTATCACCTTGCTCTTGCCCCTTCTTGAGCGTCGCTGCCGCATCCTGCTTACCTTGAATGAATAGCTCAATATTCGGCATCAGACCGTCGCCTTCCATAACCGAGTATCCTGGATGCTGCGGACGAATTTTCGCGAATTCGAGTGTATCCATGAACGGCTTCCAGTTCGGATCGTCCTTGAAGAACGGATCCTGCAGCGCCGGTTTGAAGCCCGGCAGGTTTAAGCTTGTTTTTGCCCATAGCAGCGTGTTGTCTTTATTCGCTAACCACCATTTCTCGAATTCCCATGCCTCGTCTTTATGCTTGGAGCCCGCTGGAATCACGAGACCGAAGCCGCCCATTACGCTTCCTTTGGCGCCGCCAGGTCCAGCTGGAGGAGGAACAACACCGAAATCAAGATCCTTGCCGTATTTCTTATACGTCGAGAGCATCCATGGACCTGTATAGGTCATAGCTACTTTTCCGGTCACGAAAGCATCCGTGCCTTCGCCAAGACCTTTTTCAAACCCAACCTTATATACCTTATCCTTATTGATCAACTTATCCCAGAAATCCAATACTTGCTTGCCTTGATCGTTATTAAAACTCGTTTTCTTCAGATCGCTGGTCATCATAGAACCGCCTGCTTGCTGCAGCCACATATTGAACAGGCCATTATCCTGCATCGACATACCGGAACGAACCAGCTTATCGCCTTCCCATACCGTTAACTGCTTAGCTGCGTTTTCCAGCTCATCCCAAGTTTTCGGAGGTTGTAGTCCTTTCTCAGCAAACAATTTCTTATTATAAAATAGTGCGCGCGCATCAACCGTCAAAGGAAGACCATACAATTTACCGCCAGAGGAAAGCTCCTTCAAGGCTTCATCGTAATAATCAGCACGGTTAATATTGTCTTTCTTCAAATAATCGTCGATTGGGTGAAGCACGTTCTTGGATGCATACAGCGAAGTCCGCCATCTGTCCCAGAACATAATATCTGGTGAGCCTCCTGAAGTAGCCGCAGTTAGAAACTTCGTGATCATATCTTCCTGCAAAACATATTTAACTTTAATCTTGTCTTGCGATTTATTAAAAGCATCTGCCATCATGACAAACTGCTTTTCACCTTCTCCGCCCCAGTCTCCCCAGAACGTAATTTCTACCGGTGCTCCTTTGGTGGCAGCTGTTGATGCTGCCGCTGCTGTCGTGGCCTCAGGTTTCTTGCTTTCCGCCGGTTGATCTCCGCCAGTTTTTGTGCTGCATGCTGCCAAACTAAACGTGAGTGAGAGAGCAGTTAAAACGGTCATCCATTTTTTCATGTTTTTTCCTCCCTTTTTAAGTAAACGTTATAAGTGCAGTTGCTATGTTAAAAGGGGTTCCACCCCCTGTATAACCTAAGATGAGTGTGATGCGTTCACGCGATCATTCAGCAGCTTCTTAATCGATAGGCCACACGCGTCTAACACCAACTCGCTGAACATGGAGTTCGCCCAAGAAAACCATGGCCGCGTATACTGCGACGGATCGTCTACGTGGAAGCCCTCATGCATCAATCCCGTTCCGGCATCGGTGTCGGCTAGTAAATCAAGGATACGCAGCTTTTCCTCCCGGCTTGAAGCAGTAAGACCTTGAACCGCCAGGGAAATATGCCAGATGTAGCGATCCGGCGTATGCGGACTGCCGATTCCCTGAGCCGCTTTCCCCTTATAAAAGTAAGGATTTTCATCACTAAGTATAAAGCTGCGTGTATGCTGATAAACAGGATCGGATTCGGCGACATATCCCAAGTAAGGAATCGAGAGCAAGCTGGGCACGTTGGCATCATCCATCAGATTGAAGTTGCCAAGTCCATCTGTTTCATAAGCAAACATCGTACCGAGCTTGGGATGCTCGATCGTTCCGAATGCTTCTATTCCCTGTTTAATCTCAGCGGCCAGCTTAAGCGATTCACGGCTAAGACTGGCATCCTGCCACACCTGCTCTGAGATTTCAGCGATATAACCCAGCACCACAACCGCAAACATGTTGGCTGGAATCAAATATCCGTATGAACAAGCATCGTCGCTAGGGCGGAAACCTGACCATGTCATCCCCGTATAGCCAACTGGACTGCCCTTTCCATCTCTCGTTAACGTGTCTGTTGGAGGACAATTCAATCGTTGGAAGCGATAAGGAGACTTCGTCTCATGATCTTGTTCAACCCGCCAAAGATTCAGTATTGTATGAACAGCGGATTTGTAGGCATCATTGAAATGTGCGGTTCTCCCTGTTGCTCTCCAAAGTAAATAACTGAGCTGAATAGGATAACATAGCGAATCGATTTCGTATTTACGCTCCCAGATCCATGGGCTCATTTGGGTCAAGTCCTGCCCATGACCTGCGCTGGTTGGCTCCATATTAAAGCCATTCGCATACGGATCAAGTTGAATATATTGCATCTGCCGCTTAACCACACCTTCAATCATATCTGCCAAGCTGGAATCCTCATTCGCTAGAAGCAGATAAGCTCGAACCTGAGCTGATGAGTCACGGAGCCACATGGCCGGTATATCACCGGTGATTACGAAAGTTGATCCGTCCTCTAGGCTTTGAAGCGTTGTTTGATACGTGTTGGAGAAGCAATCGCGGAACATGGCAGCTAGCTTCGGCCGTTGTTCTTTCTGTAATTCATTATTTACTTGCTCAATGAGTTTACTCATTGATGCAGGTAACTTAGCCTCATTCGTCATCGGGTTTGCTCCTCTCTCTTCCGATAAATAAACCGCTTACATTTACGATTATATTGGTATGTATACATTATGTCAATATATATTTATCATATTATTTACATATCATTTAAATCGTTTGATATACCAATCAAAAAGAGACTACTAGATTAGCAGTCTCAGTTTCGATATCCATGATGATTTATTCACCGATCATTTGGAGGGTCCCGTTGACTCCCCGATAATTAGCTTTGCTTCCAGACTTATTTTATTGGCAACCTTCTCGCCTCGCTTCAGCTTTAGCACATTCTCTACAGCAAGCTTGCCGATTTCATCCTCCGCTTGGATCAGATGGGTAAAACGATAGCCGCTGCCAAGCGTCGTAGGAGGGCTATCAAAACAAATAATTGAAATATCCTCGGGTATCTGAAGTCCCATTTGTTCCACAGCAGCCTTAGCCAATAGAGCAATATTATATTCCATAGCAAACAAGGCGGTAATTTGCGGATTGCTTCGCAGGTGCTCCTTAATCATATCGATATCTTTATCAATATTAGGTGAATGAAAAGAATTGGGCAGCGTAGAGGTGATTTCATCTAGCCAAAGCGACCGGTCAACCATAACCCCGCGTTCCGCATGAGCTCGCACGAAGCCTTCTATACGATCCTCAATAGCTGTTGTATCCATTGGCGGCGGCGTAAGTAAGCAAATCTGTTTATGCCCCAAATCAAGCAAATAGTCAGCACCCGTGCGAGCAGCCGTTATGTTATCTGTGCTAATCGAAGCCGCGGCTACGCCTTTGAGATGACGGTCAACCAGAACTAAAGGAAATTGTTGTATGACCAACTTGAGAAGTTCATCATTATAGAACTCCCCTTGTGCAGGAAACACAATAATGCCATCCACGCCTAATTCAAGAAACGATCGAATAGCTTTTTCTTCATTCTCAGGCACACCAAACGATCTGCGCAGCACCAGGAAGCTATCGTGCTCAGCGGATGCCTGCTCCATGCCATAAATCATCTCCGTACCGAAGGTATTCCCGAAATCCGTTATAACTAATCCAATCAGCGTATGCTTGGTTCTCTCGCCCGTAGATGGACCTTCAGACGGAATACCCCCTCCTTCCATGACAAAAGAGCCTCTGCCTGGCTTACGCACGATGAGACGTTCTTCTGCCAGCATCTCCAGTGCCTTTTTGCTCGTAATCCGGCTCACGTTATATTCATCCGCCAGTTCCTTCTCGGAAGGAACGCGGTCTCCAACGTTATATTTACGTTGTATTATTTCTTCACGCAGCGTTTCGAATATTCGCTCATAAATGGGTCTCGAATCTGTTGACAATGCTACCTACCCCCTGCACCCAACCTAATGTTATATCATACGATACCATTAATATATCATGATATACATGTTTTGGATAGAGTCAGAAGGAAAGCTGCTATTTCTTACCTATCTTGATGGAAAACTATCAACCACTCCTATTTATGGGCAGTTTAATTTAATGACAAAAATACAATATTGTCACTTGATTTTTGTATTTTAACTGTTATAATCAAATCAATATCAACCAAATTTGAATCAACGAATCTAAGTAACCCCTATGAGGAGGAATTACCATGGAGAAGAAATTAGAAGGGAAAGTAGCGATAGTCACAGGAGCATCAAGAGGAATGGGACGTGAAATCGCAGAGGAGTTGGCTCGAAACGGAGCCAAGGTTGTTGTAAACTATGCAAGCAATCCAGCAAAAGCTGCAGAGGTCGTTCATGGGATTGAACAGAACGGTGGAATAGCCACAGCCATTCACGCTGATATCAGCCGCGTATCGGACATTGAACTGATGTTCCAGAAAACGATTGAAGCCTATAGTAAGGTCGATATTCTTGTTAATAACGCAGGCCTCATGATCACTAAGCCCATAGTGAATATCACAGAAGAAGATTTCGACAAGCAGTTTAACGTCAACGTCAAAGGTACCTTCTTTGCTTGCCAACAAGCGGCCAAATACTTAAGTGATAAAGGCCGAATCATTAACTTCTCAACCTCTGTCCTCGGTAGTATGTTCCCGACCTACAGCGTTTATGCCGGTACCAAAGGAGCTGTTGAACAGTTCACTCGCCAACTCGCGAAGGAATTTGGCCCGAAAGGCATTACGATTAACGCAGTAGCTCCCGGTCCAGTTAATACAGAACTTTTTACTGCTGGTAAAACGGAAGAGCAAATTGAAGGTATGCGCAAATTGAACGCTTTCGGGCGTATAGGTGAGCCAAACGATATATCAGGTGTTGTCTTATTTTTGGCAAGTGAAGAATCCCAATGGATAACAGGTCAAACGATCCGCGTCAATGGCGGGTTTATCTAAACGGGAGTCAACACAAAAAAGGGGCACAATGTGCCCCTCCTCCCACTCAAGCCATCGCTATTGGAGGGCTTCTTTAATACGTTTTAATGCCCCGATCAGATCATCAATCTCTGTTTCATTTAAACGAATGGTTACGTAATTAGGCGAGATTCCGCCATCGTTAATCTCTAGCAATGCCGTCTCATCCTTGTCATCAAATTTGACCGACAAATTTTCTTTATCGAGTACTTGAATCCATGCCATTATCGCCACCCACTTTCAACCATCATATATTCAAACCATGTTAATACACCATGAATTCTTTGTTGTACACCGTTTCATTATCATCCGCATCCATGACACGCATCTCTAGTTCCCAATTGCCTCGGAAAGGCAGATATGCGCCTTGCGCTTTGTAACTGAATTTCGCAAAGCCATAAGACTCTTCTTGTTTGTTATCCTCGTACATGGTTACTGGCACAGAAATAGGAGCCATTTCTTTATCGTCTAAATAATGAAGCAGCATGAGCACTTGCTTCGGTTTCCCAGCTTTTTCTGGAAGAAATACTTTTGCAACAAAGGTATTGGTTCCCTGGATTTTAGGCGTAATCTCAGCAGATACGTGCACCTTTTCACCCATCTGATGCCACTCTAGCGGCTCGTTGACAGGAATTGGCGCCATATATGTGATGAGCCCTACCAGCAGCACGATAATAACCATAAAGGTAAGATCAACCTTTATCCAGAGAACTGATTGTTTAACCTTTTGTTTGCGCAAATAGATCCGAATAATAAAACCTATGAGTACAACAAGTGCAACAGCACCAATTTTCACAAGCAGCAATATTCCCCACGATGTGTAAAGCAAATAACATAAGTTTGGCAGGAATAACAAGATAGATAAAGATCCGGATAAGGTAAGTACAAGGATGGAGATCAAAGCCATTCTCGAAAATTGTTTCATATAGGAACTGACATCATCACTTTTCTGACGCCATTTTGCATAGAGCAGCACTAAGCCCCCAACCCAACAGGCCGCGCCAACCAAGTGAATAAAATCCAGCCCGATTGTTGCCCATAAAGGAGTAAACGAAGCCGCGTGACCGCTAAAGCTTTTCACCCCTAGAAAACACAAAGGCCATAATAAATCAAGCCACTTTACCCTACCGACAAGTACAAATCCAAGGAAGGACAGCACTAGCATAAGCGCCCAGGAAATACCGATAGTCGTTGCACTAAATAGCTTCCATATCTCTTCCACCCCACCGCCACCAAGTAGAGCTTCGATGTGCGTGAAAATGAGCAGCAATAGAGCTACTAATTGTGCGCGCTGCAGATTGAGAGTCCAAGCTGATAGTACTTTTCGGGTATCGGCCCCTCCTGCTCCCAACAACCTTAACCAGATAACCCAACCAGTCAACGTCAACAACATCAAATACCACAGTCCGCGAGACGCATATTGCAGGATATCTTTCGTTGTTAACTGACCTGTTCCATGATTGTGCCCACCATTTGCGGAAGGTAGATCGAGAGCTTCTTCTTGCGGTGGATTGCCAATCGTTATCGGGTAACTCCCTGCAACAGGGTGTCCATCCGCCGAAATGACGTGATAGCTGATCAAATAAAAGCCCTCGGTTAATTTCGGCAGATCAAGAATTATTCCTGTCTGCTCTTTGTTCAAATAAGCTTTATTACTTGTAATTTCGTCACCGTTATGATCCAATACTTTGATATAAAAAAGTCCTGCATCTAGCTGTTCATTAAATGTAACGGCTACTTGGGGAGGCGAGCTTTCAAGCTTGGTGCCCGCTTCAGGTTGGGCCTGTACTAATGACGCATGAGCAGAGACTGTCTGAGGGACAACTACTGTGCTCAAGAGAATTAAAGCGAACATGCATACGAGCAATGAAGGTATGAACAACAAGCGTTTGGCCGTATAACGTAAAGATCTATGCATCATATATTCCTCTATTCCGAAATCGGTTTACGCCCAGCAAATCCATCCTGTTTGCCATGGTAATAACGAATTCTATCCTCTCCCTGTTTCCAACAAAGCAATACTTCTTGTCCTTCCATCAACGCGGGAAAATCGACAAGACCTGTATCTATATCCTTGAGCTCTACACCCGTAAGCTGAAAATTATGAATAAGCCCGCGCGCTTCGATTTGAAGGAATTCCAGCTCTGCTTCCATAACGAAAAACGGATCCTTCTCAGAGCCGGGTTTCTCAGCATGCTCATTTTTCTTTATACGGAGCTCTGTATATTTTTCCTCAAAATTGTGCTTCAATGCTTGCATTTTCTTCAATTCCTGATCAACAAACGGCAGCATTTCATTTGCCTCTTCTATACTGAACCATTTTTTAACTGACATATCGCACCTCCGTGCCCTAATTTTAACAAAAAAACATGACAACTACGAATTCTACAAATGAGAATGAGGAGGCTCATGCGAGTGCCCATGCTCGTCCACATGAGTAACAGACAGCTCCGCATAACCTACACCTTTGAGTACTTGTATTCGCTGTTGAAGCTCTCTAAGCTTCTGCACCTTACCGCGAACAACTAATATTTCCAAGCATTGCTGATGGTTTAAATGGATATGCATCGTAGAAATAATCGCATGGTGGTAATCATGTTGAAGCTCCATCAAGGTAATCGGCAAATCGCGAATATGATGGTCATACACCATTACGATCGTTCCGGCAACGGTTTCGTCGGGCTGCATGCTGCTAGACGTCAATAGCGCTTTGCGCGTAAGATCACGAATTGCTTCAGAGCGATTATCATAGCCCTGCAAGGCAATGAGCCGGTCATATTGCTCTATGAGAGATTGCGGCATGGAGATACCGAAGCGTACCAGATTTTCTTTGTCAGACATCCGCCCCACTCCTTTTCGTGTAACATTTCCTATACCCTTACTCTAGCAGAAAGCTGCTCTGCCGCAAACCTTACCCGGAGCGAATTCGCAAATTAAACACAATATGGTAAGGTGTATTCATCTATCAATTCATTCATAGGAGTGGGATCATGTCATGTCTATACAACCATTATCTTTTTCGATTGTTGATGTATTTGCCGAGCATAAATATGAAGGCAATCAGCTCGCCGTATTCCGTCATACTGCCCACCTATCCACTGAGGAAATGCTGGCCATTACTCGCGAGATGAACTTCTCCGAAACAACGTTTATCCTGTCGGAAGGGTCTGTTAATGGCGGATATGATGTGCGTATCTTCACCCCGAAAGAAGAGGTAGAGTTCGCTGGTCATCCGACTTTGGGAACAGCCTACATCATTCAAAAAGATATCATAGGACATCCTGTCCAGCAAATTGTGCTTAACTTAAAAATCGGTCAAATACCAGTCACTTTTGACGAGAAAAACCCCGGTATGGCTTGGATGCAGCAGAAGCCGCCTATATTTGGAGAAATTATCGATCTAGATACGATCGCAGCTGTTTTAGGAATTCCAGCTTCGTCCATTGATCCGCGGTATCCGATTCAAGAGGTTTCCACTGGGCTGCCAGCCCTTATTGTCCCTCTAAAAAGCTTGAAAGACGTACAGCGCTGTAAGGTGAATCTTGATCTATATTTCCAACTCATTGAGCCGCTTTCAGCTAAAATGATTTTAGTCTTTTGTCCAGAGACTTATCAGGCAGGCAACTCTTTAAATGCAAGGGTGTTCGGTGACTACTATGGTGCGCCCGAAGATCCGGCTACCGGTAGTGCCAATGGCGATTTGGCTGGATATTTGATCAAATATCGCTATTTCGGCAATGAGTCTATCGATATCAGCGTCGAGCAAGGCTTTGAAATCATGCGTCCTTCCATTCTGTATCATCGAGCATCTCAGAGGGAAGACCACATCTCTATTCAAATCGGCGGTAAAACGATATACACAGCAAAAGGCGAGTGGGTATAAGTAAAATAACAATTAAAATGCCGGGTCCTGTTGAACAGGACCCGGCATTTTATTAGTTCGAACGTTATAGCAACGCTTCTCATTTTATAAACAAGACAACCAGAGTAAGGATAATTAAAATAACGGGCATGCCTATTTTAGATACAGGATCCTTAATACGTAGATGCGTTATGACCGCTCCAACCATAATAACGGCTAATAGCCATCCGCCAATAGCAACAAGACTGTTGTTCCAAATTCCTGCAACCAGGAGTGCGGCACCGGCAATTTCGAGCAAGCCAGTGATGACTCTGAACCACTGAGGCATCCCGTAACGTGTAAATTCATCCACCATTTGCTTTGAACCGAGCTTCAAGGCTCCGAACATCAGAAACCCCAGTGCTAAAATGATTTGAATAATAATAGATACTGTATTCATCTAACTCTCCCCTTTTTTTACCTAATTACAGATAAACTATAATAAGATATCCTAATATTATTATAATATATACTAACATTAGGATATTTATTTGTCAATCATTTTCAACAAGGCATTTAAATAAAAAAAGCTATCCAGCAACGCCTGGATAACTTGAATTTGATTGATATTGTCTTATCTATTTCTTACTGAGTTCTTGTGCTCCAAACCCCAGTTTCTTTAATAAATCGATCATCTGAAGTTTTTCCTCGTTGCTTATAAAGGATAAATTCTCAGATATAACGCCTGCATGTTTCGGGAAAATCTCGTTAAATAAAGTATCACCCTTCTCAGTAATGGCGACAATGGAAGTTCTTCTATCCGTAGGACTCGATTGTCGTTTTACATAATCTTTCTGTTCAAGCTTATCTACCACATAGGTAATACTCCCGCTTGGAATACTAAATATTTCACTAATCCTTTGAATAGGGTGTGGTCCTTTGTTATAGAGAAGCTCTAGAATCATAAAATGGTCCGGACTGATTCCATGACTTTCGATATCTCGTTTGGTATTATCAGCAATAGCTTTGGAAGCTTTGCTCCAGATTCGGAATAATCTTAAATCAAGCTGGCTTTGTTCGTCTCCCTGGTACATGATCGTTCCTCCTTTGGTGTGAATCATTTCCAATTCTTCTTAACTTCCAATCGTAATAACACTATGCTAACTTTAGGCTAATTTGTTTGTCAAGTCATCGACTTTTTTCAGAAAAAAATAAACTCCTCTTCAGGAGTTCATAAGCGCAAGCATCTCTATTTGGGATCTAAAGGTAAAATAAGATCAACCGTTGTTCCTATATCGATCTGACTCTTTATATGAAGACTCCCGTGATGGGCTTCAATGATTTTTTGGCTTACCATTAATCCTAATCCGGTCCCTTTTTCTTTTGTTGTATAAAAAGGTTCTCCTAGCATCGCTATTCGTTCTTCAGAAATTCCACACCCCTGATCAATGAACCGAATAACGAGTTTATTGTCGTCTACTTTCATAATAATTTCGATCATACCGCCTTCTGTCATCGCTTCGATCGCATTTTTAAGAATATTAATAACGACCTGTTTGATTTGATTTTCTTCACAATTGATTAACGGAATGTCCGAATCAAACGTCGTATGGATTTGCACATCGCTAAGAATGGCTTGTGTGTCAAGCAACGAGATCACATCATGAAGAATTTTACGAACATCCTTCATCTCAAAACACACGGCCTGCGGCTTAGCAATAACCAAAAACTCGCTCACGATATAATTAATTCGGTCTAATTCAGTCAACATGATTTGAAAATACTCATCATAATTATCCGTTTTGGTTTGTAATAATTGAACAAATCCTCTAAGTGAAGTTAATGGATTTCGAATCTCGTGAGCAACTCCGGCGGCTAGCTGCCCCACCACTAAGAGCTTTTCTGATTTAATCAGAAGCTCATCTGTCCTTTTACGTTCGGTGATATCTTTTGCAATGCCATAAACACCATCGATCTTATCATTTATAATAATAGGAACCGTCTTTAAATTTAATTCGACAGAGTAGCCACGTTTATTAGTAATGGTCACTTCGATGTTGTTTGACTCACCTTTTGCCGACGCTTCAAACACATTTGATGCCCTAAGGTGATCTTCGCCTACCATCAAATGACAAAAGGATTGTTGCAGCAGCTCTTCCTGCTGATAGCCCGTAATCCTTTCCGTAGCTGTATTCATATTAAGTATTCTTCCATTTAGATCTAATTCAAATATAGCATCGGGGTTATTTTCAACAAGGGACTTATAACTCTGCTCTCTCTCTTCCAGCATACGCCTTGCTCGTTTACGCTCAGTGATATCCTTACATATAAGCTGTACGGCCGGTTTACCTAAGTAGGTAATAGGTACCGCTCTGACCTCCACATCAATAACTAGACGATCGACACGAAGAAATTTTTGCTCAATGGGAGCTGTCGGAACTCTCTCCTCTTCGATCAACCGAATTCGTTCCTTCGCAATGTCTATATAATCGGGATGAACCAAATTCATTATGGGAAAACCAATAAGTTCCTCTGGGCTAGCTGCCCCAAATATTTCGGCACCGGCAGGATTGATATAGACTATTTTCCCTTTACTGTGAACAACTAACGGTTCTGGTGAGTGTTCTACAAGTATTCGGTAACGTTCATCGCTTTCTGTAAGGGCTTTCTTCAAACGTGATACCCACCAGTATAGAACCAATGCCGTAAGTAATACATAAAAAAGACCCTTAGTTGAATGAATAGTGATTGCCCCTGATAAGTTAAGAATGTCCATAACTCTATCGGACAAGATAATCCATAGACTTCCTACAAGCATGTAGACCAAAGAGATTTTAAAAGGAGTTCTGAGATTTAGTGCCTTTGACCAATTATGCATATCATTCTTCCTTAACCTTCCTTTTTCACTCTAACTAAACACACAGGATAATGAACTGACCGTTTTTATACACAGACGAGTTTGATTATAACATTTATTATTCAAAATGATTATCGGTTTTTTATTCCATCGCATAAGTCCTCTAGTAAACAAAAAAAGGAGCCGCCGATTAGCAACTCCTCTACTTCATGATAAATCTTCTATTCATATAAAAGGCAGTGAGTTTATTCAGCAGCCGCGGCCCTTGGCAGAAGACCTACGGGAGCTGCCGCTCTCGGTTTATCTTCCAACACTCGTTTATATTTGGCAGAAGCAGCCTTGAGTTTTATATGCAATTTATCACACTAAGTTCATTAACTGTCTCACGCGAACTTCCAACTCAACGAGCGAGAAAGGCTTCGTCATATAGTCGTCAGCTCCCATTTGAAAGCCTTTAGCTAGATCATCTTCCTTCTTCTTGCCTGAAAGCATAAGTACCTTCATGTCCCGAACGGTTAGACGCGGATCCTTCTTTATTTGCGACAACAATGAGAACCCATCCAGCTTCGGCATCATACCATCGAGAATACAAGCATCATAGGTATTGTCGAGCAGCAAGCCGAGTGCGATTTCACCATCGGAAGCATGAGTAATAGTAATAGGTAAATGCTCTAAATGTGAGGTGAGAATCGCTCGTAAAATCGGATCATCATCCACGATGAGCAGATTTTTCTTGTCAATGTGAGAACTGGCAGCCAACTTACGAAGCTCTTTTTCTTCCTCCTCAACCAAAGCGCTAACAATCCTATCCCTGCCTTGTTGCTTAGCTTGATACATCGCATCGTCAGCCTTAGCCACCCATTCCGCAACCGTCATCCCCTCATGCCACTCTGCAACGCCTGCAGAGAAGGTGACAGAGAAGGTTTGGCCCTCATACTGTGCAACAGCATTTAAACGCACTTTATTAAGTATAGACTGCATGGTTGCAATTGCTTGTTCCACCGTTGTATTCGGAAGAGCAATAACGAACTCTTCGCCGCCAAAACGTGCAAGCAGGTCTGTCGAACGCAAGTTCACTTGAAGCAAATGAGCTAAGCCTTGGAGCACCAAGTCTCCTACGTGATGCCCATAAGTATCATTGATCCGTTTAAAGCAATCAATATCTATAAAAACAAGTGAGATTGGTGCCGGATAACGCTCAATACGCTGCAATTCCATACCAATCTGAAGATCAAAATAGCGCCGGTTGAACACCCCGGTAAGCGGATCACGGAAGGCTAGCTGCTCGAAATTTTTGGTCCTCTTGAGCAGTCCATAGATTCTTGCGGCCAATTCCTCATACTGAAATGGCTTCGTCACATAATCATCGGCTCCCAAGTGAAAACAGCGGACTTTATCATTCAAATCGTTACGACCCGACAATACAATAAGCGGTAACCATTTCAATGTCGGATCCTCTTTGAGAAATTCAAAAAGCTCATAGCCAGACTGAGGATGCATCATAAGATCCAGCGTCACTAAATCATACGTATGTTCACGTAATAATTTCATCGCGCTCTCCACATCGGCTGCCTCATCAACAATACAATCATCGAGTTGAAGACGACGGGTCAAATAAGTACGCAGCACCTCGTCATCATCCACAAGCAGCAATCGACTCTTCATGGATCCAAGCAAAGAACCGCCTCCAGGATCCTGCTGTTCATCCATCTGGATTTCCGTCATACCAATATCATATTCCATATTCATTTCACGAAGTGAAATGATACTGCGTTCTGCACTTTCAATAATCGGGTTGATCGCCAAGAGCAGTTCTTCTCCGTCATTATCCATGGATTGCGTCCATTCCCAGGCTCGAACCATATCCTCAGCCAGCTTACCGATCCGGACATAACCAAAAATAGGCGCACTGCCTTTAAGTGTATGTACAATGCGATAAAACTGTTTTAAATCATCGGCTGCAGCCGCCATCTGGATCGTATCAAGCAGCGAGTTAAGCTGTTTAAGCTGCTTTTCAAATTCACGAATAAACAGCTTTCTTCCTTGTCTAAGAATTCTTGCATCTCTATCCGATTCTGACTTGGAGTCCTTCAACCCCTCTAGGTTCGTATAACTCATGACAGCCAATCACCCTTTTTTATATATAAAATAATCTCAATCTCTATATAGTTCGAATTAACGTTGTAATAATTGTCCGACCGTATCTATTAATTGAAGAGGGCTGAATGGTTTAACAATATAGGTGGTTACGCCTGCTGCTTTGGCTTTTTCTTTGTCCTTATCCAAGGCTTTAGCCGTCAACAAAATTACCGGTATATCCCGATTGGCATTATCGCTATGCCGCAGCCAATCACAGACTTCAACACCCGTCCGCTCCGGCATCATATAATCAAGTATGATCAGATCGTAGGTTTCTTTTTGCAATTGCTCCATCGCTTGTTGACCATCTTCAACTTCCGAGATGGCATAACCTTCATCAGAAAGAGTTTCAGTAAGCAGAAAACGTAGCGCGATTTCGTCATCTGCAAGTAATATTTTAAAAATAGACATTGCGTTCTCCTCAGCCTAAATAGATTAACTTAATTATAGCATCATGCATTCTAGCAGGATAGAAATTTGTCGAAATAAACCGAACTTTTCACTTGTTTTTTTGGGCTGAATAGGCTCTCCATGAGGAGCTGTTAATCTCTTTGAGCCCGCTAATGGTTTCCCAGATATAAACCCAGCCTTCACGCAAGCCATTTACATCGCTGACCCACACTCTTTCATACTCATTAGAGGCACCGGGACCGTTGTACCCCTCCAGAATATCCATTGCTTGCAGCCCTTCCTCTGTTACTTCGAACCACTCGCCAATCACTTTATGATCCCCTTCCGTAAGAGTAAGAGCTGGATATGGGCCTACATCATATAGACGACCAAATATCGTACCCGGTTGTATGGAGATTAAAAAAGGTGCAGCAACATGATGATTACTCTCTCCCGCAAGCAATGTTCCGTAAACGAATACGGAAATCATAATGACTCCTCCTACCTAATCGATGAATTCAGATGTTTCAATTTAATTCCATTAATTCGCTGAGACATTAAAGCATCCCTTCTATCAAGCGCACAAAAGACATACTGCATGACAGTATGTCTCATTAAGATTAGGTTTTTTGCCCCAAGGCCAAGTAAGCACATCCTATGTTTCGTATAAACGGACCATCAGAATGCGGCTTCTTACTGTACGGAAGTCCCCGCCTCGGCAGTCATCTTGAGGTCGGTAAGCCAGGCTTCGAGCGAGGACGTGAGTGCCGCGCGCATGCCATCGGGGTCGGCTGCAACTGGCGGACCGTCCCAGGACTCCGTGGTGTGCACGACAACTCCTTTGAGGGTGGGAGTGATGGTCCAGACGTGGACGCCTTCGATGCCTTGTGCTGGCCCGCCCCAAACGATGCGCCGCATGGGATCGACCTCGCGGATGGTGGAGACGATGGATAGCCCATGCGTCTCCCACTGAAAGGTACTTCCCACCGTGATTGGACCGGATAACCGTGCCTGTGAGACATTTTTCTGCCAAGTTGGCCACTGGTCGATGCCAGTCTGTATCCGCCATACGGTCTCTTGTGGAGCGTTAATTTCGATGGAAAGGTCGACGATGACCTGGGCGTTTCGGTCGACATCGATGGTGGCCCGTTGGGAATCATCAAAGGGACTCTCAAAAATGATCCCACCAATCAGAATAATTATCAGTAAAAGAAAGCTCATCGTGAATGTTTTTAAATTAAACGATCTAAACATCCTATTTCATCTCCTCAGTGTAATTGATTGATCACTTATTAGTGTGCGAAAGATGCCTTACTCTCCTGCAAGGCCAAAACAGTCGAAGTAATCCCCTGCTGGAATGGCGTCGCGGTGATCGGTCCTATCAACCGTTTGTATTTTTCTCCGCTTAGAGTCAGCGGCTCTTCGGTTAAATAAAGCATCTCGACGACTTCTTTCATCACGGGCACACTCATACCTATCAATGATAAACCTAATTTTTTCAGCGGAATCACCGGTTTGACTTGGCCGCTTGCCGTTTGTGCAATCCGTACGATCTCTCGCCCCGATATAAGCCCAGCGCCCGGTATATTCCAGTTCTGTCCATATGCGAGGTCTTTGCCTGCCAGCTCAGCAACCATCACAGCTGCATCCGGTAAATAAACGAATTCGCGGGGAACATGCATGTTGCCGACGAAAAAAGCCATTTTGCCAGCAGCTATCGCTTCCAGGGTCGAACCTAAATACGAGGCTTCATTAGCTGTAGGGCCATAATAATCGGGCAAACGAACAATCATTACTTTCGCCTTAGTCCATCGATTACTGAACAACATCCGTTCGTAGTCCAGGCGTACTTTTCCTTTTATCGTATGAGGCTCCTTTGGATGTTCTTCCGTGACAAGATCCATCTGTTTTTTCCCGTAAGGATAGATCCCATCAATCGCTACTACTTTAATTGCAAGTCGTTCTGCCGCCTCCATCACGGATTCGCCTAGCGGAATCAGTTTGTTTACCATCTCGTTATAAGGTACGTTCGCACAATGGAACAATACGTCAGCACCGCCTGCTTGGGCTACAATGTCGTCAGGATTCATTGCATCTCCAAAGGCGAGCGTCAAATGCTTAGGATTTCCAAGTTTTTCAGCAAACTGTTCCAATTTCTGGCGTGAACGTCCAAAAGCAATGGTACATACCCCCCGTTTGATAAGTTCTTCTGTGATTGCTGCTCCTGTCCCGCCTGTTGCTCCAATTACAATCGCTTTTTCCATTTTCGTCAGCCTCATTTCGTATTTTTAATTTGTGATTGATTAATTACTAACTTGAACTTATCTTATCACGTTGTTATTGATTGGTCAATTACTAAAATTCAAAAATTGAAAAATACAATAAGAACATTTGATTTATAGCAAAAAAAAGGGACTATCCTCCGGCAATCATTACGCCTGCGGATAGTCCCTATTCCGTGCGTTTATCTGAAATTTTTGCTGCCGATCAGTTTGGCGCTCTGCGGCAGCAGCCCCGTATCAGAACCATTAAGGTTTCGCTTGTAAAGCTCTGAGAATGACCGTGACCGCTTCGGCGCGGGTCGTGTTCACTTTCGGTTTCACTGTGCCGTCTCCATAACCGTTGATCAAGCCCTTGGCTGCCGCCGTTGCAAGAGCCGTACGCGCCCAGTCGGATATATCTGCGCTGTCCGGGAAGCTGACGCTCTTGTCTGTCGCAGCCAGCTTGGCGGCGCGAACGACGATCGCCGCCATTTGCTCGCGGGTAATGAGATCGTCCGGCCCGAAACTGTTGTCACTATACCCGGCAACAATGCCTGTCGCTGCGGCAGTCGCAATTGAGCTCTTCGCCCAGTGGTATTCCGTATCGGCAAAAGTTTTGCCGTCTTGCGCCCTAACTTGGAATGCTTTGACGATGACAGTCACGAATTCCGCTCGTGTAATGTTCGCATTCGGCTTAAACGTGTTGTTCGCATAGCCGTTAATCGCGCCGAGCTTCACCAGTTCCCGCACGTTCGCTTCGGACCAATGTCCTTTGATATCGGCAAAGTCCGCTTCGTTCGTTTGCGGCTGCGCGATCTTCGCTTTATCCGATGCCAGAACGGCGAATTTCGTAAAATGGCTCACCGATCCGAATGCTGTCCCGTTCGCTTCGTCGACTTTCAGGCTGTCGAGTGGCACCCATTTATGGGTTTTTTCGTTCAGCCAATATACGCCTGCCGTCGACTTCGCAAAGTCCACCTTCGTCTTGTCGAAAGGTAGTGTAATAACGACCGGCTTGCTAAAGTCGCCAACCTTGTCTTTCTTAATCTCGTAAACCTCGCTGACCAATTGCAAAGCGTTCTATTCGGGCAGGATCGAGGTATCGTTCACTTTATCTACCGTAACTTGAATGTTGCTAGCCATCGCTCCGGCCGGAACTTCGATGGTAGCTCCGTTCAACGTTACCGTTCCGCCGCTGGCGGCCGCAATCGTTGCGGAGTTAGTTGCACCGATGCCGCCACCGCTGGTTACGGTTGTCCTCATAGTCGTATAGATGACAAATTGGGTAAAGTGTTTCGTCCAAACCACTAGGTCATTGCCCACTGTTATTTTGGCTTCTCTTCCTGCGTCAATTTCGCTGTCTGCCACTGATTGGGTATCTGCGGATACCATCTCCGTATCCGCGATTTCGGTAAATACGCCATTTCGTACAAAACCAACCCGTTTGCCCTTTTGGCCCGGGAAGAGCAAACGCACCGCCTTATCGAACGTTAACGATACATCCGTCGATCCGACTTCAATGACGGTGCTCACATTGCCGCTAGGGACCGTTACAATGCTGTTGCTTTGCACTTGCGGCAGCTTGATCGTGCCATCCCAATTGGCGGGAGCTGTAATTTTCGTTCCGTCAGGAATCTTTACAATAACATTGCCCAGAGTGGTAGCCGCATGTACTTCCACTAACGGGAGCGTCGCTTCTTTGTTTGATCCTGCCGTTGTCGTTGCGACCGCAATCTCGGCATTCGTTACACTCGCAGGGACGATAATGGATACAGGTTTAGTCGTCACCTGAATCGGTGCAGTAGAACTGGCCGTTATCGCTTCGGCTCTAGTCACGATCACGGTGTAGATCTGTATGGTCTTTCCGTCTTGAGCCGTCACTGCTACGTAGATCGGATTGTTACCCACGTTCAGGCTGATCGCCCCCGACGCTTGACCGCTCGTCATTGCCGTTCCGTTCACCTTCACTGTCGCGTTGCTATCCGATATTGTAGGCGTCACTGTCAACAACGTTACACCATTCGCCACACTCGCTGTGTAGGAAAATGTCCTCGTATCAAATGATGGACTCAACGTAAGTCCTGATGCTGCTATGCTGCTCAGATTCGCATTACTGGATGCGCTCGGTGCTGTGGCTTGCGGTGTTGCGATGACTTCGTTCGAGTAGCCGCTGTTTCCTTTTACGTTGCTCGCCTCTACCGCGAAATAATAGGTCGTGCCGTTCGTCAGGCTCGTTGCCGTGTAGCTGTAGGTCGCGCCGCTCACCGTCGCTATGGGGGTTAAGTCATAGGAACCGGAAGCTGTTCCCTTATAGACACTATAGATAACTGTTTCAGATAAACCATTCCAAGTTAACGCAACTTGCCCATTCCCAGCTATTGCTGTAAGCCCCGTAGGTGCTGAAGGTGCTGAAGAATTTGCCGCGTTGACTGACAACTTGGCTAGGCTGCTTGTTACCGTGGCCGTTTGGCTGCCCGTTGCGCCGCTGTTCGTGTTCGTCACCACGACGTAGTAATATGTCGTTCCCGTCGCTAACGTCGGCGCTGAGTACGATGCGTTCGTTGCTCCGATAATCGCTGTGCCGCCACTATAGCTGCTAGTCGTGTTGTTGTACCACTGGTAGCTCAGCGTTCCGCTGTCGCTAACCGTCGCTGTTACGCTCAAACTCGGACTGCAGGCGCCTTCGTTCACCGTTGCGCCCGTCGGTTGCATGCCAATGCTCGGTGTGGCCGCGTTCGTCAGCGCGTTCACTATTACAGCCACCACGCTGCTCGCCGCCGTCGCCGTTTGGCTGCCCGTCGCGCTGCTGTTCGTATTCGTCATGACGACGTAGTAGTACGTCGTTCCCGTCGCTAACGTCGGCGCTGCATACGATGCGCTCGTTGCCCCGCTGATCGCTGCACCGCCGCTATTGCTGCTGCTCGCGTTGCTGTACCACTGGTAGCTCAACGTTCCACTGTCGCTCACCGTCGCTGCTACGCTCAAGCTCGGACTGCTGGCTCCTTCGTTCACCGTTGCTCCCGTCGGTTGCGTGCCGATGCTCGGAGTCGCCGCGTTCATCAGCGCGTTCACCGTTACAGCCACCGCACTACTCGTCGCCGTCGCCGTTTGGCTGCCCGTCGCGCTGCTGTTCGTGTTCGTAACGACGACGTAGTAGTACGTCGTTCCCGCCGCTAACGTCGGCGCTGCATACGATGTGCTCGTAGCGCCGTTGATCGCTGTGCCGCCGCTATTGCTGCTGCTCGTGTTGCTGTACCACTGGTAGCTCAGCGTTCCGCTATCGCCCACCGTCGCTGCTACACTCAAGGTCGGATTGCTGGCGCCTTCGTTCACCGTTGCGCCCGTCGGCTGCGTGCCGACGCTCGGCGTTGCCGCATTGATCAATGCGTTCACTGTTACAGCCACCGCGCTGCTCGTTGCCATCGCCGTTTGGCTGCCCGTCACGCTGCTGTTCGTATTCGTCACGACGACATAGTAGTACGTCGTTCCCGTCGCTAACGTCGGCGCTGCGTACGATGCACTCGTTGCGCCGCTGATTGAGGTGCCGCCGTTATTGCTGCTGGTCGTGCTGCTGTACCACTGGTAGCTCAGCGTTCCGCTATCGCTCACCGTCGCTGCTACACTCAAGGTCGGATTGCTGGCGCCTTCGTTCGCCGTTGCGCCCGTCGGCTGCATGCCGATGCTCGGCGTTGCCGCGTTCGTCAGCGCGTTCACCGTTACCGACACCGCACTACTCGTCGCCGTCGCCGTTTGGCTGCCCGTCGCGCTGCTGTTCGTGTTCGACACCACGACATAGTAGTATGTCGTTCCCGCTGTTGCCGTCGGCGCTGCATACGATGTGCTCGTTGCGCCGCTGATCGCGTTACCGCCGCTATTGCTGCTGCTCGTGTTGCTGTACCACTGGTAGCTCAACGTTCCACTGTCGCTCACCGTCGCTGCTACGCTCAAGCTCGGACTGCTGGCTCCTTCGTTCACCGTTGCTCCCGTCGGTTGCGTGCCGATGCTCGGAGTCGCCGCGTTCATCAGCGCGTTCACCGTTACCGACACCGCACTACTCGTCGCCGTCGCCGTTTGGCTGCCCGTCGCGCTGCTGTTCGTGTTCGACACCACGACGTAGTAGTACATCTTTCCCGCTGTTGCCGTCGGCGCTGCATACGATGTGCTCGTTGCGCCGCTAATTGCGGTGCCGCCAGTCGTGCTATTCGCCGCGTTGCTGTACCACTGGTAACTCAGCGTTCCGCTGTCACTCACCGTCGCCGCTACGCTCAGAAGCGCGCTGTCGCCTTCGTTCAGCGTTGCGCCCGTCGGCTGCGTGCCGATGTTCGGCGTTGCCGCATTCGTCGCCGTCCACTTAGCGTACAGTGTCACGTCGGTTGAACCTATGGTGATCGGGACACCTGCCACGTAATCCGTTCCAGTTCCGTCTGCCTTCGTGTTCCAACCCGCGAACGTGTAACCCGTCTTCACTAGGCCTCCCGTGTTGTCCTGAACCATGGCCGTCTTTCCAGACTGATAGATGGTGCTGTCCGTCGGCGCGCTTCCGGACGCAGCGAAGTTGCCGTCATACGTCACCGTGCATGTCATTGTAAGCTTCTTGACGGGTACTTTATAGTTGTTACCCACATCCGAATACACAACATAGGGCGTGCCACTACTGTCGATGGCTATACTTGTAGACTCGGCGCGATCTGCCGAAAAACCGACGAAGCCTACATTTACCCACGCGCTTCCGTTATATTTCATGACGGTTGCTTTACCACTGTTACCCCAATCCTGATACACAACATAGGGTGTGCTGCTGCTGTCGAGGACTATACTAATTTGGTTTGCAGGACCTGCCGAAAAACCGGCTGAGCCTACATTCACCCACGAGCTTCCGTTATATTTCATGACGGTTGCTTTTTCGCTGTTCATATAATCCTTAAACACAACATAGAGTGTGCCGCTGCTGTCGATGGCTATCCTTGTAAAATTTGCATTACCTGCCGAAACACCGGCGGAGCCTACATTCACCCACGCGCTTCCGTTATATTTCTTGACGGTTGCTTTATAGCTATTACCAGCGTCCCAATACACAACATAGGGCGTGCCGCTGTTGTCGATGGCCATACTTGTATTACTTGCAACACCTGCCGAAAAACCGGCGGAGCCTACATTCACCCACGAGCTTCCGTCATATTTCATGACGGTTGCTTTATTGCTATTACCCCCATCACTATACACAACATAGGGCGTGCCGCTGCTGTCGATGGCTATACTAGTATAATTTGCAACACCTGCCGAAAAACCGGCGGAGCCTACATTTACCCACGAGCTTCCGTTATATTTCTTGACGGTTACTTTATTGCTGTAACCCCCATCCGCAAACGCAACATAGGGCGTGTCGCTGCTATCGATGGCTATACTTATATTAATTGAACCACCAAAACCGAGGGAGCCTACATTCACCCACGCGCTTCCGTTATATTTCTTGACGGCTGGATTACCCCCATAACTAAACGCAACATAGGGCGTGCCTCTGCTGTCGATGGTTATCATTGTATTACCTCCACTAGTTTGCGTTACACCAGCAGAGCCTACATCGACCCATTGTTCAGCCGCCGCTTGGGCAACCATTGGCGCGCCCATATTGGGTACGCCTGACAAAAAAATCAGCGTTCCCAGCAGGAAACTTAATAAGTTATGATTAGTCTGCTTTACTTTTCGATTCATTTTCCTCTCACTCCCCATCTATAATAAATCAATAGTAAAATTCTGGTATCCAACACTACCGAGAGCCGTAAAAAATCCCCCTTTGCAACGATATCCACGTCCTACCGTATTCCACGATTTTCGTCGCGTAAAACTTAACTTTAGTAAACTTCAAATCATCCCTTTATAAGTGTACTAAAGCCAAATAAAAGAATAATGAAAGATTCGGCCATAAATAAATAAAAACCCCGTAGCATCAAGCCTTCGCGGTTTTTGTCAACTGATTTAATTATTTATTTTCTGTCGGCGAACCCTCTCACCAACATATCGTATTAGGTGCGAACTCCTTTTTTCTTTCGTGTCTTGTCATACGCTGATTCTAACAAGAGGCAAAGTTAGCCGTGACAATCTATGATTCATAACATAAAGTATTCCATCTGAAGATGGAGGTGTATGAATCATTGGCAATGATAAAATATTCAACCGGTCCCTTAAATAACCTTGCTTTCCGCAACAAGATTGTTTCGAAAAATATTATTATTAATGCCGCTCATCGTGGTCGGAACGATCAGGGAAAAGTTCACGTCAAAGTATTTGCCTTAAATGGAAGACGGCGATTGATTGCCTCTCTCTCCTTTGTAGTCGGTCCGTTGTCTTCTGCGATTAAAATCATTGATGTTTCCAAGACGAAGGCGTACGAGGTGCAATTTTCGTCGAGCGATAGGGATATACTGTTTGCTGTATTCGGAATCAGCCCTAAAAACAAATATGTTGCAGCACATCGCGTCGTTCATTCGGAGCTGACACGTATATAAGAATGAGAAGACCCCGACACTTGATGTGCCGGGGTCTTCTCATGAAGCAGGGAGCTATTCTTCTGACTTTCCTATTATCGCGCAGCTCCGCCAAGAATAATATCCAAGTGCCGAGAAGTGTCATACACCGTCTGCAGCGGAGTTTCTGCATAAAGTCCTACTTCAGCCGTTATGGTATCGGTATATCCGATGTCCTCTAGCGCTGTGCGGACCGCCGTCCAATTGACATCTCCTGCGAGCAGCGGGACAAAGCCGTTGCCATTGCCTACGCTTGGCCGGTAATCCTTCACATGTACTTTGAATATACGTGAACCAAGAATTTTGATCCACTGCTGCGGATAACCGTTATGCAAAATATTGCCTACATCAAAATAAACCCCGACATATGAAGATTGAAGATCATCGACATAAGCACGCATTTCAAGCGGCGAGAGCAAAAATTTGTTCCACACGTTTTCGATGCCAATGCGAACGCGCCGTCTTTCTGCTTCTTTCACCAGCAAAGCTAGTTCCGCACGGCTGCGGTCGTAGCATTCATCGTACGAAGTCTCTTCGTTGACAGCTCCAGGCACGACAAGCACCGTATCGATACCTAGCAGCTCCGCTAGCTCCAGCTGTTTCTCGACAACGCGACGCCCCTGCTCACGTACAGACGCGTCTGCCGAAGATAGCGGAGTGTGCCACAGTAGAGAGGTAGACAAGCTTCGCAGCTGTATACCGTACTCTTTGGCCATAAGGCCAATCTCCTCTGCCTCCTTCACAGTCGTCTCCATGGTCAAACCTACGCCGCCTAGCGGATTGACATTCAGCTCAACCGCATCATAACCAGCCTCACGGCTAACCGAGAATAACTGCTGAAGCGGCAGCCCTTCAGGGAAACACCATTGATTTACTCCTTTTAACATGCCTTAACCTCCTTCGTGTATTTCAATATAGTAACATTCGTACGTTTATGCCGAAGTGATCGTTATCGTTTGCTTCGCAACAGCCGAATCATTCGCTGCCAGTGTAACCTCAAGTGTCGCTGCCGCTTCGCTATAATCACCAAGTACTAGCTCCTGCCGTCCTGTTTTCACAGCTGCGACAAACGCCCGATTCTGCTCGAGGTAGAAATCCATCTCCGACGTCAAAGTCACGTCTTGCGTGTCATCTACAATCCGAACCGTCATACCGCTTATTGACACGTAGAAGTCATGCCCGAAAAACTCCACATCCCCACGTCCAATTTTACGGGACAAGACCGTATTGCTGATCGTGCCTAGCGCCCCGCTTCGGAGGCCGAAAGATACGATACCCACATCATACACCGTTGCCTCTGGATAATTTCGATGGATGTGTCGCTGCTCGTAGTTCGCTTGGACGTAGTCAAACTCACCTGCCAAATAACGAATTAAGTCCACTTGATGTGTCGATTGCTCTACAAGTTGACCGCCCGAAAGATTCATAAGCCTCCACCAACCTACTTCTGGCATGCCGCCAATTCGGTACGCGAGCACCATATCTACTTGCTTATCAGCCAAATACTGCTTTGCCTTCTGTACAGTGTCTAGATAGCGCAAGCAATAGCCTGAAGAATGAATGATGCCTGACTCACGAATGATCTGTTCTTTACGACGCACTTCTTCCATATGTAAACCGGTCGGTTTCTCCGATAACAGATGTATGCCCCGTGCTGCAGCCGCTTCTTCAATCCCTTCCCTAGCAAAAGGCGGTGTGCATATATAAAGCGCATCGATTAATCCCGCATCCAACATTTCTTCCAAAGTTTCGTACTTTTTTGCGCCGAATGCTTCAGCTATCTCCCTCGCCCGATCTGCGTTCATATCGCATACGGCCGTAATCACTGCGTCATCGATTTGCTGCAATGTTTTC
This sequence comes from Paenibacillus sp. J31P190, assembly GCF_059692075.1. Classification (NCBI taxonomy): domain Bacteria; kingdom Bacillati; phylum Bacillota; class Bacilli; order Caryophanales; family Paenibacillaceae; genus Paenibacillus; species Paenibacillus sp. J31P190. The sequence continues at coordinate 121,355 of NZ_JCAUAS010000019.1, read as the reverse complement.
ATATGATACTCTGCCATGCCGCCTACACCGATAAATCCAATTCTTACTTTTTCCATCCGTTGTTGCCTCCCTATGTGTTTACGTTTACTTTATTAGCATATCGAATCAGAAAGCGCTTGTATTTAGGGAAACCGAACCGCAATTTACGCAAAACGCAACTAGTCCAGCACCGAACCGTGCTGCAACCTTTGACTTTTCCGCCAAACGGTAGGCGGGAGACCTTCTTGCTCCTTAAACCACTGTGAAAAGGAATGCAGCCTAAAAAAGCCAACTTGCTCGGCGATTTCACGTATGTCCTTATCTGTTGAGCTAAGCAGCCATTTTGCCTCCTGCAAACGGCACTGCTGCTGATATTGCTTTGGGCTAACGCCATACATTTGTTCAAATACACGGCGAAACGCAGGCTCCGTAAAACCGGCCATCTCTGCCAAATCAGAAATATGAACAGATTCCTGCACATTTTCACGAATGTAGTCAGCCGCCTTGGTCACCGTCATCCCCTGCAAATCCTGCTGTGAGTGTTCAAGTAAAAAAAGCAGCAGCACTTCCATCCATGCCGAATAATTAGCTTGCTTTTCCTTTAGGAACGACGCTTTCATCCGAAGCCACTCCCGGAATAATCGCTCGAATCGCTCTTTATCCAGTCGGGATAAAGCAAGGAATAACGGCGATCTATCAGCGCCGCCCCCGTCTCCAGTAAATCCGCTGCCTCCGAGCTTCGCTACCAGCTCCATCGTACGCGCCGTTACGCCTTGCAGCAAAATAACCCCAAATCTCACATTCGTCACCGCTTCGAACCTGTGTGACAAGTCTGACGGGATAATGACGATATGCCCTGCTTCCATCCAGCTTCGCCTCGACCATTCGAACAAGCACCGTCCTTCTAACACGATACTGACTTCAACGGCCGAATGACGGTGAAATCCATCATCATAAAAATCGGCATCATGTGTGCCAATAAAACTGCGGATATCCAGCTCATCTTGCATTTGTCTAGTACCACCTCCAAAGCGATCGGACGCTCACTACGTTTTCTTTCCTTTTAATTTCAAGAAGGTAAAGGCATTTCCTTCAATTTGACGGCAATATGTACGAAGCAGGCTCAACGAAAAAAAAGCAGCACCTCTAGGGATGCTGCTTCTATGCTTGATTGGTTGTTAATTCGCGTGTTTTCACGATGATTTTGCGGATGCTGTCTTCCGATAAATGAAAGACTTTGATAAGTTCCATCACCGTGGAACCCGTTTGGTACAACCGGAAAATTTCTCGATTTCTACGTTCAATGATAATACGTGTTCCGTTATTTTCTCCCCATCCAGCGCGCTTCTGCTCTTTCTTAGGGATATATACAATTTCACCTTGGATATATTCTTGTAATTGTTTTAATAGGTTAGGGGGAAGAACGTCTTTCCCGTTCTTGTAACTCATGGATGAAAACCTCCTCAAATTGTCGAGCAAAGTTAAACTTTGTCTGATTTGCAGAGAGTATCTTCATCGCCCCATAACCTCCTACCATTCTCAAAAAATGGAATAAAAAAAACACGATCATAATCGTGCCTGTCGGTTGTATATGCAATTATACACTTCAGGTGAACGGTTATTCCACGAATGATATTCAGTTAGGAGACGAGTACCTCTGCGGCGGCCGCAACATTCATCGCTACTGTCATTGTGTTCATTAAAAAGCACTCCTTTCACCAGATAGTTTAATTTTTGAATTTGGGTTGGAGAGCAAAGTCTCTCCTAATTTATGGTGTTCACTATGTGTTCACATTCTCATTATATGTAAAAAGCATCTCGCTGTCTACTCATTCAGGAAAAATATGCGGGGGCCTAGCGACCCCCGTTTGGAACGATGGACTCTGCTTACGCAGAGACCACCTCTGCTTTTGTTGTAATCACTTTGATCACTCCTTTCCGAAGTAATTAGCCGGCCGGCTACCTTTATATTTACTCATATTTCCAGCTTGTTCTCAAGTGAAAGAATGGTTATAAAGATTCTTTCCTAAGTGCCAGTGATTGGGGTGGCTGATCGAGCGCCATCACCGCGATGCCGCTGCTGTTCAGCAGCGCGCGGATGTCGCGCGCGAACTCCACGGCGTGCGTACCATCGCCATGAATGCAGATCGTGTCCGCGCGCATACTCAGGTCCTCTCCCTCCCGGGAGAGGACCTTCCCTTCGCGGACGAGCCTTACGACCTGCGCCGCAGCGTCGGCGGCGCTGGGCAGCAGCGCCCCCGGCTGATCGCGGGGCGTCAGCGTGCCGTCCCGCTGGTAGCTGCGGTCCGCGAAGGCTTCGCTCGCGGTCTGCAGCCCCGCGGCGGCACCCGCCCGCAGCAGCTCGCTGCCGGGCGGGCCGAACAGCGTCAGCTCCGCGCTGACGCTGGCGGTCGCAGCCGCAATGGCCGCGGCGAGATCATGGCGCTTCGCAGCCATGTGATAGAGCGCGCCATGCGGCTTGACGTGCTGCAGGCGTCCGCCTTCGGCGTGGACGAACGCCTGCAGCGCCCCGAGCTGATACAACGTCAGCTCGTAAGCCTCCGCCGGCGTGATCGCGATCTCGCGCCGGCCGAAGCCCTGTAGATCGGGAAGGCCCGGATGGGCCCCGATCGCAACGCCCTTGCGCAAGCACAGCTGCACAGTGCTGCGCATGGTTGCGGGATCGCCTGCGTGGAATCCGCAGGCGATGTTTGCAGAACTGACGAAGTCAAGCAGCTCCTCATCCCGACCAAGGCGATAAGTGCCGAAGCCTTCGCCCATATCACAATTCAAGTCAATACGCAGAATTATCACTCCAATTCTTCAGTTCTTTGCTTCTTCTTTTAGTTCCACAGTTCTCCAGCACTTAAACTCTTCAGTTCTTCAGTTCTTCAGTTCTTCAGTTCTTCAATTCTTCAGTTCCTCAGTTCCTCAGTTCCTCAGTTCCTTAGTCCTTCAGTTCTTCAGTTCCTCAGCCTTCATTTCTTCATTTCTTCATTTCTTCATTTCTTCTTTTCTTCTTTTCTTCAGTTCTTCATTTCTTCACTTCTTCTTTTCTTCAGTTCTTGAGTCTCTCAGTTCCTCTGTCCATCAGCCCATCAGTTCACTCAGTTCCTCAGCCTTCAGTTCCTCAGCCCTTCAGCCCCTCAGTCCTCAATTCCCCCACGATCCCGCACCCAAGCTCGAACCCCAGCCTCAAGCAGCCGCAAATCCATCGCCTGCAGCAAGAGCTGCTCCTGAGCTTCCCGATGGCTGACCTCCCTGAAGCGAAGCTTTCCGCCTGGTTTCACCTGAGCTACTAAGGGAAGATCGGCCGTGATGACATGCGCGATGCGCGGGTAGCCTCCGGTTGTTTGGCAGTCCGCCATCAGCAAGATGGGCTGGCCACTTGGGGGTACTTGAATCGTCCCTTGGACGACTGCTTCTGAGATCATCTCACTCGGTACGCCATTAGATAGTTCTAGCTTCTTCCCTTCCAAACGATAACCCATTCGATCCGATTGCGCGGTAACGATATAGCTTTGAGCCAAAAAACTCCGTCTGCTTGCATCTGTGAAATGGGTGGCTTCCCTACCTTGTATCACTCTTATAACAGGATTCTCTTCATAGTCCGGACGAATAAAGGAACTCACAGCCCCTGGAAGGTGAAGATAATCACCTACTACGACTTTTCTTACTGGCAACTCATCTCCCGCTTGTAGTGCTCTTCCTTGGTGACCGCCTATACCCGCACGTAAATAGGTGCTTCTGCTGTCCATTACAGGTTTCACTGCGAAACCACCATACACGGCTAAGTAGGCTCTGCAGCCCTTAACTGCATAATGAACATTTAGCTGCTCTCCTTTACGGATCTGAAATGATCGCCACAATGGAACCGGAATACCGTCAACATCGGCTTCCATATCAGCACCGCATAGAGATATCAGCATATCCTTCTGCGCTACCATGCTCGGTCCAAGCAGTGTCATTTCTAGAGCAGCTGCGCCCCAATCATTCCCAACGAGTATGTTGGCTGCTCGATGCGCAAAGAGGTCCATGGGGCCTGATGTAATGACGCCATATTTCCGCTGTCCATAACGTCCCTCATCCTGCAAGGTTGATAATAACCCTGGCTTGATGACCTCAAAGCCCATTTCGCATGTTCCTCTCCTTTTCATATTGGAACTGCTCTGTCGTAATGGATACAAATCTTACTTGATCTCCTACCTTCAGTAGTGATGGCGGATCGGATTCTGGACGAAATAATGCCAGTGGAGTACGACCAATCAAATTCCAGCCGCCCGGCGTTTCAAAAGGGTAAATGCCTGTTTGGGCGCCGCCAATGCCTACAGAACCAACAGGTATACTCGTCCGAGGTATCGATTTCCTCGGTGTAGCTAGCTGGTTATCCAAGCCTCCTAAATAAGGAAATCCAGGTGCAAAACCAATCATATATACTGGATAGATCTGTGAGGTATGAAGGTGCACAATCTCTTCCTTGCTGACATGATGATAGGCTGCGACATCCTCAAGATCCGGACCATAATCCTCACCGTAACAAACAGGGATTTCAATAGTTCTCCCAGTCTCGTTACTATGAACCTCATTTGTATGTTCAAAGTTATCCAAGAGATGTTGAATATGTAATAAGACAATGTCATAGGGGAGTAACGTACTCGTCCAGCTGGCACGCCCATTTTTTCGGGTGGTTGCCTTTTCTGAATAGTGATTGTGAACTTGGAAGCTATCATAATAAATCGTGATTGTTGTATACGCTGTTACTATTTCGATAAAACCTTCAAAACGATTATTCTCTAAGTAAGCTGTTAACTGACGCACTCGATTTAGAATGGATAAATCAATGTCTGCACCAAGCCAAATCACAATAGCCGTATCTCCAAGCATATGGCATTCGTAAGTGAGTTTGGTCATGCAAAATGTTGCTTTTTGAGCCAATTCGCACAGAGTTCAGGCCAAATGTACGCTTCCTGATGATCATCAGCTATTCCAATACCATGACGCCCGCTCTCAAAAACGTGCAGATCAAAAGGCACTTTATGACGGCTAAGCGCCCCTGCAAATAGCAAACTGTTCTCGACAGGAACGGCTGCATCATCTGCTGTATGCCAGAGAAAAGTAGGTGGCGTATGCGCTGTTACTTGTTGATCATTAGATAGCAGCGAGACTAACTCCTCATCCGGTGTTTTTCCCAGTAAATTGAGCTTTGAACCTTCATGTCCATACTCTCCGGAGAATGTAATAACGGGGTAACACAGCACCATCACATCGGGACGACTGCTTTGTCTATCGATCGGATCAACGGACTCCTGATCCCCTGCATCGTAATGAGTACCGGCTGTAGAAGCTAGATGTCCACCTGCCGAGAAGCCGAGAATACCAATGCGGTTCGGATCAATTTGCCATTCTTCCGCATGATGTCTTACTGTTCGAATTGCCCGCTGTGCATCTTGGAGCGGAACCGGATGTTCGTAGGGAGCTACGCGATAATTCAAAACAAAAGCTGAAATCCCAAGTCCATTTAACCATTTGGCAATGGGCTCTCCCTCATGATCAGCACGCCTACCGTAGCCTCCTCCGGGACATACTATAACTGCAGAGCTCAGCCCTTCCTTAGACACAGGGTATAAAGTCAAACTCGGACATCCTTGGTTATATTCACCTATGCTATCCTTGGATGCTCCGGGCCATAATTCAATCGTTTTTATCATACTCAATGTGAAACCCCCTATTTTCATTTTCGTACTAAGTTAATAATATCGAATCTCATTCAAGTAGCAAGAGTCTATTTGACAAAAAAAGGAGATGATCTTCATGATAGTAGCTACAACAGAAAACATTGCAGGCTATGAAGTCACGGAAGTGTTGGGCAGTACATTTGGGGTCGTCGTGCGAGCCAGAGGAATTGGCGGCGATATTCTTGCTTCATTAAAAGGGCTTGTCGGCGGGGAAGTCACGCAGTACACCCAGATGGTAGAAGACGGGCGAAAGCAAGCTATGGACCGATTAGTCAAAAACGCCGCAGCTATGGGAGCTGATGCTATCGTAATGATGCGTTTCGATAGCGGCGACATCGGACAAAACATGAGTGAAATTGTCGCTTATGGCACCGCCGTCCGGACACGAAGGCTATGAGTGGACTTGGTCCAATTTTACTTATCTATGGAACATGGGTTATCGGATTTATCATTCTCCTTCTTCTGGGTTATCTCATTTATGACAAACGCTATAAAAGCAACGGTTCAAAGACGCCTAGCAAGCCTTCAAACGGCTTTGTCTCAACCTCAGAGGTGTTCATTGATCCAAAAGATGGATTCACTTACCGCGTATATTACAATCCTAGATCAGGGGACCGGGAATACATTCGCGAATCATAACGCCATTCAAACAAAAAAAAGCCGAACACTAGAAAGAGTCTTCACTCTCTCTAAATGTACGGCTTTTTTTACGGCCACAACCTAGTCCCAAATAACTTCCCAATTTCCGTTCACACTAGCTTCAATCGTGCCTCGCTCCATGATGTATCCTGCCAATAGTTCAGCTACGTCCGTCGGGATATCCTTGATGACCAGTTTGTCTTGGAACATCGCATAATTGCCGCCGCCAGCAGCCCGGTAATTATTCATAACAACATCATATGAGGCTTCAAGATCCAGCGGTTTCCCTTCATATTCCAGTTGTACGACACGCATGCCAATTGGGCGGGATATGTTCAATTTATAGGTAATCCCTTCCCACATATCATAGTTATAATGCTGCGGCTTCGGGTCTCTAAACTTGCTGCTCACCTGAACTTCACCCGATAACGTTAATTCAAAGTATTCTGCTGACTGCTCTAAAGCATCCTTGATGTCTTGTCCGGAAATCCGAATCACTTTCAGTGTATTCGGATAAATGTAGTTAGATACGATGTCCCTCATTGTAATATCGGATGGAAATCCTGGAGATACGTTATCAAACAACGCTGTATTTGAAATGGCTGCTCCCGATAGCTCCATCTGAACACGATTGATGAACTCGATTAGCGCATTGTCCTTCAAGCGAATTTGCATGGGATCTTTGACGAGCATATCTCCGGACAGCTTACCAATTGGTTGATCGAGCCACTCCTGAGTCTTCGCTTCATATGGGCTAACAAGCTCTATCAATTTCTGGTCCGCTTCAATATTAGCCACAGAAAGCAGCTCCGATTTCTTGGCATCGATGCGCCATTTGCCATCTATCTTCGAAAGCTCTAATTCCACTTTGCCAAGTGACACACCGGCAGTTCCTGGTTGAACAATAACGACACCGTTGATTTCTGCTCCTGCGATGCTTCGATGTTGATGCCCTGTAAGCAGAACATCTATACCTTCTACTTCCATACATAGCTGATAGCCCTGATTTTCTCCCGTTAATGGCTCTGTTGGTTCACCCGTTGTTAGATGTCTTTCAAAACCGCCATGGTAAGATACAACAACGGCATCCGCTTGCTCATTCTCCTTGAGGAACTTTACCCATTTCTTAGCTGACTCTAAAGCATCTTCGAACCGCAGACCCTCGATATGATCGGGATTCTCCCAATTCGGAATATAGGGTGTTGTCAATCCCAGAATTCCTATGCGAACACCGTCAGGTAACTCTTTAATCAAATAGGGCTTTCCTAGGAACGGTTTTCCGCTCTCCACATCCACAATGTTTGCACATAGCCAAGGAAACTTGGATTCTTGAACCGCTTTTCGCAGTACACGAAGTCCATAGTTAAATTCATGATTACCAATAACGGCCGCATCATAACCCACATAGTTCAGACCTAGGACCATTGGATCCATCGGATCGTTATTCAATCTAGCATGATGATACGCAAGCGGCGTACCTTGAATCAGATCCCCATTATCGATCACAATTACATGGGCTTCTTTCTTCCGTTCTGCAGCAATAAGCGCAGCCACTTTGGATAGACCCACATCGTTAGGTTGATTGTTTGCATAGTGAATAGGCAGCATATTTCCATGCAGATCACTTGTTTCTAATATAGTTACTCTACTTTTCTGCAGCTTACTAGGTTGAGTCAAATTACCCACTCCATGCATGTTATTTTGTAACGCCATACATATCGATTGTCAGATTAACAAATACTTCACACTATCTTCCATATATTATATGATAATGTTATAGTACATCATAGATAAAAGTAAACAATTAAACGGAGGTCAAAAAAAGATGATGAAAAAATTTACTGTCATTAGCTTGTCCATGATTGTTGCTGCAGGTGTTCTTGCAGGCTGTGCAAAAAAAGAGGAAACAGCCCCTGCTGCATCCGCATCCACCAAAGCTTCTGCAACACCGGCTGCAGCTGCAGGCTTCGTACCTAAAGAGCTTAAAGTACAGTTCGTTCCTTCCCAAAATGCAGAGACGCTTGAAGCAAAAGCAAAGCCACTTGAAAAACTATTAGGAGACAAACTGGGCATCCCCGTTAAGGTTTCCGTATCAACAGATTATAACGTTGTTATCGAAGCAATGGCATCCAAACAAGTTGATGTTGGCTTCTTGCCTCCAAGTAACTACGTTGTTGCCCATGACAATCGTAAAGCAGCAGACCTGCTTGTACAAGCTACACGTCTAGGCGTTGACGATGCAACAGGCCAACCAACGAAGGATCTTGTTGATTTCTATAAATCAGAAATTCTCGTTAAAGCTGATTCCCCAATCAAAACAGTCGCTGATCTCAAAGGCAAGAAAATGGGCTGGCAAGGTGTTACATCCGCAGCTGGTTACGTTTACCCAGGATTCGTACTGAAAAAAGCTGGCGTAGATCCAGTAAAAGATGTAACTGGCGTTCAATTCCAAGGCCATGATAAAGCGGTTATCGCTCTTCTTAACGGACAAGTTGACGCTGTAGGCGTATTCCAAGACATTCGTGCAAACATGACTAAAGATTACCCAGATGTTTTCAAACAAACTCGTGTTCTTAGCTTCTCTGACAAAATTCCTAATGATACTATCGCTGTCCGTTCTGATATGGATGCAGCATGGAAAAAGAAAATTACGGATGCGTTTATCGCTATCGGTAACGACCCAGAAGGTCAAAAAGTCATTTTCGATGTTTACTCACACAAAGGCTATGTAGCTTCTGATGATGCCAAATTCGACATCGTTCGCAGCGTAAATAAAGAAATGGGCTTGAAATAAGCTTTGCTCCCTGTAAATTGAAAAAAACCTCTACATGATCTTTTTGAATCATGTAGAGGTTTTTTTTGCATTCTACTCCGAACCTCCCTTGCATACTATGAATGTGGCACGTCCGCGTAAATGTTTTTTTACTTTTGCATGACAAACGTTTACCTGGACCTGTCATATATCATAGTGAGGTGAAAATTGGATGTTCGAAATGCTTATTAGCTGCAAAAAAGAAGTCTCTATCCGATGCGGTAAAGACGAGATAAGGGGGGTTATTACGAATTACTATCCTACTTTTCGACTTTTGAAATTGAATAACGTCTTGATTCCTATAGAGCTGATCGAACAAATTGAGGTGTTTGAACCTGTTTTGAGTTCAGTAGCCCGCTCACAGAACCACCGTGAAAATAGGTCACTTCGCTTGGTAGCCCAAGGAAGGCATTACAGCTAATGCTTTGATAGAAAAATCCCCTCAAGGATTTGATTTTAGAGTCATTCAGCTTTTCGTGAGAGCAAATGGGCCCAAAGGCTATTTAGCAACTTGAAGTTGCAGTTGGTACAACATTTTTAGCCCATTTGTTGCGAAATGGCCTGTATCGGACCAAATTGTTGTACACTTTGCAACAACGAAGATAAGAAGGCGTGATTTAGGCAGAATTGTTGCACGTTATACAACTTCCCAGCTCATAAGCGGGTTAAAATCAATTTGCCAGTAAATAATCTTCCTCTGAACCGATTTTTTCCACAATCCACGAAATCCGATAGACAGTTATCCTGTTATCCTAAAACCAACACAACGGTTCTGCCCTGAAAGAACCATCCTAATGAAAAGCCTCATTTATGAATAAATAAGCCTCCAAACCCACTGTGATAGCTGGAAATGGAGGCTTATTTTCAACTAAATTTCACTTATTAAAATACTTCCCCATGTCCTCATACAATGCGTTTGCGGAGTGTCCCTGAGATGTAGTCAATGACGGAGACGGTGACAATAATACCAATGAGGATGATACCTACTCGCGGCCACTGCCTTGCGTTGAGAGCGAAGATGAGTGGTGTACCGATACCACCTGCACCAATAACACCTAGCAAGGTCGCTGAACGGACATTAATCTCAAAGCGATATAAGGTATACGAAATGAAATCAGGAATGACCTGCGGCACCACGGCATACGCCATCCGCTGCCAAATGTTTGCACCCACAGCTGTCATGGCTTCTGTAGGTCCCATATCCATATTCTCAATGGCCTCTGCATACAGTTTGCCGAGCATCCCCACGGAGTGAAGTCCTAAAGCCATAACCCCAGCAAAGGCATTAGGGCCTACAGCTTTAATAAAGATCAAAGCCATAATAATCTCCGGTATTGTCCGGACGACACTTAAAAACAATTTCCCTGTGCCTGAAACTGCACGAAATCGACTCATATTCGCTGCTGCCCAGAAAGCAAACGGGATACAGACAATTGCTGAAACAAAGTTTCCTAAGTAGGAAATCGATAAGGTTTCAAGCAAGGATCGAAGTAAATCCTCTCCTTCTGGGATATACACATAGGCCCAGTCAGGATGTACTAAACCGGTTAACATAGACTTCGTGAGAATCCATGTCGTTGGTTGGAAGCCTGTCAACTCAAGGCCAGTTAGTGCCCATATGAACAAGGCAGCAACGGCAACCCAACCGATTATCTTATACGTAGTAGAACGCGAAGCTGACATCGGTTTCGCGCTGCCTTTTAGCAAATAGGAACGGAATCGTGTGCTGACCAAATCAATAATAACAACCACTAATAAGGTATAAATAACAATGGCGCAGGATTGATCGTAACGGAACAGATCCAGCGTGTTTTTGAGCAGCAAGCCAATACCTCCGGCTCCAACCAATCCGAGAATGGCTGAGGCACGAATACTAACTTCGAATGTGTACAATAAATGAGCCAAGTACGTAGGAGCTACCTGAGGAATGACGCCGAAACGAATGAGTTTGAGTTTGTTAGCGCCTACAGCCGTCATGGCTTCAAGCGGTCCGGGGTCAATAGCTTCCGTTGATTCGTAAGAAAGCTTAGATATAATACCAAACGTGAAGAAGATTAGTGCAAGTGTACCGGCCGTTGGGCCAAAGCCTACTAGAACTGCAAACAGTGCTGCGTAGAGCAGATCTGGAATCGTTCGGAATAGATTCATGATAAGTCTAGCTGGGTAGAACAACCACGGCGCCGTAGTAACATTACGAGCTGCAAGCAATGCCATCGGGAATGCAAACAGGGCTCCAATTGCTGTACCAATAATGGACATCTGCAGCGTTTGTGCCATTGGCTTCCATATATCAGCGAAAAACAGCCAATCCGGCGGAAACATTTCGGCTATGAATTTAAGAATCTCCGGAGTACCGGTAACGAGCTTCGTCAGCGTCGCATCTGTCTGATAAATACTCCCAATCAGGAAAAGTACCATGATCAGGGCAATGAGATAGATTTTCGTGCGAGGAGGCTTCTTGACTATCGCTACACTCATTCCTCCAGCACCCCCAAGAGCTCGTCTTTCTTAATCGCACGGCCATAAATCTCGGAGAAAACATCATCCGTTGCTTCCGAAACGGGTCCGTCGTATACGACTTTACCTGCGCGAAGTCCGATAATACGAGTTGCATATTCACGTGCGAGGTCAATAAAGTGAAGGTTAACGACAGTCGTTATACCAAGCTCTGTATTGATTCGCTTCAAGTCATCCATAACTTGTCTAGTCGTTAATGGATCAAGTGAGGCTACCGGTTCATCCGCTAAAATGATTTTCGCTTCTTGCGCCAGCGCTCTCGCGATAGAAACACGCTGCTGTTGACCGCCGGACAATTCATCGGCGCGTGAATAAGCTTTTTCCCTAATATTGACTCTCTCCAGCGCTTTCAAGGAAAGCTCGATATCGTGTTTAGGGAACAAACCGAGAACTGTGCGTAGGGTGGAATGGTAGCCTACCCGTCCGGATAACACATTTCGAATCACGGTAGAACGCTTGACCAGGTTAAAGGTTTGGAAGATCATCCCGATATCTCTGCGCATGCGGCGTAATTCGCCACCGTTCGCCTTTGTTATGGATTTGCCATCGATTAATATTTCTCCATCTGTCGTCTCATGCAAACGGTTAATCGCACGCAGCAAAGTAGATTTACCTGCTCCTGATAGACCTACAATAACAACGAATTCTCCGGGATGAATGGTTAAATTAATGTCATTCAACCCAATAGTTCCGTTAGGATATACTTTGGAAATATGCTTAAACTCAATCATATAAGTCCTACTTTCTTTTAAAGAGTATCTGAAGTTCAGACAGACTACTTTCAACGTATTTCGGCAAAATCCTTTTTTCTAAGATAACCTTTAGAAAATATTCATATTCCTTTGTTCACTACAACAAAAAAGTGGTCTCATAGGCTATCTGAGACCACTTTTATCATGATGATTTATACTTTGGCACGCCAGCGTTCTTCTATCTTCATCCCTTTCCAAACCGCAATGGAAATCGCCCACGCCACCACGAACAGAGCAACTAAGATATACCCTAGTGTCCCGAAATCAATCTCCTGCAGCCACGTCCAGAAGGTCCCTTCCAAGCTGAATTCTTCGGAGAGAACTTGACCTAGCTCGATCACGCCAATAATTAAAGCAGCAATGACGGCCAATGCGGTCACTGTTAAATTGTAATAAAGCTTACGTACCGGTGTATGAAATGCCCATTTGTATGCTTTGGTCATGAACATCCCGTCAGCAGTATCGAAGAGGCTCATCCCCGCCGCGAACAGCAGCGGAAGTGAAATGACGCCAATGAAAGGGATCGCTTCCTTCGCTGCATGGGCTGAGATCGCTAGCAGCGCGATTTCGCTCGCTGTATCAAAGCCTAATCCAAAGAGAAAACCTAACGGGTATACATGCCAGCTTTTGCCTATGAAAGAGAAAAGTGGTTTGATCATTCGAGCAATGAATCCACGGGACTCTAGAAGCTCCTCAAACTCTTTATCATCATTGGTGCCGCCGCGAAATTTCAAGAACATTTTATATAGATTGATAAGAATGAGTAAATTTAAAATACCAATAATGACAAGAAACAGACCGGAAACCGAAGCGCCGATAACACCGCCAAAACGCTGCATCCAAGGAAGCTCACGTTCTGCCCATTGTACGGAGAATGCAGTCACAATAGCCATGATGAAGACGACGGAAGAGTGTCCCAATGAGAAGTAGAAACCAACACCTAATGGGTTCTTTTTCTGCTGAACGAGCTTGCGTACGGTATTGTCGATCGCCGCAATATGGTCAACGTCGAAAGCATGCCGCATCCCTAATGTGTAGGCAAGGAGCCCAATCCCCCAAAAGGCAGGCGTCATTTTCGCTACACTATATAATCCGATAAGCCCAAATATATGTAGGAGGACGATCACACCAACGTATCCAGCCCAGCTTCTTCTCTGCTGTAGAATTGATTTCCACATCTTTGACACCCTGCCTTTCATTTCGTGTTACGATTTAATAATAATGTAGCACACGTGTGCATGACTTGAGAAGTACCTACCTCATTTTTTTGTGAAGAAATCTAACACATATCTGATATAATAGGAACCGTTCCAAAGATGGACTACGGAAAGGAATGGATCGGCCTTATGTCTCTTCGTATTTTCAAGCTTTTTACGATTCTAGTGCCTGTTTTCATCATCGGCGGCTTTGAGTATATTCGTCATGAATTTTTACTTAATTATTTAACCATGGAAGCTGGTAATTTCACGATTACCATCATTACACTGCTGCTTTCGTATCTCTTCGCTTCGTGGATGTTTCAAAGTATTGAGCGCAGCAACGAGAAAGTGACAATCGGTGAAGCCCGCAGGGCTGTGTATGAAGAACGTGAGCGTTTGGCCAGAGAGCTGCATGATGACTTGGCTCAAACCCTTTTCTTCCTCAATGTGAAGTTGAAGCAAGGAGATTTAGAAGAAGCCAAAGCAGCGGTTTCAGAAATCGATAACTCGCTGCGACAAGCCATTTTTAATCTAAGAACACCGCCGGAGGAAGGAGCTAACTTCCAGCAGCGCATCCATAAATTTCTGGAGAATTGGCAATTGGTGACGGGAATTGAGCTTCATGAGAAGCTAACTGTGGAAGAGAACAGCTTCTCTTCTGGAGAAGAAGTTCAGCTTTTCGGCATTATACAAGAAGCGTTTACCAATATACGCAAGCATTCCATGGCAACGCAAACTTCAATTACTCTGGAAGCGCATCCTGAGGCATGGCGTCTACACATTACCGATAACGGAAACGGACTGTATCACGGAACAGCTAAGAGTAAGACCTATGGCGTTGAATTGATGCAGAAGCGTGCGGCCGAGCTTGGTGCATCTTTCGAGCTAAAGATGAAAGAACCAGGCGAGTTGGCAACGGGAACTACACTTTTGGTACAAGCAGATAGGAGGAGGATCTAATGCCGAGCAATCAGCCGTTCCGTGTACTCATCGTAGACGATCATCCGCTGGCTAGGAAAGCAATACGCAGCATGCTGGAGCCTGTATCTGACTTCTATATTGTGGGAGAAGCAAGCAGCGGGGAAGAAGCTATTCTTTTATGCGGAGAAGTCGCGCCAGATGTGGTTTTGATGGATATACATATGTCCCCTATGGATGGACTTGAAGCAACGCGGCGCATTAAGCAAGCATACGGGGCTATACGCATCGTCATGCTCACCGTTTCCGACGATGTAGCCGATCTCTTTACTGCGCTGCAATTCGGAGCCCAAGGCTATTTGTTAAAAAACATGGACCCTGACGAATGGCTCACTTACCTACGCGCGCTGCTCGACGATAATTCAGAAGCCGCCAGAGGGATGGCGGATAAGCTTTTTCAAAGATTCCGCGCGCCCATGGGTACGCATACCGAAGGCCCGACACCGAGCATGTTGACCTCTCGTGAACAGGAAATTACCGCCTATGTGGTCTTAGGGGATAACAACCGGCAGATTGCAGAAAAGCTGCTAATATCCGAGCATACGGTTAAAAATCACATGAAAAATATATTAGTAAAGCTCGGACTCGAGAATCGTGTCCAGCTCACTGCATTCGCCATTAAGCACGGACTGACACGAAAAGGACAAAACTAGTCGAAAAAATAGCCCAGTCGAGTCATACTCTTATGCTTGTCGATCAGGTAATATGGACAACATGATAAGAGTTAATTTGAAAGGGGAAACAAATAAATGTTTAAAAAGCTTATGTTTAATGCAAGTATTATGTTGATTGGCTCTATGCTTCTCGCGGGTATCGCCAGCGCCCACGTTACTGTATATCCCAAAGAATCCACACAAGGCAGCTACGAGAAATTTACGGTACGTGTGCCTTCAGAGAAAGACATTCCTACTGTGAAAGTAGAAGTGAAATTCCCTATGGATGCTGTAGCGGTTTCTCGCTTCGAGCCCAAAGCAGGTTGGACCTACGAGCTAGCCAAAGATTCCGCTGGTAAAATTACAGGTGTAACTTGGAAAGCAACCGGAGATGGGCTTGCTAGTACGGAATTCGGTGAATTCAACATGCAAGGCAAGGTAGCGGATGCGGCTACCGAGATCGTGTGGAAAGCCTATCAAACTTATAAGGATGGCAGCGTGGTTGAATGGGTTGGCGCTAATGGATCTGACAAGCCTGCTTCTGTAACGACAGTCAAAGCCAAATCAGCAGCCGGTGCTACAACAGATAGCCACGGACAGGTAATAGCTGGTAATGCTGCAGCGAGTGGCACATCATCCAACACTACTCTCTACCTCTCCATTGCTGCAGTCGTACTTGGAGCTTTATCCCTGATCGTGTCACTTACAAAAAAGCGTAAATAATAAAAAGGCCTTGAGCTCTCTGTGAACATAACAGATAACTCAGGGCCTTTATTTATTTCCTTAAGCTTGTTTTCTTTGGTAGATTCGGAAGTAGTATTCGTAAGGATTTTTCTCGTTCCGTTCGCCTTGTTCACTGGATACCAAGGTCCATTTGGACAAGTCTAGATCGGTCATAAACGTATCCGCTTCAAACTCATGCTCGATGTGCGTAATATACATGCGGTCTACGACGGAAGTAAACAGTCGGAAGATTTCCGCCCCGCCGATAACGAACAGTTCCTGATCACGGAAACTGTCCACCGCTTCTTGCACAGAGTGAATAACTTCACAGCCGTCCGCTTGGAACTGTGGATTTTGAGTGAGAATGATGTTGCGTCTGCCCGGTAACGGCTTGCCAATGGACTCATACGTCTTCCGCCCCATAAGAATAGGGTGACCCATCGTCACGGATTTGAAAAACTTCAGATCCCCTGGTAAATGCCAAGGCAGTGTATTATTCACACCGATGGCTCGGTTGCGATCCATTGCAAAAATAAATGAAATACTCATGCAGGAGCCCCTCCCTTCGTCACATGTTGTTTATACAGCCACAGGTGCTTTAATCGTTGGATGCGGATTGTAATCCAGCATTTCAATGTCACTAACGTCGAAATCAAATATAGAAGCGACATCCTTGTTCAGCTTGAGCGTTGGCAATTCGCGTGGCTCGCGGCTGAGCAGGGTTTGAATTTGATCCATATGATTCGTATAAATATGGGCATCTCCGATCGTATGGACGAACTCACCGACGCCTAACTTACATTCATGTGCAATAAGATGCGTCAGCAATGCGTAGCCAGCGATATTGAAAGGGACGCCAAGGAACGTATCTGCGCTGCGTTGATATAATTGGCAAGACAGCTTGCCCTCTGCCACATAAAACTGGAACATGGTGTGACAAGGCGGAAGCGCCATGCTGGGTACGTCCTCCGGATTCCATGCTGATACGATGAGACGGCGGGAATCAGGGTTCGTTTTGATCATATGAATAACCTCTTTGAGCTGATCAATCGTGCCTCCCTGCGTTGTCGTCCAATCCCTCCATTGTTTGCCGTAGACATCCCCCAGCTCACCGTATTGCTTAGCAAACTCATCATCCTCGAGCACCTTTTTCACAAACGCATCCATTTGCTCATCGTATTGAAGCTTGAAGGTCTCGTCTTGCTGTGAGCGTAACCCGAAATTACTCATATCCGGTCCCGAATAATCCGCGCTCTCCACCCATTTCTTAAATGCCCATTCATTCCATATGTGGTTATTATGTTGTAACAGATAACGAATATTCGTGTCGCCTTTAATAAACCACAACATTTCACTAGCGATTAAGCGAAAAGGTACCCTTTTTGTCGTCACCAAAGGAAATCCTTCTGCTAGATCGAAGCGCATCTGCCTGCCGAATACCGATATTGTCCCTGTCCCTGTTCTATCTTCCTTTTTCGTACCATTGGTAAGAATATCTTGTAATAGTTCCTGATAGGCTTTCAAGCTTAAGAACCTCCATCTCTATGTTACGCATGTATTTATCTATTTTACCCGCATAGAGCCCTTTTGGCTACCTGTCTACAATCGTGAATATGCTGAAACTTTCGTATGTAAAAATGGCCTCTCCACGAAATTCCATTAGCGACGAGGATGCATTTTGCGTGCGTATATGGTACATTTCTAATGAAAAATACAAGAGGTTCGCGAACTCCCTCTCTAAAAAACTATGAAATGAGGAACCACCCATGTCAGCAGGTAGAAGCAATGAAGATTTGAAAGAGATTACCTTATTAGGCAATCAAGGAACCAAATATGTCTTCAACTATGATCCCACTTTATTAGAAGCATTCGATAACAAGCACCCGAACAGAGATTACTTTGTTAAGTTTAATTTCCCTGAATTCACGAGCTTGTGTCCCGTAACTGGACAACCTGATTTTGCTACACTCTACATCTCTTATATTCCGAATATTAAAATGGTGGAGAGCAAATCACTTAAGCTGTACCTGTTCAGCTTCCGGAATCACGGTGACTTCCACGAGGACTGCGTCAATATTATTATGAATGATTTGATTGAGCTGATGGCGCCTCGTTATATCGAGGTTTGGGGCAAATTCACCCCGCGCGGCGGCATTTCTATCGATCCTTACTGCAATTGGGGTCAACCCGGCACGAAGTTCGAAGCGATGGCTGAACATCGATTGATGAACCATGATCTTTATCCGGAAAAAATTGATAATCGCTAATTGGCAGATTATAAATATTAAGCTTAGTCAGTCCTTAGGGGTTGATTAGGCTTTTTTTGCTCTATTTAAGCTGGTAGAAAAGTCCGCTTGAATCGGACCATTCGGCAAAAAGAACCCGTTCATGATGGCTGATTCCACTCAGCTGCAGAAGCTGCTTCAGCCATTCCTGATCACGGCCGAGACGCCCCAGTGCTGCTTCATTGATACTTCCATTCTCAATAATACTCTCCGGCAGGCAGACCCTTTTCTTAGGCGAATCTGTCTCACCATCATTCTGGCTTCCCGGATCCTTTTGACGTAGAACGCTAATGCTACCATTCGTCTCAAACAACGCATAGGCGACTTCCCTCATAGAGAACACATCATTTTCCCGCAGCAGCATACTTAGTTGAGCAAAGTCCAGATTGTTACGCTTCATCGCCTTGAAGTCGATAACCCCATCACGGATCAGTAAATCTGGTGTTCCCGATGCATATCGTGAAATCCAAGGGACAGCCCATATAAATTTCTCGAGGCCAAGTGCAAGCAGTGTCCAGATCACAAGTGCGAATACAAGATGGCTAAGATGAACACTGTCATCATAAATCGTATTTCCAACTAACTCACTGAGCATTAAGGAGGAGACAAAATCAAAAGCCGTAAGCTGAGAAATCTCTTTCTTTCCCAGAAGTCGTGTCATGATCAGCAATCCAACCAAAGCAACAGCTAACTTTACAGCTATGCTTACATACATGGTAATTTCCATCATATCACTCCCAGAACTGTCACTTAAAATGGTATGACCCTTACAAAGGCAAAGTGATTGTGACAGTCGTACCGACGCCTTCTTCACTTTCGTAGTTTATTTCACCATTCATCGTTTCTATAATCCGAATGCTAACCGCGGTCCCTAACCCCGTTCCAACATCTTTCGTTGAATAGAACAAATTACCGATACGAGAGAGCTGATCCTTCGTCATTCCCTTACCATTATCAATAACCTTGATTTCGGCTCGGCCAACCAATCTTTTTAAGCTTACCTGTACCTCACCGTTGGCGGGCGTCGCTTCTATGGCATTTTTAATTACATTCACCAAGGCTTGCTGCAATTGTCCACGGTCTGAAAAAATATAAATTTGATCCTCCAGACTGACAGTAATCTCAACACCATTCTTCATCGCCATTGGCGTTAGAAGCACAATAATGTTGTTTAATACGTCAGAAAATGAAAAAGATTCTAATTTGGTTAGTTTCGGCTTGGAAAAATTTAAGTAATCATTAATGATCGATTCTGCTCTAGCAAGCTCTTCCATGGCAATATTCAGGTATTGTTGATTCTTCCCTTGCTCGTTCGGGCGCATAAGCTGCAGAAACCCTTGAACAACAGTTAATGGATTACGAACCTCATGTGCGATGGATGCAGCTAACTCGCCAAGCGTTTTCATTTTTTCAGCTTTTTGAATTTGAACTTTCATTTTAAATCGCTCTTCATGTATTTCTTGCAGCATGGATGATAACCAGGTTCCTAGAACTAGGAGTATGCCAAAAGAGATCATAGCAGGAATAGTAGCAAGATCAAACGATTCAATGCCTTTATAAAGAGACACATAGCTCAATAAAATGAGCAGCATAACCAGTAACGGACTTAACGAAACCAATATAGCTACCTTTATTCGTGAGCTTCCTGTTAATTCTTTGATCTTGTAAGAAGCTGCAAAAGGGATAATAAAACTGAGTGTCATACTAATATAGCCAAATATAAGCGCATCTCCACCTAGATACGTACGCATGAGCAATATCATAATAAAATTAATAAGACCTGCTAAGGGTCCCCAATAAATGTTCGAAATGACAAGGGGAACATAACGTAAGTCCCAGTACAAATCAAGTTCATAATAAGAAAATAATAAGCAAAGCGAGGAGGCTGTGCCATAAAGTAAGCCCATCACGATCGGTGACGGATCATTGCGCCATCGATCTCCAAAGACACTCTGTAATAAGACAGGAGCAAGGACGATAAGGATGTTCAAAAATAATTTTTCTAATAACATAGCTTACACTGCGCTCCCTTCATTCCACTCTTCCAATGTTTCTGCAAGGGTAAGCGTTATCCTTTTTTTAACAGGGAGAAATATGTTAAAAAAGGCTCCAACTAAAGCAGCATCTTACACTGCCGTTTAGTCATAGCCTAGATAAACTCTTTTTTAACAAATACACGTCATCTTCTTCTTCCCTACTCGGCCCATCGATTCCACTTTATGAATATATTCAGTCGCGAGCGGCACTTTACAAGCTGTTTGACCGACGTCGACATGAACCTTACCAATCTCATTAGCTACTTCCATCGCTGCTTCAAATAGTGGAAAACAATACGCACCCACCGTAATAACAAAGGTGTTCATTGTATATCTAACGCGATTTCTTTCCGCATGAATCGTTGTTCTCACTTGCTCCAGCAGCTGCGCAATTTCATGAAGATCCAGCTTCTCATCTGGTGTGATACTTATATAGTTTGCATAAGTGCTCCACCCGCATGTGGCAATTAATTCGTCGGGAGATTGCAGCCATTCCCTTGCCAATTCAAGCGCACTGCTGCTTTCTGCAGCCACGCCCGCTACCGTATATTCAGTGAGCATATACCAATAGGCTTGCTTCGCCCAATTCTGAAGTTCTTGCTTCGTCATTGTTTTTGGATCAATGGAGAGTCCGGCCAAATACATCGCATCCGTATTGCCTGAATCATACAGAGCAAGGGCAAGCTCACGGTCTTTTTTGACGAATTTGACCAGCTTCTTCAGATCGCCTACTTTTACTCCGAAAAAAGGCTCCTGCGCACCATGCCGAAGAAACGTTTTCTTCGTTTGTTCGCTTCCGAGCTCCTCTAGGTTATTCATTACCTCTTCAAATGTCATAGATTCACCACTCAACATTCATTTTTCCGTATTGTATCATAGGGCAGATCATGATGTGAAATTCCTTCTCCTTCGCAAACAAAAAAGAGTCAGGAGGATAACCTCGCCGACTCTTTATCTGTTAAAATCTTATTTGTCCTTGTCTTTATCCTTGTCACTGCCTCTCATCACAATGAGCTTGTATGTTTTAGTGGAGTTATCCTCAGCTGTCACCTGAATCTCAATCGTGTTCTCACCTTTTTTCAAGTGAATGACGTCAGATGCTGCTCCATTTACAATTAATGCTCCGTCTATCGTTACCATTGCACGGCTATCTGCAACAGTTGGCGTGATGGAGATCTTACTAGTTCCATTTGACACCGAAACCATGTATGCTGTTACATTCGCTCCGAATTCCGGACTTAATGTTCCCGCACTAATCGTCAAGCTGCTTAGATTCGCATTGTTTGATAACAACCGAGTTACTGTCAGTTGATATGTCTTTGTAGAATGATCTTCGGCTGTAACAACTATGTCGATCCTATTCTCGCCTACATTTAGCTGAATGTCATTGGAAGCCTCTCCACTAGTGACTGATGCTCCGTTAACCATTATCTTCGCTTGGTTGTCCGATACCATTGGATGGATGCTGATTTGAGCTATCTCATTAGACACACTGGACGTATATTCGGTTACAGCTGCATCAAATGTAGGACTTAATGTACCTGCACTGATCGTCAAACCGCTTAAGGTGTTGTCGGTCGAAGGCCATATTTCCATAGCTGTTACACCAGCTGCCTTTTCATAATTGGTCCCGATATTGTTCAAGAAATTCTTATTAACCGTAATATTTAAGCCTGCCTGCAGCTGAATCCCATTCGTATTTCCTGTTAGCGTATTCCCTGTAATTTGTACGTTTTGAGGATCTCCCTGTCCCACACTATTGGCATTTTGGTCACCATTGTCGTGTTCGAGCAGAATTCCCCAGTAATTGCCCGCTGTATTATTACGAATATGATTATTGATAATCCGAGTACCTGGTCCGTTTAAAATATTGATCCCAACGCCGTTATTGACTGTTGTCGTATTTTCTATCGTGTTGTGCTCGATCAACGTATCCGGCGTCCCCATCGAAACGACTATGCCTTCACGTGAGTTTTGAATGACATTGTCATGAATGTAGTTATTAGGACCCGTTTTACTATGGTTGCTTGGCGTTGTACCGCCTGTGTTTCCAAGCCCTATGCCACCGCCGGTAAATATGTTTTCGATCGTATTCCCGTGAACTTCGTTCAAATATTCCAGCTCACCATGAAGATCAATAGCATCCAATTTGGTATTGGTATAGTGATTATTTCTCAGAACGTTATTGTGCGCTACATTTTGGATGAGGGAACCATGACGCAAATACGGCCCTTCAAACGTAGAATTTTCCACCACATTCCAATACGTATCATTATCAAAACCGAGCCTATCAACCTTCGGCATTCCTTGGATCGATGTTCCATAGCCTGCTCCGCCGCCACCGAGATCGGTTGCATTGCGGAATGTACTGCCGCGAACTACGACATCATGGCTGTTCTCAATCCGAATCGCCATTCGTCTAAACCGTTCAACAGTAACCTGATCGATGGTCACGTTATAGGACGGATTCTCACCATAGTTCGCTATGGCAATCATGCTGTCGGGTCCCCCGGCCTCTGGATTATTCGTTGTATGCTCTAAGGAAAATGTACGATTCCAAGTTGAAGTCACTGTCAGGTTCGAAACGACTATATCGTGTTGATTGGATGATTTCAAGACTGAACTATTCTTGACATCGTCAATACTTGATTTCAGAAGAGTGCCTGTTTGGCTTTCTCCTCTTATGTTCACTCCGGATTTGAGTTTTATGTTAATAAACCCGTCAGGCGATGTTTTCAAGTTATACACACCATTCGGTAAAAAGACTTCATCGCCGAAAGCGGCAGCATTGATCGCATTTTGAATAGCTACCCGGTCATCTTGTTCATTATCCGCTGGGTCGGCGCCATAATCTACCACATTAATCGTATTTCCCGTTACAGCATTAGGTGCATGAATGGGGTGCTCAGAACCATCGGGTTTCGTCAAGCCAGCCTTCGTGAAAGGAACTGTTCCAGGGGGAGCCGTTGGTGTAATATTCGGAACAATAGCAACCGGTGTATCTCCGGATACAAAAGGCGCATAAATCATCACTTCCGTTAAGCTGGTAAAAGTACTGCCATCCGAGTTACCGTGTCCTACTACTCTTAGGAAGCGAGCATTGGTATCTGGGAAATCAAATGCCTGCATGTTAACCGTACTCGCGCGGCTGCTGCCACTAAATACATTCGTCCATGTTGCAGCGTCGTTTGAAGTTTGAATATCGATAAGGGTAGCACGTTGATCTCCTTTATAAAAAGCTATGCCCACGTACCCGATACTCTTCGTTTGCCCTAAGTCAAACATTACATATTGACCATCGCCAGAAGCTGACCAACGGCTGTATAAATTGTTATCCAGTGTATTGCTCTCTACATTTCCATCGCTGCTGCTAGCATTAACTTCTACAACCTGCAAGGGAGTAACAGGTGAAGCTAACGTTGTCGTGCTATAAGTCAAAGGGGTTGAGGAATAGTTCCCAGCTGCGTCTCCGGCGATGATTTTATAGGTATAACTCGTATTTGGTGTTAATCCTTCGACGTTATAATAGGTACTGCCATAAACGGTAGAAAGAACGGAGTCATTTTGATAGACCAAGTAATTGGTTACTAAAGTATCATCTGTAGCTGCTGGCCAGGTTAATTGGACAAAGTTCGTTCCCAGATTGCTTGACTTTAAGACAGCGTTTGATGGCCAAGTAGGCGGTGTATTATCGCCTTGAACCACTCGTTTCACTACCAACTGCGGCTTAGGATTGGATGCCGTCGTTTCTTTGGAATACACATTAACCGATCTGCCTAAGCCTTGTGAATCACCGACAACAAAGGACACTGCGCCATCTGATAAATGTTGTCTTACATAATTGGTCACGTCTACCGTATATAGAGCCGGCTTAGATATCGTATTAGGCTGAGTGACCGTAATCTGCCCGAGTTGAGCTAATTGAGCCAGATCCGTCTGGGGCGCTGTATTCCAAGTAATGGCTGCTTCCTGCCATGTAATATCGTTCTGAGCGAACACTTGTAAAGCTGTGTCCACGTCATTTGCACCGCTCCCCCGTTTTGCAGAGACCTGCAAATAATACTTGTACGCACTGTCCGAAACAGCAGCCAAGTTAAATTTATAGTAGGCCTGTCTTTTGACTGTGTTGCTGGACAAAATGTTGTATATACCCGTTGTTGAGCTCGTTTTGGTATCAAAGTTGGTATTTGCAATTGCTGCATTCGTAGTGTCCAGAGCGATAGCCGCATCCGCTGTAGGCAGCAGGGCAGCTACATCCACCTCAACATCAGTCGCGTTTCCTGGCGAAGGGATGAGGAGTAATGAGAAAACCGTTGAAATCATTAACATCATGGCTAGCTTTCTTTGAATGAAATGAGTTTTCATGTGAATAGGCTCCTTATTCTGATTAATAGTTTGAATGCATATGTAAGCGTATACAAAAACCTTGTGACCAACATCATACTCTCTTTCAATCTAATTTTATTGTCATTTATTTAGGTCTTAGAGGGGTATTATTAGGATTTGGCTGATATGGCGGTAAGCCTCGTGCAGCCTCAAACAAATAAGCGCGAAAAGCACGCTTTCAGCGAAACTTCCGCGAGTCGAAGCTCGCAGACAGTACATCGAGCTAACTACTCTAGTTAATATCTCAAGTTTATATAATCCTCTGCATGTTACCTAATTGGACAATTATGGAACAGCAGGCTGATTTATCGAGCAACTCAAACGACAGATTTACCTAGGCAGCAAAAAGAAAAAACCGATCCACGAGGATCGGCATTCGGAATCTTTTTAACTAATCTTCTTTTTAAACTAATATAAAGGTTTCGGTTGGTACACAGGCGGTTGAGGCTGAGGGCATTGCGGGAAAGGGAGAATATCTCGAATTTGATTGAAGGCATAATGTTTGGTTGCAAATTGGGTGTGGTATAAATATTCAATTATATAAATAGACCCACCTTGAATACTGCACAGAATACCAGAAATACCAGTGCCGTCCATTAGGGATACACCTACTGGGCTTCCGATCAAGGAATACGTTTTATGCTGTAATGACATAGGCCATCACCTCCTGAATTACCTTATGCGGCGAAGCGCCCAAGGGTTCAGTTTACTTCGCGCTTCTCCACCCGCACACGACCCGAGAAGAACGTAGCGCCACCGCCCATATCGGCTACTCGGTCAGGCGTAAGCGCGTTAACCAACGCTTTGTTCCCCGGCAAATCCGCCCAAAGCCCTTGGCTCACAACCACGCCCGGGAGCACATCCGTGCCAGCCGCTACGATTAATTCGCACTCTCCGCGATCATTCCAAACACGGGCAACATCACCACTAACCAAGCCTAATGCGGACGCATCCGCCTCATTCATATGAAGCTTCGGCGTTTTCTCCATGCGAATATGCTTTTCATTATGCGCAAACGTCGAATTCAGGAAGTTATGATTCGGTGCTGGAATGAACAAGAATGGCAGGTCACCATCATCCACTAGTGGCTTATATGTCGGAAGTGGCGGGAACCCTTTACTCTCCATCTCATGAGAATACAGCTCGATCTTCCCGCTTGGTGTCTTCAATTTCCCAGGGAATAAGGGCTTAACATCCGCCTTGATAAACTGTTTTTCCAGTAGTGTTTCATACGATATGTTATTCAGAGCTGGGTTCCCGGGATGATCCAAAGCCTGTCGAATCAAAGCTTCATCGGTATCCCTTAGAGCCTCATCCTCATAGCCCATCTCCACCGCCAACAGACGAAACACATCCACATTCGCTTTACTTTCCCCAAAAGGAGCCATGACGGGAAGCTGAAGGTGCACATATTGATGCCAATAGGAGCGGTAAAAGTCCGTATTTTCAAAGGAGGACGTTGCTGGAAGCACAATATCCGCAAACTTCGCTGTTTCGGTCAGAAACAGGTCATGAACAACGGTAAATAGGTCCTCCCGCTGAAGTCCCTCTCTCACCTTATTCGCATGAGGAGCAACTAACGCCGGATTGGAATTGTACACATAAAGCGAACGAATAGGCGGATCAAGCTCCAGCAAGGCATTCCCGAGTAAATTCATATTGATTTGCCGAGCTTCCTTCTCTCGTAAGTCGGGCCGCTGTAAGGCCGGAATATTATGTTCCAAATAGCTGCCATTTCCTTTAATCGCGCCGCCGCCTTTATGCAGCCACTGCCCCGTTAACGCTGGTAAGCACGCTATGGTCCGCACACACATACCACCGTTATCATGATGCTGAATGCCATTCCCAATTCGAATAAAAGATGGCGATGTCTGACCGTATAATCGAGCTAAGCGGTAGATGTCTAGGGCAGGTACGCCCGTTATTGTAGATACCACAGAAGGATCAAATTGACGCACATGTTCCCTTAGCTCCTCATGCCCAGCGGTATATTGCTGCATAAACGCTTCATCTACCAAATTCTCAGCGAACAAGATATGCATGATTCCAAGAGCAAGGGCAGCGTCTGTTCCTGGCAAAATCGGAATAAACCAGTCCGCCCAGCGGCCTGTTTGGTTCTTGTGAGCGTCAATCACGATAATTTGCGCGCCATTCTTACGGGCTTTTTCAGCCAACATAACCTGATGCATATTCGTGCTGACCGCATTAATGCCCCACATGATGATCAGCTTGGCATGAACTGTATCCTCAGGATCCGTCCCGAAGCTTCCTCCCATCGTATACTTGTAGCCTTCTGTGCCTGCTGATTCGCAAATGGAGTACAGCAGTCGGCTCGCACCCATCCGATTGAAAAAGCGGCGATCCATCCCTTCCGTCCCAATCCGTCCCATGTTGCCATAGAAGCTGTAAGGCAGAATAGACTCGGCTCCCTCATCTGCGATTAGCTGCTTCCAGCGACTAGTTATGGTTTCGATCGCTTCTTCCCAGGTAATTCTTTCAAACTGGCTGCCTTCACCCTTAGGCCCCACGCGCTTCATGGGATACTGCAGCCTTTTATCATCATATATACGAGCCGTCATGTTGCGGACTTTATTGCAAATAGCCCCTTGTGTTACCGGGTGATTCGGGTCTCCCTCTATTTTAACGATCTTTCCAGCTTCTTTATGAAGCAGCAGGCCGCATTGATCTGGACAATCCAGTGAGCATACGGCTGGGAAAATACCATTTTGTTCATCACGCATCGTTGTAAGCATTTGGCACTCCTTTCAACACTTCAATTCTTTTTTACTATATAACGAAATGAAGCGAAGCGAAAGCCTCTTTACATTTAGTACAACTGCTCCACGGCCCAATCCCCTTCCAATGGTTCGCAGCTCACTTGGGGCAGCTTTAATGCCTTAATGGCTAGTTGCAAATATTCACCTTTGAAGCAGATTTCTTTGGATAATGGCAGTGATAGCTGCTGTAGAGCGTTCATATCTTTCGAATAAAAAGCAGCGTCCCATCGTACTTTAGCGATTATGCGGGCTGTAATTTCTGGCGGAATGCCTTTGGCCCGGGAAATAAGCTCGGCAGCTGCAAGAGGATTAGTGCGGATAAACGCATGGACCCGAACATGTGCTTTTAAGTAGGCAACTGCGTCACCTTCATGATGTCGCGCCCAATTCTCATCAGCAACAATTCCTGTTAAATAATTCTCCCCCATTCCCTCTGGAAAAAGCACATGGCCAACGCCGTGGTATTGAGCCAAGCTAATATACGGCTCCCACATGACACTTCCGGCAAGCTTCCGCTTCACGATCCCCGCCATGCATTCATCCATTTCTTTATGTTCAAAATGATTCTCATGACCTCCATGCGATTGAAGCAGCTTCGATAAACGATAACCCGCACTCGATTGCGCTGCCGATGAAAGCGGCCACTGGCAGATCTCCGAAATTCCGTTGATCTCCAGCCCTTTGCGCATAACGAGTGAAATCCCTTGTCCACCTGAGGTTTTACCGTCAAAGGCTAGTAGAATAGGACGAAATGCAGGCAGCGTCTGACTGAGTGATTGACTAAGTACAATCGGATAGTCTCCCAAGGAAGCAATCTGGATGCTTCCCCCTATCAAGCCCTGCAAAAGCAACGTTCCATTAGCTGCATCCAGCCATTTTACATGCACAGTACGGCTAGGATTCGCTAAGATGAGCTCTTCCTCCAACCAGCCAAGCTCTTTCATGATGAGCGCTGACCACATATGGGCCGTTCCGCTTTGATAACCAACTGTAATCGTGGGCTGCTCCTTAGAAGCAACGGTTGTTGGTGCGCCCGAGGCAATTGACGGACTCTGTATGCGAAAAGAGTGATGACGAACCCACTGCTCTAGTTCATTCTTATCAATTAAGATTTCTTTCCCTATTTTCACAAAAGGAAGCTGCTTTAATTTACGCCATCTGTCAAAGGTGGATCGGCTTACACCAAGCAAATCGATCGCATCATACAAAGAAATGAGGTTGAATCGCTGGTTGGTCATTGTCATCGCGCCTCCTGCCGGGGTTAAGATGGTCATTCATCGTCATTCATGTTCATGTGTTTCCAATTCATTGACAGTTAGGTGGGCTGAGATTATATTTCATTATAGAAATATATTCATAGTAAGTCTATAGGAATTATACAATTTAAAACCAAGCCATTGGAGATAGCTTGGTCAGAAAGTCAACGAAAGCAAATTATCGTTAGGGGGATATGAACATGACTCATTTTGCTAAAAAAGGCTGCACGACAGCCATCGTATTACTTCTTGCTTCCTCTTTACTACTGACAGCCTGCGGCAAAACAGAAGCTACTGCATCAGCGAGCGGCGGAGCACCTGAAGTAACTGAGCTTCGCTATCAAGGAGGTGTTGGCTCCGTTACTTTTCCAGAATTAGCTGAGGACTTGGGATACCTTGCCCCTTTGAAGCTGAAGTTTATCGGCAACACGATTAGTGGTCCTCAAGATATTCAAGCTGTCGTTACGGGGGATACCGACTTTGGCGGAGCTTTTAATGGGGCCATCGTGAAATTGATATCTGCCAAAGCTCCGATTAAGCCAGTGATTGCTTATTATGGTGTCGATGAGAACACGTGGACGGGATATTACGTGTTGGATGGCAGTCCTATCAAGTCTGCAAAGGATTTGATCGGCAAAAAAATCGCGGTGAATACACTAGGCGCTCACCATGAATTCGTCATTAAGGAATACCTGCACAGAGCCGGCTTAACGACGGAGGAAATAAAGCAGGTAACGCTTGTTGTCGTACCGCCGGTCACAACGGAACAGACGCTGCGCGCGGAACAAATTGATGTAGCTGCACTAGGCGGTGTACTGCGTGACAAAGCGCTGGAGCGCGGCGGCATTCATCCTTTGTTTAAGGATATCGATCTGTTTGGCACCTTTAGTGCCGGCAGTTATGTCCTGACTGATAAATTCATCAAGGCGAATCCGAATGCCTCTCGAAAATTTGTTGAAGCAACCGCCAAAGCCATTGAGTGGGCTCGCACAACACCCCGGGATGAAGTCGTTGCTCGTTATGAGAAAATCATTAACGCACGAGGCAGAAAAGAAGATACTTCTACTGTGAAGTTTTGGAAAAGCACCGGTGTTGCCGGTAAAGGCGGTTTGATCTCCGAGAAGGAATTCGATACATGGATCCATTGGCTTGTGAACGAAGGTGTCATCAAAGAAGGGCAATTGAAGGTCAAAGATTTGTACACGAATGAATTCAATCCTTTTGTTAACGAGAAAAAGTAACTGTTTATAAAGCCAGTCCCGACTGGCGAAACCGTTAAGGAGGTGCTGTAAATGACAGCTAAAATCAGCATTCAGCATGTGCAGAAATCGTTTCGAATCCAAAGAAACCTGGGGCATTTGAAAGAAGATTCACAGCCTATTTCCGCCCTAAAGGATATCAATTTGGAGGTGAAGAAGGGCGAATTCATGGTCATCGTCGGGCCAAGCGGCTGCGGTAAATCAACCTTGCTAGACTTACTTGCGGGCTTAACAAAGCCTAGCAGCGGGCAGATTTTGTTAGATGGCAAGGCCATTACAGGACCGAATCTGGACCGCGGTATCGTGTTTCAGCAGTATGCGCTTTTCCCCTGGAAGACGACGCTGGCGAATGTGGAGTTTGGCCTCGAAGCCAAAGGGGTGGGTCGCAAAGAACGCCGCAAAATTGCCCTAGAGTTTATTCATCTGGTTGGGCTTGCCGGCTTCGAAAACCGTTATCCCCATGAGATTTCAGGAGGCATGAAGCAGCGGGTTGCGATCGCCAGAAGCTTGGCCTACGATCCCGAAGTGCTGCTGATGGATGAACCCTTCGCTGCGCTGGATGCGCAAACACGTGAAACCCTGCAAAGCGAACTGCTCCGTATTTGGGAGGCTACGAAAAAAACGATCATTTTCATCACGCATGGCATTGAAGAAGCGGTTTACTTAGGACAGCGTGTCGCTGTAATGACCTCTCGTCCAGGAAGAATCAAGAAAGTCATTGATATCCCTTTTGAATCACGAAGAAGTGAAGAAGATTTACGGTCTCATCCTGACTTCGTCAAGCTGCGCCATGAGGTGTGGGATTTGCTTAAAGACGAAGTAACGAAAGCCCAGGAGCAAGAGATAGCCAAGAGCTTGGATAGCTTTGAGCACAATAAATCTGAATTAAAAGGAGGCGTCATGAATGGCTAGTGTGAATGCGGGTAAAGCCCTGGTTCTTCGTGAAAAAGAAAGCTTTGATGTCGTCAGTTGGTCCTTAGCGAATCTAAGAAAACTGTTCAAAAATGCCATTGTCATCGTGGCCTTGCTTTTCGT
The DNA here is from genome assembly GCF_059692075.1 of Paenibacillus sp. J31P190. NCBI lineage: Bacteria > Bacillati > Bacillota > Bacilli > Caryophanales > Paenibacillaceae > Paenibacillus > Paenibacillus sp. J31P190. The sequence continues at coordinate 90,334 of NZ_JCAUAS010000019.1, read as the reverse complement.
ATGGGAAGTGGCACCTCGCGCAGGGCTCGTTGATCGAACGTTCTTCCCTCCGATCTCCGAAATTGCGGCTGCTTGGTGGCAGTTGCTGCTGTCGGGTGATCTTATCGAGCATACGATAGCCAGTTTATCGCGTTCTTTGGGCGGATTTACGCTGGCAATCCTCATCAGCATCCCTCTTGGTCTGGCCATCGGTTGGTGGAAGCCCGTATCGGAGTATCTCAATCCCTTGCTCGAATTATTGCGAAATACGGCCGCACTTGCCATACTCCCGGTCTTCATCCTATTACTCGGACTTGGTGAAACCTCGAAGATTGCCATCGTGCTGTATGCCTGCACGTTCCCGCTTCTACTGAACACCATAAGCGGCGTCAAAAATGTCGATCCACTTTTGATCAAATCAGCTCGTTCCATGGGTTTATCGCCAGTCAGCTTGTTTCGCAAAGTGATTATTCCCGCTGCGACACCGACTATTTTCGTAGGCATTCGGCAGGCTGGAGCCGGTTCTATTCTAGTGCTCGTTGCCGCTGAGATGGTCGGTGCGAAGTCCGGTCTAGGTTACTTAATTCAATACACACAGTTCAGCTTTCAAATCACGAATATGTACGCTGGCATTATCTCTATTTCGGTTATTGGTTTAATCATTAATTACCTGCTCGTTACGCTGGAGAAGAGATTAACAGGCTGGAAGCAAACCTATAGTGAATAAAAAAATAAAAGGGTGCGTGAGTGATCATGAGCAAAGCCAAAAGACAACTGCATTTAAATGTATTCATCATGAATACGGGACATCATGAAGCATCATGGAGACACAAGAACACAGAGCCGGAGAATATTACGGATATTCGATATTTTCAACGGATTGCGCAAATTGCGGAACAGGCTAAATTCGACTCCCTCTTCTTGGCGGATGGGTTAGCGGTCAGTCAAAACATTAAACATGGCGCGTTTGTTGGGCTTGAACCCTTCACTTTACTATCTGCCTTAGCCTCGGTAACCGATCATATCGGACTTATCGGCACCGTCTCTACAACGTATAACGAACCCTTTCATGTTGCGCGCAAATTTGCCTCGTTGGATCACATAAGCAAGGGGAGAGCAGGCTGGAATATCGTCACATCCGGAAGCTCCTTTGAGGCTAGCAATTTCAGCAAAGATGACCATTTGGAGCACAGCAAGCGCTATGAACGAGCCAAAGAATTCTTAGACGTAACGACCAGTCTATGGGACAGCTGGGAAGATGAAGCCCTGATCATTGATCGAGAATCAGGCACCTTCGCAGATCGAAGTAAGGTCCGGGAAATCAATCATGTCGGCGATACCTTCAAAGTGCGCGGACCTCTGAATATACCAAGGTCTCCGCAGGGATATCCTGTGCTTGTTCAAGCGGGCTCTTCCGAATCCGGCAAAGAATTCGCCGCTCAGTATGCGGAGGCTATATTCACTGCTCAACAAACTCTGGTAGAGGCCCAACAGTTTTATTCGGATGTAAAATCAAGACTTGCCAAGTATGGCCGATCTCCTGAGCAGTTGAAAATCTTACCGGGCATCTGCCCCATCATCGGCCGCACCGAATCAGAAGCCAAAGAAAAAGAGCAAGAATTAAACGAATTAACCGTTCCGGAATATGGGCTGAATCAATTGTCCAATATGTTGAACATTGATTTAATCTCCTATCCGCTGGATGGACCTCTGCCAGAGCTGCCAAGCTTGTCCGACATCAATGGGAATAAAAGCCGCTTCCAGTTGGTCGCTGATTTAGCGAAGCGCGACAATTTGACCATTCGCGGGCTGCTTCACCGTCTAGCTGGCGGACGCGGTCATCGTACGTTTGCTGGTACGCCTATTCAAATAGCTGACCAGCTGGAAGAGTGGTTCTTACACGGAGGCAGTGACGGGTTTAATGTGATGCCGCCTTATTTACCTGCCGGATTGGAAGAATTCGCACAGTTCGTCATACCCGAGCTGCAGCGAAGAGGATTGTTCCGAACGGAATATTCAGGAACTACGCTGCGGGGACATTTGGGCTTGTCTCGGCCTGCTAATCAGTATGCGACTGCTGCCGTTGGAGGCGCATAAATATAATTAAAATGGAGGTAATTCGTATGAGTACAAATGAACAAGTTAAGGTAACTCCAGATCACATTGAGGTGCTTCCGATTGCAGGCAGAATTGGTGCAGAAATAAAAGGGGTGAGCCTTAGCGCTGATCTGGATACTCAGACGGTTAGGACGATCCGCGAAGCGTTATTGCAGCACAAAGTCATTTTCATTCGCGATCAGCATCAGCTGGATGACGCGGGGCAGGAGGCTTTTGCTCGCCTGCTTGGTGATCCTGTTGCTCATCCGACGGTGCCAATTAAAACTGGAACCGATTATGTGCTTGAGCTTGATTCTGCTCATGGCGGGCGGGCCGACTCTTGGCATACCGATGTGACCTTCGTCGATGCTTACCCGCAGGCTTCTGTGCTTCGCGCCGTTGTAGTTCCCGCTTCCGGCGGTGACACGGTTTGGGCGAATACGGCTGCAGCTTATGAGCACCTCCCTTCTGAGCTGCGCACCCTCGTGGACCAGCTATGGGCACTGCATAGCAATGACTACGATTACGCCGCGCAGCGTCCTGAAGTCTCTCCCGAGAAAGAACGTCATCATCGGGAAGTGTTTGCCTCCACGGTGTATGAAACCGAGCATCCGATCGTTCGTGTGCATCCCGAGACGGGTGAACGTACCCTTGTGCTTGGCCATTTCGTGAAGAAAATCCTGGGCCTTTCTTCCGCGGATTCTGCCCAACTATTTTCTCTACTCCAGAGCCATATTACTAAGCTGGAAAATACGGTACGTTGGCGCTGGTCTGCCGGAGATGTCGTGATCTGGGACAATCGCGCAACGCAGCATTACGCGATCAACGACTACGGAGATCAGCATCGGATTGTGCGCCGAGTCACCGTTGACGGCGATGTTCCGGTGAGTATCGATGGCCGACAGAGTGTAACACGCATCAAACAGCCATCCGAGTCGTTAACCAAAACGAGTGCTTAGTTGAGATAAACAAATGCCCAACTACTAGGTTTTTGGCCTTGTAGTTGGGCATTTATTAGCTAATCCAATATTCCGCCGCCTAGAATAAAGCGGTACTGCAAATGAAAATGATTTTCAATAATCTGATCGATCCGAACCCCGCCTGTTTTCTTCGAAGCCGAATGAATGATCTTCCCGTCACCTAAATAAATTCCCATATGACTAATGGGCTTCTGTGAAGCATCCAGCCCTGCATAATCCGCTGCCCGATTGCCTCGAAAACTCGTAAAGAACAATAAATCTCCCCGCCGTGCCTTGCTTATATCACGGTACTTGCGTTTAGACAAGGCATCTACATAGGCGGCCTGATTTTTGGCATCCCAAGGCAAATCCATCCCGAGTGCATACAAATACACCCAACGTGTAAAATCAGAGCAGTCAAACGAAGAAGGCTCCAATCTGTCGGAGCCATACACATAAGGTGTCCCTAGGTAGCTGATAGCCGTATCTATCACATTCTCTACATAGCTTCCTTGTTTGGGAACAATAGCGGGATTGGGGTAAGCCTGAATCAACGGGAAGCCGTTAGGTAAGAGGGCCTGTTTCGTACTTCCCGTCGCCATGCTCCTCACCTGGTTTGTTGTGAAGTGCTGCTCTACTCCCAAATCCCCTATATACAGCTCTGCATCACTGTTCGTTAAATTCCAGTCCGACATTCTGTTATCGGTCTCACGCTCTATTGCAAGGTTCGAATGCTCCTTAATACCGTGCTGCTCCATTTTTGATTTCTGGGAGCATCCGCTAAGTATAGAAAATGTGCAAGCCAGCAACAAACTAAAGACGATTTTCCGCATCATCAAAGTCATCCAATAAACCCCTTGTCCATGTGATGCTGTTAGGATGCCAAAATTTTGTAAAAACAAACATGATGAAAACATCGTCACAGCAGCATTCTTTGTCAGGTGGAGCGAATCCCGCGACTTTAAGGATGTTTTTCATCGTTACGGAGCCAATTTCTCGCGCTCCCACCACTGTAACGATGAAAAACATCGTCTCAGCAACATTCTGCGTCAGGTGGGGCGAATCCCGCGAAATTCCTGAGAATATGATCAAGCAGACTGCCTTAAGAATAAAACATCCTTCGGATGACGAACAAAAAAAGCCCGCAGGCGAAAACTCCACCCACAGACTTGATTACTAACGCTGCTTCTTACCCAGATTCAGCTCTTTCATGATTTGTTGGCCTGTCGGTGTTTGAGCTAAGCCGCCTTTGGCTGTCTCCCGGTGTTTCTCCGGCATTGCCGTGCCTACTTCATACATCACTTGAACGACTTCATCCGAAGGGATGACGGATCTGACACCGGCCAAAGCCATATCCGCTGCTGCCATCGCATTAACCGCCCCGAATCCATTACGGACAATGCAAGGAATTTCAACCAAACCGCCAACAGGGTCGCATATGAGCCCCAATGTGTTCTTCAGAGCAAGCCCCACTGCATGCATCGCCTGTTCCGGCGTACCGCCGCGAAGCTCCACGAGCGCACCTGCTGCCATACCAATGGCGGACCCAACTTCGGCCTGGCATCCTCCTTCAGCACCGGAGACGAAGGAGTTGTTGGCGATGACATAACCGATGGCACCGGCGCTTAACAAGCCTTTTACCATATGGTCGTCATCCCATCCAAATCGCTGCTGACTGCTAATGAAAACACCCGGGATAATTCCGCAGGAGCCAGCCGTCGGCGTGGCGATGATTCGTCCCATGGATGCGTTGACTTCTGATACGGCGAGTGCATAAGCCATCGCTTTGCAGGCCTCTTCGCCTAAGGACGCTTCTGTCGTTGTCATATAGCTCGCAACACGCTGAGCATCTTTTCCTGTCAACCCGCTCCGGGAGGTCGTATCCTCCGTCAATCCTTTGGCAACAGCTTCTTTCATGATTTGGTAATACGCTCGCATTTTTTCAAAGACATACTCAGGTGGTTTACCCGATTCTTGGCTCTGATCAGCCAGCATGACTTCTGCAATGGTTAATCCTTCGGAAGCACATACTTCCGTTAATTGTTTCAATGTCCGGAATCTCATTTATTCGCCTCTTTCTGCGAGGTCTACTTTTTTTATTTCGTGTATCATACTTAAATTCTTAAGCTCCTCTATAAGCGAATCCGGAATCGATACATCCGTTTCGATCACTGTCATCGCTTCTCGATCGCGGCCTTTCCGATCCAGATCCATGAAACCGATATTGATTTCGCTGCGACCCAATAAAGCAGTAATATCTGCAATCATTCCTGGACGGTCATGATGGGAAATAACTAGCGTAGGGTATACCGCAGTAAATTTTACATCAAATTGATTCACATTAACGATCTCAACATTGCCTCCGCCGATCGACGCTCCCGTCATACTCAATTCCCGTGTATCGGAAGAAAGTATAAATCGAACAGTGTTGGGATGATCAGCCTTATCTTTACTTGTAAGAAAGGCAATCTCCACACCAAGCGCTTCGGCTTCTTCGGCAGCAGCAGGAATACGCGGATCATCGGTTTCATAATCCAGTAGACCGCCAATGAGCGCCAAATCGGTGCCATGCCCCCGGTAAGTATCGGCGAAAGAACCGTATAGTATGATTTCAACCTTCTTTGGCTGTTCGCCAAGCAGTTGTCTCGCAACACGTCCTAGCCTGACCGCTCCCGCGGTATGAGAGCTTGATGGACCGATCATAGATGGTCCGATGATCGAAAACACATCTTTAAAACGCATCATACAGCTCTCCTAACATATAGTGTTGTTCCCTTTACTCCCATTGTATGAAGCCAATACAATAAAGACAAGTCTTCAATGCGTCCTTATATTCCCATATTATCACAATCTCATTCAGCAATTGGAGTGGCTTGGAGCAAATTCAATTGTGTGGCCACAGTGACTGCCTTCACGCGGTTATTGACGTGTAATTTACCGAAAAGATTTCTCATATGCACCTTGACTGTTCCCGCGGACATCACTAACCGCACGGCGATTTCTTTATTGGATAATCCCGCCGCCATCCACTGCAAGACTTCAATCTCACGCTCTGTTAAAGGGTTCGTGGGGGCCTTAAGCGCTCCGACGAACTTAGGTTCTTGAATGCTCTGTGAACTGCCGTAATAGCCGAGCAATCTTTGTACATAATTGATTTGCGAAGCCAGCATGTGCAAGACACCTAACCGGTCTGCTGCAAAAACACCAGACGTCAAATTATTTTCCAAATAAAGGACTCCCTGCAGTTCCCCTTGTGCAATGATAGGCAGCCCTAATACGGATTTGGGTTTATGCTGTTGGACATAGGGGTCTTCTGTAAATAGCCCTTCCCTTACCGCATCTTCCAGGATGACAAAATGGCGCTTAATGGCTACATAACTGATTAAGTTCTGGCAAACGTTCTCATACTGACTTAGCAGAATACCTCCCCTTAAGGGCTGTTCTCTTCCTTCCGCTTCCACAATCTGCTCCACATAAAGTTCCGCTGAACGTATGGCTATGAAACAACCTCTTTGCGCCCCCGCAACCTCGATTAAAATACTCATTAATTTAGAGAGGAGATGATAGGAATCCGTCTCTTCTGAAAAAGCTTGAGAGGCCCGCATGACGGCCGCTAGTTCTAGCACCTGTGAGTATCCGTTGCTTGTCTCGCTTGTTTCAAATTCTGTTCTCTCTGATAACATGACAGGTTGATCCGAAGAATCACGATTCATCTCTAACAGCAGCGGCCCATCTTGCTGAGCAATCCTAAATCGCTCACAATCGCCGTTTGCCTCCCACTGCTGCAAGCAATTCTCTAAGTCCATTCGCAATCCATACGCACTCTTATATCTGCGATCCATTGTTTTCTCAAGAAGTTTCATTATGATCTCATCGATAATCGCAGGTACTTGCGAATTGAATGTTAATAATGGAAGAGGCGTTTTGGCTAAGTGAGCATGAGCCCATTCTAGCGGATCCTTCGCATGAAAAGGAAGTTGACCTGCTAGCATTTCATAGAAAGTTACCCCTAAAGAGTAAAGATCGGTGCCTCCATCCACAACGCGGTTCAATTGCCCCGTACGCTCGGGTGCCATATAAGGGGGAGAGCCCTCAATAAGCGGCATGTTCCTTGCTTGTCTGCCCCCGTCCATCGATAACACGGAGTGTCCCATGCCCGTCAAACTAACTCGTAGAGAGGATGGCACTACGACAATCGTATCCGGTCTGATATTCATGTGTACAATATGTATTTTATGCAGTTGCTCCAGCACACGCGCTATTTGAATCGCAATCTTAAGAAAAACAGGAATAGATATCTGACCTGATTGAGCAAAATGACGCAGTGTCAAGCCATGTACCCATTCACTAGCCAAGACTAGGACATTTCCTTGTCTTAATAAGGCGATTGGTTTGATAACACCTTGTATATTTAAACTTCCGGCTATTTCATATTCATTAATAACCTTCGCATTTTCTATAATCGCTCTATGGCCTTCTTTAACAATCTTTAAAAGCACCTCGCAAGCATGTTCATCTGAGGTAGCGTGGCAAACGATAATCGTTGGGTCTTCAAAAATAACTTGATGAATTTGATAACCAGTTACGGTAATCATTATGTCGGCTCCTTTAATCAAAAAAGGTAGAGTCTTTCCTCATAGTAACACATTCGACGACAATTCGCCTTTACATGTGAAAAAGCGATCCCTCCCTTGTGGAACTAGGAGAAAAGATCGCTTTTCGAAGATATATTAACATTTACTTTAATTTGGCTGTCCACACTCATTTTGCGAAGATATTGTTTAGGTGTACATCCGTTGAATCGTTTAAACAACTCGTAGAAATGAGCCATATTCTCTATCCCAACAGACTCGGCAATTTCGTTCACACTACGGTTTTCCGTAACAAGCAGCCGCTCCGCTTTGGAAATACGCTTTTGATTGACGTAATCGGTAAACGAGGATCCCATCTTTTTCTTGAAATATTTGGAGAAGTAAGTGTAACTCATACCAGCGATTTGGCTCACTGCTCCCATGTCTATTTTCTCTGTCAAATGGTCATCCACATAAGCAACAAGCGACCGAATGATATCAACATCGGCATCCACATTGACATGCGTCGTTAACAACTCCCGGTTGTCATAGCGAAGCAGCATCAAGAGCAGATGCTTGATATGCATGCTGACTGCGATTTCATAGCCTTTATTTTTGCCCATAACCTCATTATGTGTATCCGTGATAATCATGCCAATTTCCTTCTTCACCTTTTCGTTTTCCCGGAAAATGTAATTCAGCTCTTCTAATGGATGAAATATTTCTAAAAAATGCCGGTAATACATCATCATAGCCGGATCGAAATAAGGTTGAAGGTCGATGTGCAGCACGATGTAGACGAGATCCTTATCACCGATCTTTCGTCCTCTGTGCAATTGGGAAGAACCAATAACCACCACATCCCCGGCATTAAGCGAGTAGACATGATTAGGCGTCTGAATTTCGTGAGTCCCTTCTTCAACCAAAATCAACTCAACCTCTTTATGGTAGTGCCAGGGATTCAATTCTTTCTGTTCTTTTCCAGACTGGGTAAATCGCCACACCTTCATACATAACGACGCGTTTTGGTAGGGGATCGGCTCTTTAAAAATTTCCATGGATGTCAATCACCGCACTTTCAATCAGCACTAATATGGATATAAAAAGAATAAATGTCCGCATATACGGTAACTAGTATTACGCATATGATATAGATTAGTTAGAAATAATTATACATCAAAGTGAGGAGTGAGTTTGATGAAAGTAGCCATTATCGGTTGCGGGGGAATGGGAAATGTACACGCCCTTAGTTACGTTAACATGCCGGATGTGCAGCTTGTTGGCGTCTGCGATACGGATTTCAAGCTAGCGCAAGAACTTTCCGCGAAAACAGGGGCACGTGCATTTAATTCCTTTGAAGCCATGTTGGAAGAGATTGATTTCGATGTCATCAGTGTGACATTACCAAGCTTCTTACATAAAGAATATACGTTGAAAGCGGCAGAAGCCGGTAAACATGTGATTTGTGAAAAACCGCTTGCGCTTAATTTAGAAGATGCAGAAGCTATGATCCAATGCTGCGAACAAAATGGCGTTCGCCTTTTTGTCGGACACGTTGTTCGTTTTTTCCCCGAATATGTACAAATGAAACAAGCCATCGATGAGGGGAAATTAGGCAGAGTCGGCGTAGTTCATGCCAAGCGGATAGGCTCACATCCCGGGAATCTCAGACCGTGGTTCTACGAAGCGGATAAAAGCGGCGGCGTTATTGCCGATCTCATGATACATGATATTGACTATTTACGTTGGGCGGTCGGAGAAGTGAAGTCGGTATATGGCTTGAATCAACGCGTTAATGACATCGACTACGCTCTGGTCACTCTTCTTTTTGAAAACGGGGCGGTTGCCAATCTGGAAGCATTTTGGGGGTATCACGGACCTTTCCAAACCGCCGTGGAAATTGCGGGCAGCAAAGGCATCATACGAAGCGACAGTCAAAAAAGCAGTTCTCTGCAAATCTGCAAGGCCCCTTCCGATTCAGAAGACAGACGTTTCGCAGAGGTTCCGCAAAGTCCAGGCTTCTCTAGCCCCTATGACTTGGAGATAGCTCATTTCATTCAATGCATTCGAGATGGAAGCGAATCCATCGTAACGGCTAACGATGCTTATAAGGCGCTAGAAATTACTATGGCTGCGCTGGAATCGGTACGGACAGGGAAGTCTGTGGGGCTGCAGCTTAGCTCAAAGCTCGGGGAGGAAACAGCATGAAGAAATTAAAAGTAGGTATGATCAGTTTTGCGCACGGCCATGCATACTCTTATTTGAATTCGTTCATGGCCATGTCGAATGTCGAAATCATCGGTATCGCGGACGAGATCAAAAGCCGCGTAGCAGAAGTAACGACCAATTATGGACTGCCCTATTATGAAAATTATGAGGATTTGCTTGCTGCTGATATTGATGCAGTCGTCATTTGCTCGGAAAATGCCCGTCACGCAGAGTTAACACTAGCGGCTGCGAAATCCGGCAAGCATGTGCTTTGTGAAAAACCGCTTGGCATTTCCGTCTCCGAAATGGAAGCCATGATTAGCGCTTGTAAGGAAAACGGCGTTCAGCTTATGACTGCTTTTCCATGCCGGTATTTGGCTTCGGTTATTAAAGCGAAGGAAGCGGTCGAACTTGGTGAGATCGGCGATATCATAGCCATTAAGGGAACCAATCGCGGTTCGCTTCCTTCCGGTTGGTTCCTCCAATCGGAGTTATCCGGTGGCGGAGCTTTGTTGGATCATACCGTTCACGTCATGGACTTGATGAATTGGATTACCAAATCCGAAGTGAAAGAGGTCTATGCCTATTCAGCCACTTTATTTAACGATCATCTGGATATCGATGATGCTGGCATGATACATGTCAAGTTTGCCAATGGCGTGTTTGGCGTTTTAGACACAAGCTGGTCGCGGAACGCGTCATTCCCTACTTGGGGAGATGTGACGATGACGATCATCGGTACGAAAGGAACCATTGCGATCGATGGTTTTGCTCAGAAAAACGAGCTATATAGTATGGAAAACGGAAAAGGCGTATGGAATTTCTGGGGTGACTCCATGGATGATTACTTGGTGAAATCATTCGTTCATGCGCTGCTGAATGGCGAACAGGTACCGATCACCGGGGAAGATGGATTACGTTCAACCGTTGTCGCCTTAGCGGGTTACAAATCCGTAGGACTGGGGCAGCCCGTTTTGTTATAAGCGAAAATAGAGTTGTCTCAGAACGAAATTCATACCTCCATTGGATTTTGCCAATGGAATCAACTTTCAGGCCTCGAAATTCTTTCTTCTATTGGAATAAATCCAATGGAATTGACTTTTAGGCCGCCAAATCCCTACTTCCATTGGATTAATCCAATGGAAGTAGCAGACAGACTGCGAAATACATAAAGTGGGATTTCATTTTTCTGAATTTGACTTTTGGGATAGCCCCCTTCAGCTTTCGTGACGGTAGATGGGCTATAGGATTACAAATGTTGTATTTTCTACAACAATTCTCACGCCTAGAGGCTATTTTGCAGCTTGAAGTTGTAGTTTGTACAACATTTCGAGCTCACTTGTTGCGAAATGGCCAGTATAGGAGCAAATTGTTGTACATAATGCAACAACGCAGTGAGAACGGCGAGATTTAGGCAGCTAATGTTGCACCTTCTACAACAATATTCAATTGAGAATATGGTTTAATTCATTCGGAACCTCAATGAGAGCATATTATATGACGATAGATATCAATTTAAGAAACATCCATTAGATTAGACGCGCGGCGTATAATCTCTAGAACTTCTCTTTGTATGCAAAAGGGGCTGTCTCAAGAGTGAGACAGCCTCATGCACATATGATTTTAGCTTATCTATTTCTATTTCTATTTCGTATCGATCATTCTGCTAATCATTGCCACTGCTTCCTCGCGCGTAATCTCATTATTCGGCCTTAACGTACCATCCGGATATCCGCTAACAATCCCTTGGTCTACGAGCACTGGAACGTATTCGTTCGCCCAAGCCGGGATCTTGCCCCCGTCGAGGAATGAACTACCCGCTCCGACTGCCTTGCTGTCTCCAGCTTTCAAGATGCGTCCGATAATCGCAATCGCTTCAGCTCTTGAAATAGGCACGGAAGGCGCGAGATAAAGCTTATTCTGACTGGAAGTTCCCCCCAGCCATTGATTCGTAAGCGCCGTAGACATATAAGGCACTGCCCATGGTGCTACATCGTCCCGATCCGCGTATTCCATCGGCAGGTTACTGGATGAAAGCACAGTGCCCATTGCCCCAACTACGATCTTGGCAAACTCTTGCCTTGTAATGGATCGCGTAGGTGCAAAGATAAGGCCATCCCCCTGATTAATGCCGTTCACCGCACCAATCGATGCGAGACGATAGACCATATCGCGAGACCAGCGATTGTTCATATCTTTGAAATCCTGCATATCTGCGTTATACAGGAGAGCATATTTGCTAAAATGCGGAAGCGTCGCAGTTATCGTGCCTGCTAGCGGATTCATCACGCCGCCGATATATTCCCACTTCTTCGTTCGCTCGTTATACCAATAAATACCCGCCTTACTTGGATCCTGAATCTCTTCTAAATTAAAGCGGATCGTAAGCTCCGCAGGCTCTTTCAGCTTAATCGGTTTATCAAACTTAAATTCATAGATATCTCCTATGACTTTCAAGCCGTCACTTTCATAGGCTTTCAGATTCCGTACTACGCCAATCCCAAGACCTACGTTCTCTTGCATTGGCTGCGCTGCAAATCGAAGTGCCGCTCGATCACGAATTTTCACAATCGATTCTTGATTAGGCACAAGCTTAGCCGAGCTGACGAACTCCACATCCTGCTCCAGCTCGATGAGCCGTTTCAGGATATTTTGCAAGGTTTCCTCCACTACTTTATCAGCTTGCTGCTGCGAATCACCGGAAGAACCGTCTCCGTCAGGGTTCGGGTTCGGATTCGAAGGCGTCGGCGGAATATACCAGTCATCATAGTTAGGTTTAGATGGCGGAGGTGCATCTGACTTCTTGCCGACTTTAACGATGAGCGTATCCTCAAATGCGTATTCTGTCGTCACTGCATAGGAGGCTTTGACAACCAGCTCGCCCTCATAGTCTGCTGCAACCTGCCCTTGCTCCGAAACGGAGCCGTTGGCGTCACCCAGAATCACACTCCAGCCTACTTGACTAGGATCAATAACCGTAGATACGCCGTTCTTATCCACACCTACTAGCTCTAATGATTGCTTGCTGCCTGCCGGAAGGCTGAGCTCTTCTCCATCAGCCGATAGCTTTCCTGAGGCTTCAGCAACAGGTCGAAGCTCCACCTTCATGAATGCATCCACGGCTTGATTCATAACCTCAGAGCTGTAAATCGTCTCATTATCCGCATCATCCTTTGCTGTGACGACAATGGATTTCGACAAGTAACCCTCGATCGGCAAGGCATGTTCGAAAGCCCCATCCGTTTCTACGGTAATAGGCTGCCCATTGATGCTTACTTTGCTCCCCGGCTCAGCTACCCCTTTGACCAACACCGTTTTATCGGTAGAAATGGAGCCTAGTCGCTCAATTTTGAGGTCGGGTGCTGTTGTATCTGAGAATACCCTTGTGCCGCTGCGTGTTTGGTCTCCGCTCGCATTCGTGGAAAGGAGTTCAATCAAATTGGCCCCTTCCTCTAAGGGAATAGTTTGCTTCCAATCAGCTCCCGAGAATGTGCCTACGTTTTTATCATTCACACGAACGATTGTGGAAACCGATTGATCCGCATGCAGCTGCAATTGGAAAGATTTCTCGTTCACGACATAGGTTTTCTGATCACTCTGTCCATTCTCCCCATACGAATTCGTAATAGGCTCGTTATTCATATTCAATTGAGTTAATTCAACCTTGGCTGGGTTAGGCACTGGTAAGTAAGCCCCAGCAGAAATAGCTGGTTCACTATACACCTTGCCACCTTCGACCTTCTTGTACGCACCGATGGATACCTTATAGGTCGAGCCTGGAACAAGTCCGACCGTTGTGCCAGTGTCATCTTTAATCATCCCGCCAAGGGTTGTTTCCTTAGCGTCTCCTGGCACATCCACGGTGCCTATGCCTGTTACAGGTTTATTATTCTCATCCAGCAGTTGGATCGTGTAACCGTCTACCGCCTGCGGCGTTTTCCAAGATACACCCAGCAAACCGCTGCCTGCCGGTAATGCTTTAACCTCTTGCGGTTGTACAGGCTGATGAGGGTTTACAATTGTGATGGCTGCACCGCTATATTTGCTGTCCAGATTCGTGTCGCCTTGTGATAAGACGGCTTTGACGTAATAAGATCCGCTTGCTATCGTCTCAGGGAGTGTAATCTCCGTAGTCCCATCCTGAACAGAAATGTCTTTAACTAACAGGCGGCCTGGATCATTTTCGTTATTCGTGCTTAGGAAAAGAGACACTTTTTCGTTCGTCGTATGATCTCCTTGCCAGTTCACCCTGACTTTATTGCCACCCTCGGGATCCACTGATGCGGTTACATTCGACAAGGTTGCAGGTACGGTTACATCCATCAATGACCATTCAAGCGGTTGGTCGGACTTCACTTTCCAATTCCCTGCCATGTTACTTACAAGCTGCTTTTGGATTGAAACGTACACACGCTTCTCTAGCATTCCCGATTGCGAATCCTCTGGTGTAATTTCCTGTACCAAGTAGTTTTCGTCGATCGTGAGCGGATAATCCTGGCCGCTCGGATCTGTGACTTGTAGATTTGGCGGCGTTTCCCCCGTGTACTTGAGTTCGAATAACGCTGCTTCTTGATCAGCTGTGACCGGAATTTCATATTCGTTGGAGTTAGATAAAATACTTACACGATCAGCAGATTTCATCGATGCTGCAGGTTTCTTCGAGCTTGCGACGCGTTTAATATTCGTCCCGAAGGTCATCGCTGACACATTTCCGGAATCATCGATGTACTCCTTTTCCATCAGCCCTTCCGCTTCCGGCAGCATGTCTGCCGTTAACCGCGACGATGCGAGTGTCGGCCTGCGGCTTCCCCAAGCATATTGATAGCCAAACGGAATGCCAATAATTCTGACCTTCCCCCAAACCTTCTCGGAGCTGATCTCTCCTGATGCATGAGCGATTTCTTTGCCGCCAACAATCGGCACCGCTCTAGGGATTCTGACTGTTAATGAGCCTCCACCCGCCATGTAAACAGGACCTAACAAGCCATGCTTGGACGAATCATATTCGAAAACAACATAGACTTCACCTATAATCGCATCGAAAATTTCAAGCCTTGCTCCAGCCTTAAGCGCTATACCGAAGTTGGTTAATGAATCTTGAAAGTCGACGCTTCCGTACACTTCCTTGAGAATCGGAAACTTCAGAATCTCAAATTCACCAGAAAATTCCATTCCCCGCATTGATAATCCCAGCGTCACATTATCTGCCGTTATAACCTTGGCAACACTTAGCCCGCCAACCATGACAACTTTCAGTGGAGGCAAAATATTAAAATTGCCTGTAACCGTGTCATACAGATTACGGAACCCGCCACCGCCTTTGGTGATAAATGCCACAGGTGCTATCGGGATTAGCGGAATTCCAGGCTCCCCGCCAACAACGAAGACGAAGTTATCAGGGATTGGCACACCGCTTTCCGTAAAGCGCAGCGTCAGCAAGCCATCCAATTCAACAACCTGGAATTGAACATGCCCCTCGATTTCGAATTTCTTATTAAAGGTATCCAGCATGACCCTGCCGCTTGCGCCAAAATCAAGCCCAGGCACCATGCCCTCCGGCAATCCGGCATAACCTTCCGCGCGGAGTCCCATGAAGCCGAAGGTGTTCGCCCGCCCGAACATGTTCGTCTCTTTTCTCATCCCGAACTTCGCTTCATCCAGGGATAAGCCCACCTTAAGGAGGTCATCCGTCTGGTCTTTCTCAGCCCCATCCCCCTGCTGCCCACCATTATTATTCGGTGGCGGTGGGTTTTGATTGTTATTCCTGTTCGGATCTTTCTCCTCTTCCTTTTTCTGTCCTGGGTTGAAGTTCATCGACACCGACCCGCCGAAAGAAACACTCTCATTCCCAATGACTGCATTCTTAATCTCCACTTGGAAGAAGGACATATGCTGCAATACCGACAAACCTTTCAGCACTTCCCAGTTAATTTCAATAGGCTTCTGCCCATCATCTTCGTTCGCATCCAGTGAATAGCGGCTTCCATCAACCAATTCGATACTAAACGGACCAAACGAAAACGGAAATCCAGGAATGGACAGCACGCCGTTCCCTTTCAACTCAATGTAGTTTCCTTCATGGGAAAGGTCCTGATCATTTTTTTGAATCACCATTTTTTGCGAGGCTTGTCCGAAAATCGCGCTCAATTCCTTCGATGTATCGTGGCGGATGACTGAATTAATGGTCGCTCCCGCTCCGATTTCGAAGTACGAATTGTCTCCAGCCATCGAGCGAATCGGCCCTCGGAACTCAAGCAAGGCTTCTTTCGAGGCACCTGCATACTGATGCTTCAAATCAGCTAGCTTGGACTCATTTTCAACCGGAACCAGATTGTAAGTCTCATTCCCCTCAACATCCATGTTCTCGCCAACAACGAGCAATATCCCGTAGTCTCTCGTTTTATAGCGCTTGTCTGTTGTGAATTCGACCTTCTTCTCAAACGTACCGATCACGCCGGCATTAATTCGAATCATGTAAGTGCCTGGCTCATCCTTAAGCGGAGGCCACAGCGTGTCTTTCAGCTGGACCGTGATTTGTTTATCATCCACAACAGTGACATCCGTACTCGGAACGGATACTTGCGCCCCATCACGTTCACGGATCATCTGCACTTGCCATTCGTTTGAACCCTTTAGAACCTCGAACCCTTTGCCTTGCAGAGCTATCGACGGATTCTCATCCAACATATACAGTTTCTTAGGAAGCGCCTCTAGAACCTGTACTTCGGGAATTTTGCCTGATAAGGCTGGCAGGATTACAAAGGAAGCTTGTATATTTTCTTCGCTGCCGGCTGCTTGTACAATAACTTGAAATTGTGCAGCTTTATACACCTTTTGCGGCTTTGGCCTCACTTTCCAAGTAACCGTCTTAACCTCGCCGACCTTCACGCCTCCTACCGCTTTCGTTGATCGCTCTCCTTGTACAAGCTCAAGCTCAGCAGGCAATCCAAGAACGGCCTGAACATTCTGCTGCTCTACGGAACGATCGATCGAATTGTCGATATCCACACGAACCTCGAACTCTGCTTCCTTATAACCAGTCCCATTTTCATTGACCTTTAATTGTTTCGGCGCCCCGATTTGCAGCCCGTAGGTCGCTCCCTTTTGAGAGGTAAAAAAGCTGCCTAACCCGTAGTAAGTTTCAAACACAGCTTCCTGACCAGGAGCAAGATTCGAAGGATCCCAGTACATGGCAACGGCACTGTCCGCCGAACCATAAGCATTTTGCGTACTTGTAAAATCCAGCTGCGGATTCACCGTGTAATCCCATTTGGTCTCGGAAATACCATTCCAATGGGCAAGAATCATCCGATTCGGCGATTTATTTCCCCAGCCCTGCATGAAGCCGTATGACATCACCTTTGGATTCAAAGGGTTGTCTGTCGCTCTCCAATAATACGGAAGTGACCCTTCGATTTTCGTTTCATTTCGAATATACGTATTGCCGCCTGATAAGGAGATGGGAGAAGCATCCTGCGGTCCCAGCATCGTATCAAGCAGAATGCGAGACCCGACATTTTGATCCTGTTTCGTCGTGTTTTTAACCTTGTAAGAGATTTTTATGTTACCCGCATTCGGGTTCGTTTGGTCATCTACTAACGTTAGCGTCTGAGCAATCTCAAGACCTTCAACATGCCAGACGGATTGATTCGCGAGGCCTTTATTCTCAGGCGAATAGGTAAAATAACCATTCGTTCCTAGAAATCCGTAACCATTTCCATAAATAAAATCTTTTCCATTAATACGGAATGTCGTAAACGAAGTTTCTGGCAACTTATCGCGGAACAGCAGCGGTTTGTTGTCGTCGCTTGTTTTGAGCGGAGCCCCCATCTTCGTCATCACGCTGAAGCGTCCTGTTTGCTTATTGACACTTACATCCATGAAATCATTCGCAACCGTGAGCGGCTGAATTTCCGCATCAATCGCAAGCGCCAGCTCTCCACCGATAGGCAGACATAACACAATTGTCATCATAATGAGTGCAAATTTCTTCCAAATCTTTGCTTGTACCGCCTTCATGTTTCACTCTCCTCTACAAAGGAAAAGCATCAACCACCAAAGAAAAGTTGATGCTTCCTCGTTATTCCGAAGTCTTCGTTGGTAAAATGTAGACATGAACGAGCTTCGTCTGACGTTCTTGGTCTTGGATAAAGAACGTATATAGGCCATATTCCTTAACCGGTAAATTGCCATCTGCTAGAGCTTGCCCAAAGGTCTTAAAATCGCCTTTATTTTTATATCCCCGCGCCCATTTCATTTGACTTAAGCCTTGTTGTCCGAACAGCTTCAACTGAATCGCATCGCCATAGACCACTGCTTCTGTATCTTGAAGCTGCTTCGAATTAACATACAGCGTGAATGTCGTTGGTGCGATTACAATCGCTTTGCGCACAACAACCATTTGATTACCGGCGCGATCCGTCGCTTTGTAAGTAATTTCGTATTCCCCGGGAACCCCAGTTTGAATATTGTGGGACACACTGAGCTTTTCCTTCAAGTTGCCATCTAGATTGTCAGATACTTCAACATCGGAAGCCGGGTTAATAGCTGTTGTTCCAGCATCGATTAGCAGTTGCTCTCCGCTTAAGAATCGAATCTTCGGCGCTTCTCGATCGATATTGTTCACATCGATTCGCAGGGCATATTTGTTATTCAAAGCATCTGTCGCTTCTACCCAGCGTGTTCCATTTTCCGTGAAGGTTACGACATTTCCTGTAATTCCTACATACGTCAGTGCCCTGTCAGCTGTTAATGTGACCTTGACGTTGTTTCTTGTAGGCATTGTTTCACTGTAAGCATATGTAACCTTCGCCGTTGCTCTTGTGATATTACTTACTGTCGCTACGGATTCAGCGGTGTTACCGGCTAAATCTTGAACGAGGAAAGTAAATGTCCCGTTCTCTTTGAAAACAAATTGATTGGATCTGTTATTATTCAGCACTTGGATGGGTTCGTTAGCTTCTACAGTTACAATAACATCATCCTTCGTTGGTGCTGTCTTGCTGTATGTAACGTTCAAAACGGGGCGCGTACGATCGATATTGTATACATTCGCCGTTACTGTCGTTTCATTGCCCGCACGGTCTGCTACTCGGAATACATAGTTCCCATTTGCTGTGAAATCACGAGAAGTACTGCCATTATTGCCGATGACATTGATCGGTTCATTGGCTTCAACGCTTGCGCGAACGTCCGCATTGGTCTTTGTCGTCATGGCCGTTGAATATTGAATACTAGCCACAGGTGGCGTCTTATCAATCCGATCCACATTCGCGTTAATCTCGCGCTGATTGCCCGCTGCATCTTGGTAAACAAACTTAAATGTACCATTCTGCGTAAATGTGTATGTCGTCAGTCCCCCATTATTGACAACCGTTGGAAGTACTCCGGAATCATCCCGAGCCCCTAACGTAGCGACCACATCATGATTCGTCCATCCCACCTCGCTATAACTCACAGTCGCCGTTGGAGGAGATCGGTCGATTACGGTTACCTCCGCTGTTACTTGGCCTTCGTTTCCTGCTGCGTCTCGATAATAAAACACGAAACTTCCGTTTTCTTTGAACGTATACTGCGTACTTCCTTCATTGTTGGTTACCGTTACAGGATCATCTTCACCCGTGAAGGAAAGGGAGACCATAACATCTTGCTTCGTCCATGTATTCTCGCTATACGTAAGCACTGGTACAGGAGATTGTTTATCAATAAAATTGACTGTTGCCGTCTTCTGCGAAACATTCCCCGCCTCGTCTTGAAAAATAAACGTATGCGAGCCGTTTTCCGTAAAGGTATACGTATCGCTTCCAGCTATCGTAACTACGCCATGATTGTCATCATAGGTAATTAAAGTCACGGTCACATCTTCATTCGTTTTACTCTGCGTGCTATACATCAAATCTGCTGTCGGAGGCACCAGATCGATATTTTGGACCGCGACCTCTCCCTCGCTAGTCAGTGTAGTGCCCCCGTCCAGCAGCGTATATTGAAGTGTCCCATTCGTTTTAAAATCATAGACGGCTTGCTGAACCGTTTGTGAGACCAGAACTGCATCTTCGGGTACAACGATATGGCTTACTGACAGCGCAGGATTGCCAGACGCATCTACCGTCACACGAACGGGGCCGTTCGTCCAACCGCTGGGGGATAAGGTCACCGCTGCATAAGGTAAACTTCGATCAATTCCATTCACAGTCGCCATAGCCTTACCGACATTACCTGCGTCATCTACAAATTCAAACTCAAAGGAACCGTTATCCGTAAATAGGTACTCCTTGCTCCCACTGCTAGGTTTCGTCACCCTTACCGATTCGTTAGCAGTCAAGGTTGCTTTCACATCGCTAGCGGTGCGCCCTGCAGGACTATAGGAAACCACGCCTACCGGGTTCGTATTGTCAAGCTGGAAGAGCGAGTTTGTGCGGCGGATAGCCTCGTTCCCAGCTTTGTCCGTTACCTTGGCCCACAAATACCAGAGGCCATTCGCCCCGCTCAATTCGGCCTTATGATCTGCACCTAACGCGGTCCATGCTGTTGGAGCCGTACCTGCATTCATCGACCAGGCATAGGCATAAGTAAGTTCGTTAGCCGCAGTCATATTATCCGTCGCTGAAATAACTGAGCTTGCCGCTTTCTTTTTGTCCGAAACTCCCTCTACACTGAACTGAATCTGTGGCTTCGTCTTATCGATCCAGGTCACGGCTGCGACTGCCGTATTCTCATTGCCTGCTTTATCGCGAAATACGAACGTGTACGTTCCGTTTGCTTGGAACACATAGCTGAATCCGCTGAGATTGACTACATCGATATCACCTGAGGCTGTATTGGTATCCGTTGCCGTCAATGTCGCCGTAACGGACTGATTCGTGATTTGTGTTGTGTTGTAGGTTATTTTCACCGCAGTCGGTTTCGTTACATCATAGATAACCGTATCCGAATAGGTCGTACTGATGTTGCCAGCCACATCACGGTATCGGACAGAGATCGTCCTTACACCTTCCGTTTCCGGTATGGTAACGAGCTTGGAAGCGGTAAATGCTTCCCAGCTCCCCCAAGTTGTGCCTCCGTTCGTCGACAGCTGCATATCGATGGGTCCATGCAAATCTGTCGCTGTGAGCTCTACCGCTACAGACTTGTTGTTCGTTTGTTCTACAGGGATATGTATCGTACCGGTGGGTGCGAGGTCATCCAGTAAATATGGACCGCCCCGCGCCAGCTGCCAGTTGCCGGCTTGATCATAAACCTTGGCATGAATGTAGTACGTACCCGATTTATTTTCAATTTTAAAAGTTCCGTTCGTCGAGCTGCTCCATGCCGCATCGTTTCCATCGGTTGTCGCTTGATTCGAGACGACATACTTAATGACATAATTCCCAAGCGCTGTCGTGATATTATCTGACAAGCTAAGACTTGTCGTAACCGATTTACTGTACGTGCTCGTGCTTGGATTGCTAAAGGCAACTGTTGGTTTCGTATTATCCAGCACAAAGCCCTGTGTTGTACTTGCATAACCGATGTTTCCTGCGCTATCTGCAGTCTTGATATGTAAATATTGCGTGTTATTCGCATTCGCTGGAGAAGATAGTGTTGCGCTGTGAGACGTTTTGGAGCCTGTTCCATCATAAAATAGCTTCCATTCCGGAGCGCTAGGACTTGGGACTGTTACACTGCTAGACCACAAATAGCTTGCCTGGCCGAGCGTTCCTCTAGCTTCCGCCAAGGATACATTCACTTGTCGCGCATTGGCAGGCGTGCTGTTCCCTTGCTCAGAGAAGGTTACTGTCGGTGCTGTTTTATCGATGACATAATCCAGACTTTCCAGCGTCCTCACATTCATCGCATTGTCCGTTGCTGTGATTTTCAGCTTATAATTGCCTTCCAGGCTGTTCGGTACGCTTAACATTCCTAAAGCGCTGCTTGCGGTACCCGTCGAGTAGGAAACCCCTTCCTTGAACCATTCGTAGCTCCATTGTTTCAAGCCCGAGAAGGCGTCAAGGACCGAGTATGTCACATTTTGACTCTTTTGGGCGGTACTTGATATAGGTCCGAGCGTAATTTTGGGCGGTTCATTATCAAACATAATAGAGCCAGACGACCTGATGGTCGTATTGCCGGCAGCGTCCACTGCTTTGGCGTGTAAAAAATAGATGCCTGTGCCTGGCGGATCTAATGCGGCCGCTCCACTCAGAATGCCCGTTGAAATCTCCTCGTCTCGTGGCGGCAGCACATTCTGAGTCCACGTATAATAAAGGTTGACATTCTCATTCACTGGCGTGTCACTTGCTGTTATAGTAACGCCATGGCTTTTCTTAATAATGCCAATCGCGTACTGCCCGAATGCTATCGTTGGCGGTTCATGATCATAATTGAACGGTCCAGCCGAGCTAATCGTTTCGTGCCCGACCTTGTCTACAGCTCGAGCATGAAGATAGTAAGTCCCGTTACCTGTAGGGTCGGGAGCCGCCGTTCCGCTCACTATACTGCTATTAATCTCCGCAACAGCTGGCGGCGCAGCGCTTTGCGTCCACGTGTAATAGAGTGACACACTCCCTTCAACGGGCAGATCAGTCGATGTTACCGTAACCCCATGGCTATTCTTATAGTCTGAATTGGATTGTTGTCCAAATGTGATGGTAGGAGCGGTATTATCAATATAAACTTCGGTCTTGAACAAACTTTTGAAATACGTGATGTTATCCATGGATGTGCCATCGCTAAAGTTCGTTTTGTAATTCGAGAAAGAATGCCAAGCGTTTTCCAACTTATTTGTATAGCATAATTCTGGCCCTTGCTTCATGATGAGTCGACCGGAGGCCATAGAAGCTCCGACCGTGTACTTAAATAAAGAGGGATAGCCCATATATTTGGGTGGTGTTTCAGGAATTCTAAAGATAGCCGGTGTAGTTTGGCTGCCTACCGTTTCAGTTATAACAATGCTGTCTTTGTGACAGGCAGCGCCACCATTCTCGAATTGCACATTCAAGTAAATGGTGTCCCCTGATTTGAGAAAATACTTCCTCGTAAGTGGATCCAAACCCGGTGTTGCAATGACAGATATCCCGTCAGGCTGATGCATAGGGGCCGGCAATAAGGTGGCCGCCGCACTTACTTCACTCGCATACGGTACAAGTCCCCCAATCAAGAGGATGAGCGCCAGTATGATTGAACTTATTTTTTTCATAGTACCTCCTATTTATCGATGCCGTTTCCCTATACTAAATTAATCAAATTACGACAATATTCCGCGTTTTCACATACTAAAAATACCTGTAAATGCGACTAAAGCACCATACCCCAAATGGGGTATTATTGGTGTTTTTATCGAAAAAAGAAAAAACACCGTTCCACATACGCAAGAATGCGTACCTGAAAAGGTGTTTTTGGTTATTCGGGAGATTATTATTTCGACTTTTTCGTTCTCTCATCCAAAGCATTCAATTGATCTACATGATAATGCATATCCTGTAAGATTTCACTTACTTCACTATTTATCGTCGTTTCAACTTCCCCAATTTTACTCAAATCAATTTGCGCTTGGTGCTGGCTATCCTTGATATGGTTCAGTTCGGCACCTAGCTGCAGCGTGTCATTGGCAATCACTTTAACGCCATCCGATATGGTAAGGATATGAGCAGAATTTACGGAAATTCGCTCTCTAACCGTATCCATCGTTTCTTCAAACGTAGAGAAAGACGAAAAGCTTTCATTAATTTTCTCATCAATCGCTTGCAGCTGCGCTGTGATATTACCTGCAGACTCCTCCGTTCCATGAGCCAATTTGCTCACTTCCTGAGCGACAACGGCGAAGCCTTTGCCATGCTCTCCTGCACGAGCAGCTTCAATGGATGCATTTAGCGCTAGAATTTTGGTCTGTCTGGAAATTTTGGAGATGACCTCACTCATCTCATTAACGACAAGGGTCATACTAATTAACTCATTCATCAAACCGCGTGTCGTTTGAATGTTATGACTTAATTGTTGATTCAACTGCTGAATATCCATGAATTCATCGGATGTCGTGTTCAGCTGATGACTATATTGGTTTAATTCCTCAGACTTTTTCTCATAAACGCTCACAAACTCCTCTAATTGCTCATAATTACCTAGAGAAGCTTTCTTAAGTCCTTCAATATTATGTAGATTGTCCTCTATACTTTTCGTCACATAGGCAGCAGAAGTATTCACATGCTGAAGGGTGGATTTCATATTCGCTAAGAAAACCGGAAGCTCCTCTTGAATCGAGTTGCCTTGGTCAGAGACAATAGAAAGGGTATCCATCACTTCTAAAATTTCCTTCGCAGATGGTCGGTCCGCTTGGTTCTCACCAATATAGGAATAACGAATCGTTTGATGTTCATCAATAATATACGTGCTTGGAATCGCAATTCGGAATGAGTCCCATTTAATTGGCGTGAATACCTCATAAGACTTTATGACTTCTCTCGTTTCGTCCGAAAGAATGGGGAATTTGATGCCGTTCGCGTTAACATAATCTTTGATGTTGGCTAGCTTTTGTCCAGCGATGGCAATGAGATTAACGCCCTTTTCCAAAAATCGCTCATAATACTCATTTAACTCTGGCATCTGTTTCTGGCAATTATGGCACCATGTTCCACGCAAGAAAATAATAACTAACGGCTTGCCCTTGAAATCTTCCAAACCCTTAATACCTTGTGTAGAATCTAGTCGAAATGGTGCTGCCTTTTTCCCTATAGATAAACCTTTCTTAGCCATGCTGCCACCCCAATTTAACATGATATTCGTAAATAGCTTCCTTCAGTCTAGCTGAAAACTAGCGGGAATGCTACCATATTTCGGATAAAAAGTTGATTATTTCGACAAAAAATGACCCACTTATAGGCCAACAGCCATAGCGGGTCATTTCATCTTTCTATCAGTAGAGCTCTACCTCGGCAAAAGCCATTCGATACCGATTCGCATCACTCGGATTAGGCCGCAAATTCGTGCCTTCAACTTTCACGTAGCGGGCCGTTACCGCTGAGAAGCTGAAGCTTTGTGCGGCATTTCCAGGTTGTGCATATGCCGTTCGGGTCACAGCCGTCGTCCAATTCACGTTATCTGTCGAGGTCTGGATCGTAAAGTCGATCGGGAAATTTTGGCCGACATTCCCTGTATCATTACGCGGATAAATATCTACTTTGGCGACACTTCGATTGGAGCCCATATCGAACGTTATGGATTCCGTATGATTCGTCGTTAAGCTGTTGTTACTCGTCCAGCCCATTGAACCCGTAACACTGTTCCGCTGACCATCATTTACCTTAGACGTGGAGAAATTACTATTCTCAAGTGTGCTGCTTGCGGTTACAATCGCACCATTTGCCAAATTTGAAGCATAGACCTCTACCTCGGCTAACGCCATCCGATAGCGATTCGCATCACTTGGATTCGGGCGCAAATTCGTACCTTCGATTTTCACATAACGTGCCGTTGCCGCTGGGAAGCTGAAACTTTGTACGGCATTGCCGGGCTGTGCATAGCCCGTTTGGATCACAGCATTCGTCCAATTCACGTTATCTGTCGAGGTTTTGATCGTAAAGTCGATCGGGAAGTTCTGACCCACATTCCCTGCGTCATTACGCGGGTAGAGATCTACTTTTGAAATCGTCTTACTGGCTCCCATGTCTAACGAAATAGACTCCGTATGGTTTGTCGTTAGATTGTTGTTGCTCGACCAGCCCATTGAGCCCGAAACGGCATTACGTTGACCATCATTCACTTTAGCAGCCCCGAAATTCGTATTCTCAACAGAGCTTGTCGCAGTTACACCCGCGCCTAAGGCTAGGTTGCCAATAGTACCATACACCTCAAACTCCCAAAGCGAATAACCGTAAATGGAGCCTCTTAGTGTTCCATTCATTTTCACGTAGCGGGCCACCGTAGGTGTAAAACTGATGTCGTCGGTTCCCCCATCACCTGTTGTCGTGGTAAACACGTTCACCCAAGACGTTCCATCATTTGACACTTGTATCTGGTAGCTCTTTCCATACGCTGCTTCCCAAAACAGCTTCACTGCATCGATATATACACTGGAGCCCAGATCTACGTAAATCCACTCCGAATCTGTATAGTTAGATCCCCATCTCGTGCCTAAGTTCCCATCGAAGGAAAGACTAGGTGCTGCTGCCGAAGAAGATGCGGTTGCTGTCTTATTCAGAGCAAGGTTCGGTCGTTGAACCGGCTCGGCAATTTGCGTTGGCAAAATGGTAACCGGCGTATGGGAGGCATGATTGAGGATATTCATACCATATAAATTTTGGGCAGGCGTCGGGCTGCCAGGCGGAACAATATTGTCAAAGGTGATGTTGCTAATCATTTTGGTGCTGCTGTAGCCTTTCAATGTGCCTAGGGTCGTGCCGACATCGCGTACATTGATATTTTTTATAGTTAATGTATCGATCGTACCGCCACCCAAGTTATCTGCATTGCGGATGATAAAATAAGCCCAGGTGCGCATACTGTCGTTCGTTTTGGTTATTCTTTCAATATCAATATTATCAAAAGTTACGTTCGTCAGGGCTCCCACCCCGTATTTATGGTCAATCCCAATGCCTACCGAAGCATCGTAAACCACACTGTTCTTGAAGGTGACCCCGCTTTGATCCTGCCTCATCCCCTGACCAACCTTGTAGCCGAAGCAAACCGTCCAGGCAATCAGATCATCAAAAACGACATTACTTACAGGCTCAGGACTGCCCGGCCAGTTAAGACTAATATCAACAGTCTGGTCCCATGTCTTGGTCGTGTAAGGATCATCTAAACCGATTCCAATCCCATGCTGGACAAGGACATTCTGCGATTCATTGACATCGATCCCATCATTTTCACCCATATCAAAACGGTTAAAAATCTTCAGGTTTTTGAACGTAAGATCATTGGATCTAGCCGGTGTAACCGCCCATGATCCTGAATCCCTAATCAACGGACCGTCAAAAGTAAAATTAGTTGCACCTATCGGTACAATGATATTACTAGCGAAATTGTTCGTCGTTGTCGCGTATTTTCCATTGCCATCAATGGTTCCCCGGCCATAAATTTTCACATTGTCAGTACCAGTCGGTGTGTACAACCACCAAGTGACATCTCTATTTTGAGAATCTTTGTGCCAATTAACGGTATAGTCGCTGGCAACGCCGGTAAAACGGAGCACCGCACCACCATCCAAATAAAGCGCGACGTCGCTCTTCAGCTGTAAATTCCCCGCTTTATAAATCCCCGCCGGGACGAACACAATCCCCTGACCGCCGGCATAATTGGCTGCATCGTTAATGGCATTCTGAATAGCTGTTGTCGCCATGGTAGTGCCCGTGCTATCTGCGTTGTAAGGAGCATTTTTGACATTATATATGCCTGTGCCGGAAGAAGCCGGTTTATTCGTTTCCGCCGGATCGGCTGCGATGACCAAGGTGCGGAGCTCATTGATTTTCACAATCAAATATTCGTCGCCACTCACCGTAAAGGTCAGCTTGTTCCCGCTCGTTGTCCCTGTCAAATTCAATTTCTTGGGACTAATCGAATAGGAAGTGATGCTGGTTTCACCCAGTGCTGTAACCTCAATGGTCGCAGATCCCAACATGGAAAAGTGGGCGTAATCATAGTCACCGGTGTATCCAACGACGGGAATTGTCGTGGAATCTACCTTGAGTGAGTAGACCGTAGATGCTGAATAAATCGAAGGCAGCGCATACGAAGATATCGTTGCTGCGTGCACATTAACAGGTAGAACAGCTGAACTAGAAAAGATGAATACGAAAGAGAACATAGCGATGAACCAAGCTTTCATTTGTTGCACATAAATTCCTCCTTAGAATTAGTATCTCATTCCCATTTATTAAGCGCTTTCATAACTTTTATGAAAAAGCACACGTTATCACGTTTTTCAATATATTCACCTCCCTTCCGCTTTCAGCATCCATTTGCAGGTTGCTAACCATAACCAAAGAAGAGCAAATGTCCTGCGGTGCAGCGCCCTTGCTCTTCTCCAGTTACTTCTTATTCTCCCAGTACAACCCTTTGCAGCTCCTGCGCCATCTTTTCGTTAATGGCTTTATCCCATCGGCTAAGTGTGCGTGATATACGGCGAATCATCTAAACCGAATCGAACGAACGTGTATCGATCCGTGTAAATACATGTATTCTTGTCTATGTCTTTATCCGTCCACCCAGGCTTATCCGTAAAGCTGTCAGGTCCTACCTTATAGAGCTCGCCTTTTATGTGATGATGCGGACCTAGCAAATTTCGGCAGCTGTTTGCCATTTCTACCTCGATTACATTTTCGCCTTTACGCAGGAAGGAAGTGATGTCTGCCTCGTAAGGCTCCCAGAGGAACGTTCGAACCTCTTTATTGTTAATATACAATCGACTGACAATGGTATTTGGCGGTGTGGAAAAGCTCCATTTCGCCTCCGTCCAATCATTTCTATCGATATATACCTTTTGTTGCATATGAATTTTACCGCTATAGAAAGGAAATCCTTGACTAACGAGATCCCCCGTACGCACGGAAACAGGTAGTTCCGTAAGGACAAACGGACCCATCGTATGAACCGCTTGACGCTCTCCGCTCAGGTAGGGCAAGCTTGACTCTACAGCGAAAGCCCCCATGATATAGATATTTTCGATTTCTGTTTCGAACGTCAGCTTATTTCCTTCCGATTCAAACTGTTTCGCATGCTCAATTGCTGCGTAAGTCTGAGAAGAGTTGTAGAAATAAGATTGAAGTCGAATTCGATTTACTCCTGGCACGATCATTCCACTAATATTCACTTTTTGGAAAGAAATATCTCGCCACCAGCCAGAGATTACCGATTCCACTTGTCGCCCGTTCAGTTCGATTCTGACATCTTCCGGCTTCTCTAGGACCACATATACTTCGCGCGAAAGATCAACATCAAAGGCAACCTGGAATTCGAATTCTAGTTCGATATGAACAGGTCGTCCAAAAGCTAAAAGCTGCTCTTGAAT
The DNA here is from genome assembly GCF_059692075.1 of Paenibacillus sp. J31P190. Taxonomy (NCBI): domain Bacteria; kingdom Bacillati; phylum Bacillota; class Bacilli; order Caryophanales; family Paenibacillaceae; genus Paenibacillus; species Paenibacillus sp. J31P190. Next base: position 61,541 of record NZ_JCAUAS010000019.1, on the reverse strand, counting down.
AAACACCACCGGCTGAGGCCCTGACCAGTCTCCGTCTTCAACACGTAAACGGCATGTATCCAGCGTCAAACTGTTTCCCTCACGACTAGAAATCTGCCAAGTATGATCTAAAATGATTTTCGATTCTGGCTGCCAAGAAGTCGTTCTATTTGTATCAAACATCTCTTCATTTTGCGCTGCTTCTTCAGGTACGATCTTCACAACATAAGACTGCCCTGGATGAAAGGTCAATGGAATGCGTACCCCGCAATCGGTATCTTCCTGTTCGATAGATATAACCCCGCCTGTTTCCAGGTCAATTAAGGATACTTTTCCTTTTCGGAACAACTCTACCTGCACGGACTCATAGTGTTCCTTACCGGAATTTACGATGTAGTACACAATCGCGCCGTCCAAAGCTAACGTCTGGACATTCATTGTATCCTCTGTTATCGCTTCTCTGGCATGATCCAACATACGGATGGATGGAGATACGGTGCTGGACAAGGCGTTTAGCAGCGAACTAGAATTCCATTCGGGTTTGAGCGCACTCTCAATTAGCTGATCTAACTCCTTATCCAGTTCTCCATTAATAAGCGTCGGAAATGGCGCAAATGCAACAAGGCAGCCGCCTTGAAGGACGAATTGCTTCAACAAATCAACCGTAACACGGTTCAAGGTTACACTTGGCGGAATGATCACAACTCGGTAGGATGCCTCGCCGACAATAAAGCTCCCGTTGCTGACACTACCGTGACTTTCAATAATGTTTTCACTGCCATAATCGTGCTCTACGAATGTTTGGCACATCCAACGCGAAAGCTGGGTAAAAGCTTTATGGTAAGGCTCGATTTCTGACGAATCCTCACCACATTGATGAACCCAAGCAGAGCGGATTGGGTGCAGAAGTAATACTTCGGGTTGACGTGTTCCTTCGGAAAGCAGCATCGACAGCCTCGCGAAGAAATCATTAAAACCTTTATAATCCTCCCACCAAGGCTGCTGATAAAATAGGGACGGCGGATAGTCACGTTTTCGTAGGCCTCTCAAGCTATATCCTTGCAAATGCTGACACATCAAATTAATCCCGTGGACAAATTGCCACTCGCCTATTCGCTTAAGATCCTCAAAGCTGACATTCCAGCCTGAACACCCGAAGCTTTCCGTAATCGTCTGCTTTTTCCCAAGTTGATGGGCTACCGAGCCTACCTGTTTAGGAACAATAGGTTCTTCACTAATAAACCGACCTAACCAATCACAACCCGGAATTTGCAAATACTCATAAAAAGCCATCGGATCCCCGACAGAAGTCACTTGATGCATGAGCACTTGTTCATCTACAACGTGACCTGTTGCTGACCATCCCTTGCTATTACACCATTCCCCAATTTGTTTCGAATAGCTTTGTGTGAACATCGTGGTTACGCATTCCCAATAGTCATATCTTGCTTTACTGCAGCCTTCCACATTCATAAACAAAGCGGGAAGAGCTTCCTTCAGGTCGTAGCCATATCTAGACTCAAAAGCTTGCTCCAAATCAAACGACCAGGGCAATTGTCCGCGAGCAAACTGCGGTTCGTCCGTAAACACACCTTTCAGATCGTCTCCGAACTCTCCGCCGAAGCGTTCCCAATAGGCCTCGTAGGTCGTTTCAATGAAAGCCCGAACGGTTTCCATACTTAGCGTATCAATATAATAGGGATTTACTTCATAGAAAAACCTTAAATCTGCGCTACTCTCTTCTGCTGCTGATAATAAACGATAGCCCTGCTCAGATTTGGCATAGAAACCGATCGTTCTCTCAGCTGGGCTCTGAAAAGGGGCATGCTCATAGGCCAGTCTTTTTTGCTGGTAAGCGATCCCCATTGCTGGAACTTTACCATCTGCGAAGCCGCTCGGCCATCCATTTTCATCATATAACCATGGGGTCATACCGAGCTCTTTGCTTTTCTCGATACAAGTCCGAACAGCTGACATCCACTCTTCACCCATATATGGAGTAAGGAGTCCTCCTCTGGCATGCATAAAAAATCCACCTATCCCGGCATTATGCATTTCCTCGATCTGTCGTTCTAATTCCTCCGTTTCCAATTTATCATTCCATGACCATAACGGCACTGAGCGATATTGGACAGGAGGATTATGAAGTTGATCCCAAATCGTCATCTTACCTTCACCTCATGCTTTCAAGCATAACTGAACTAAATCATCCACCTGTGCTGTAGCCAAACAGACCACCGCATCAGCAGCGCCATAATAGATTTTCACTTCACCCGATGGTTCCAAAATCATGCCTCCAGGGAAAATGACATCGTTGCGGAATCCGCCGTCGATCTCATAGCTGGCTTCTGGCGCAAGCAAGGGCTCTTGATACATGCCGATTACCTTTTTCGGATTGTGGAGATCGAGCAGCATGAGACCTGCTGTATACCTTTTTTTCCACGTAGGTTCCCAGCCGTTCTTCCCTCTTGCAGGATCGATATCCACCGCATGAAACGTGGTCAGCCAGCCTTTTTCTGTTTTTATAGGAGGTGCGGCAGGGCCGATTTTATCATTGGCGAAGGGAACATGCTCAACCGCCAGCAGGAGATCGGAATTACCCCAATATTTCAAATCCGGAGAATCGGAGATCCAGGTGTCAAATCGGTCTGCCCCTCCACGGCTGTATACGGTAAAAGGCCTTTCCAAACGAACGTATTTGCCTCCGATTTTCTCCGGGAACAGCACCATATTGCGAAGATCCGGCGTCGATAAACTGAGTACTTCGAAGTTTTCAAAGTCATCGGTAACGGCGATACCGCCTCGAATCCCATGCTGCGTATCCACTGCAAAGCACATGTAGCATCGACCGTCCATAACCGTCAATCGAGGGTCATAGGCCCGAATGATTTCTCCATCATTCATCTTGAAGCAAGGCTTCGGCCCAGCCTCCCAATGGATTCCATCACGGCTGTACGCAATCCCAAGATCCGTTGTGGAATGCGGCTCAAGTGTTTGTTCGCTTCTGGAACCATAATCATTGCGAAATACCATCACATATTGACCATTGAATTTGGTAACGCCCGCGTTAAATACAAGCGCAGTAGGGTAAGGAACCCTATCCGCGTCCAAAATCGGATTAGCAGGATGACGACGAATGAAAGAACTCGACTTTAAAATCCCAGGTATAGGTAAGACCATAGTAAACAACCTCCAGATTGATATTTGTATTAGGCAGGCGTCTTCCCCTCCTAGCCTTTCAGTGAACCAGCTGTCATTTGCATAAACGATTTATTCGCGATCATATACGCAACGAGCAGCGGCAAAATCGATAAACAAGCCCCTGCCAGCATATAATGCGTTTGAACCGCAGCCGATGCCCCATAGCGAAGATAGGATAGTCCGACGGTCAGCGTTTGGAGTTTGGGATTGGTCATCGTAAACACTAACGGGCGTAAATATTCATTCCAAGCTCCGCAAAAGGTAAACAATGCTCCTACACCCAATCCTGGGCGCATCAAAGGTAAAATAATTCGCCAAAATATCCCGCCGTTCGAGCAGCCGTCAATACGCGCAGCCTCATCTAATTCCCGGGAAATACCTTGTAAAAAGCTCAGTAAAATAAAGAAAATATACGCGTGGCCGCTCACCAAAATGAGGACGACACCCCATAAACTCGTATGAAGGTGGAGCTTGACCATAAGCTCAAATTGCGGCCGAATCACAACGGCTCCAATCGATATGAACATGGTAGATGCCTGAATCGCAACGAAGATGGCTTTCCCCGGGAATTTAATCCGGTCAACCACATAAGCTGCCATCGATGCTACGATCAGCGTTCCGATCGTTGTTGCTCCGCTTAGAAAGAGGCTGTTCCATGTAAATCGAGCGAAATTGGCTTGCACCCATGCTTCTTTGTAATTCACGAAATTCCAAGAGGACGGGAAAATCTTGCCACCTTTCGTAATCTCGATATTGGACATGAAGGAGCCAAGAAAAGTCACAACAATCGGAAACACAATCAGTAAGGCTGTTACCAGTAAAAAGATCCAGAGCAGTGCTCTTCCGCCTATTTTCGCAAATGAAAATGGCCGGGATTGTTTATTTATCCGTACATTCGATAACACTTCAGTAACTTCCATTTTCCCAGCATCCTCCCTCATTGAAGTTTGTTCAGACGTCTAGACATCGCATGGTAAGCTAGTGTGATGATGCCTACAATGACGGCTGTAACGAATCCAACGGCACTTCCGTAGCCGAATTGTTGGTCCGCAAGTACCCCTGATGGTGTAGGGAAGAATAGCTTATACACGTACAAATACATCACTTCCGTCTTTCCAACCGGACCGCCTTCGGTCAACACCATAATGCTCTCGTACCCTTTAAGCGAGTTAATGATCGCCAGCATGATCACGATTTGCAGCACAGGCCCTAACATAGGAATAGTTAAGTACCAGAATTGCTGCCATTTATTTGCTCCATCCAAAGACGAGCTTTCATACACATCGTTCGGGATATTTTGAAGACCGGCAAGGAACAGCAGCATATAGTTGCCTACCGCACTCCATATAGCGATGATAATCGTCGTAAACATGGCGTGTTTGGGACCGAGCCAATCGATTCTTTCGGAGATGATGTGAAACTTCAGCAAATATTGATTGAGAATGCCGTTATAGGAGTTGAAAATAATGAAAAATACGACAGCCATGACAGCAGAACTAATAATCGTCGGCATGAAATAGATGGCTCGTAGCCAATTGCGGCCGCGCAGCTTTTGATTCAGAATAACGGCTAGAACCAAGCATAATGGCAAGGTAATGATTAACTTACCACCTGCATAAATGAATGTATTCAAGACAGAATGCCAATACTCCGTGTCCTGCCAGAGCCTTCTGAAATTATCAAACCCAATAAATGACGCTTCACCGAACCCCTTGTAGTCATAAAACATATATCGAATAGCCCAAGCAATCGGATAGACGCCCAGCACCATGGTCAGTAGAAAACTTGGAAATAAAAACAAATATGAAAACCCGATCTGGCGTGTCCTGTTCATCCCGTTCCCTCCTGTAATATCTATACTTAGAGAGCGAGAGTGGAGCTAATCACTCCACTCTCGTCATATCAATAGCTATTATTTCATCATCAGCTTCATCGGATCGAAGCTTGAATTTGGCTGCACTTTCACTGTACCTTTAGCAACCGCTTTATCGAGAGCATCATTGTAGCGCTTATTTAGATCTTGAATAATTTGATCCAAGTTCCCGCCACTGATCATGTATTTGAAAAATGCATCATCTTTTTTCATACCTTCAACGGTAACGGTAGGCTGCAGCGGCCAGGTGCCGTCGTTTCCAACTGGTAGGAAGCCATCAATACCTTTAATTTCTGGTTTCTTCGCTACGGACGAAACAGATGGCACCATGGATAGACCGAAACCTTTTTCATGGTACGTTTTCAATACTTCGTCCGCATACATGAATTGCATGAATTTCCATGCTTGGTCTGCATTTTTGGTTGTATTGCTTATGGCAAACCATTGCCCGCCCAAGAAGGAGGTAGCGCCTTTAATCGTGCCATCAATCGTTGGAACCGGTGCAGCTGCCCATTCGATTTTGGCCGGGAACTGATTCGCATACACGCCTGGTTCCGATGAGAAGGAGATGTACATCCCGATTTTGCCTTCTGCGAATTGCGCGCGCAGCGGATCAATATCCAGCGATTCCATACCTGGCAGCGTACTGCCGTCATCGACCATTTGTTTGAACGCTTGAATAATTTCTTTGAATCCTGTGAAGTCAAACTTAGCGGATTTGAAATCAAAGCCAAATCCGCCGTAACCGCTCGCTTCAGCGATAACCCTTGCCGATCTACCAAGGGCGCTTTCTGGGCTTTTGAAGTTTTGAGCAAAACCATAAGAGCCGGAAGCTTTACCTACAGCTGTAATTTTCTTCGCATCTTCGACCATTTCTTTCAATGTTTTCGGAGGAGCAGCAATCCCCGCTTTGGCGAAAAGCTCTTTATTGTAAACAAGTCTCAGTGTTGAACCATAGTTTGGAAGACTGTACATTTTCCCATCAATCCGGTTGAAATCATCAATGATTGGGAATTTCTTCTTGATCGCATCATTTAGGTAGGAATCAATTGGCTTCAAATACCCTTTTTGCGCAAAAGGCTGGATCGTATTTTCCTTCACGCGGATAATATCAGGTGCCTGTCCGGAAGCGAAGGCTAAATCAATCGCTTGGTTGAAATCTTCCGTCTTCACAACCATTTCGACTTCAATGTTCTCTCCGTTCGTCTCGTTAAATTTCTGCACAACACCTTTAATGTAATCCATATCATGACGGTCACCCGTCCAATAAGAGAGTTTGGTCTTCTCCTTCTTCACAGGAGCTGCGCTAGCGGGTTGTTCAGATGGCTTGGCGGATGCTGCCGGGCTAGTTGTCGTATTGTTGCTGCCACACGCTGCCAAACTGCCTGCCAGTAAAACGCTTAAAGTGACCGTTCCAATTCTTTTTACCATTTGTAAGCCTCCCTTTTGTTTGCGAACACTTTGTATCGTTCTGGAAATGCTTTTGTTTACACTTTTATACTAAAAGAATTCGTTCATTCTGATAATGAGGTCAACTCATGAACAAGGGCAGATATTTCTACATTTTACCCCATCCAGTCAGGGATAAACGACTCCGTCGTCCTTCAGGGACGAGCGCGTTTGTCAAGACTGATGACGCGAAGTGTAATAAAACTTGTACTCTCTTATCTACTAAAAAACTACGATTGACCAATCAACATACAGCTGTTGAGTAAGGAAATGGGTGCGAAATCAACTTCAGATCCATCTTTCCCAGCTAAAGGACTGGAGCGACGTTAATACCCGAAAAAGATTGATTTTGAAAATCTAATGGACTCGACAGCCCTTAATCTCCTTCAAATGATGAAAATTAGATCGATTGGAAACGAATAACGGCGCTGAAGTCCGTAAGATCGGAATCATCGCTCCAAATAGGCATTTAACGGCATCCAGGTCCGTTAAACGTCTATTTAATTAAAAAAAAGCAAACCCTCACGGCTTCGAGGACTTGCCCAGAGACATATCTTTAAATTCAGTCGGCGTCAGGCCTGTTTGTTTCTTGAATACTTCACTGAAATACCGCCTATGCTCATAGCCAAGCTGCTGCGCGATTTCCTGCACTTGGTAGTCTTCAATGAGCATTGATTTCGCCCGTTCTATCTTCGCTATGGTAACGAACTGTTGGAAGGCAGTTCCGGTTACCTTTTTGAACAAATTTGAATAATAACCCCAGCTTAGGTTTGCCTGTTTTGCGCAATGCTCCAAGGTTAAATCCAAATGAAGATTCGCCTTGATGTACTCCGCAGAGCGATAAATAATTTTCTGCGACTCGCTTGCTCTCTCCTGATTAATCATACGGCAGCCGATATCGCACAATTGAACGAACCATTCTCGATACTCTCGCAGATCCGCGCCGCTCTCGCCTCTAATTTCATGGACTTTCGACTCGAAATCGACCATATTCGCCCTAGGGAATTTTTCCATCAGAACCCGGAGCATCCGTAATACGAGTCCTTGCAGCAAACGTTCGACGACACCCGGCTCAGGTAAAACAGACGCTTTGCCCATCTCGTTGAAAATGCCCAACGCCCATTCCACACATTTATCCAGATTTCCTGAACGGAAAGCGAACAGAAACTCATTCTCGCTATCCTCGGTATAAATCCACTCTACTGGAAGATCCGGCGAGTCAGCATTGTAACTGAACGCACCATTGCCGCCTGTATAGAAGTGATAAGACAATGCGCTTAGCGACTGCTGATAACTCTTCGGAAGCTCCTGCACCATGCCTACTCTTTGACCAATGCCAATTGAAATCGTGAACTTAGTGTGTCTCGCGATATTTGCACAGCAGTGATCCGCAATTTCAACCAAAGGCTCGTCAGACTCCATATTCAAAATGCAAATATATCGATTAAACGCTTCCCTGAACACGACAGCTGTCGTATAGAAGGAAATCGTTTCCTCCACGATATTTTGCAGAGAGAACCGTGCAAGCTCAAGCTCCTTAACAGGGACCTCGCCGTACTTGTCCGTGAATTGATCGATCTGAATCGTCATCACCGCAAAGGGAGGAGTCAGTTCATTAAGGTCCAGGAAGTCCGACAATCTAGCCAACTCCGCTTCACTCGTTTGATGATGGACAAGCAGAGATAAGTATTCCTGCCGGAGGGCTGGCATACTTTCTTTGATCTTCTGCTGAAGCCCAAGCACGTGCGTGCGGCTAAGATTTTCCTGCTCCCACACTTCTTTCGCTTTCACGACAGCTTTCACGATTTGATCAACGGAGAATGGTTTTTTCACATAATCAAGCGCGCCATATTGAATGGCTTTTTGAGCATAATCAAAGTCTGTATAAGCACTTAAAATAATGACCTTACTGTTAGGCAGCACCTCTAATATACTGCGAGTCATCTCTAATCCGTCCATCTTGGGCATCCGAATATCGGTTAGAATAATATCCGGCAAGCTTTCACGAATGACCGACAACCCTTCCTCTCCATTGGTTGCGCTTCCCACGATTTCGATGCCGTGATCCTGCCAAGGGATCTTCTTCGTAATCATGTCCACAACGCTTCGGATATCATCAACGACACATAATTTAACCAGTCGGTTCATGTTCATGGAAATCCTCCTCTCCTTCATAGCTTGGGATCCATAGTTCGATTCGTGCTCCCCCCAAATCGTTAGTGGTGATCTCCATACGCTGTTGATCGCCAAAATACAGCTGTAAACGGGTATAAATATTGCGCAGCGCGTAGCCATGCTTAGACGTTGTCGGGTGAACAATACCTTGAAGGAGCTTCTCAGGCACAAGACCGTGCCCATTGTCTTCCACCGTTATATGCAGCCAGTCTCCTTCAGCAAGAACCTTAATCTGAATGTCCCCTCCTGAAGTCATATCTTTAAATCCGTGTAAAATACAGTTTTCAACCAGCGGTTGAATCATAATCTTAGGTACCAAGCATGCGAGCAACTCTGGCTCCACCTCAAAATGGCATGCAAACAAATTCTCATAGGACCTTTGCTGAATGGCCAAATATTGACGAACATGCTCCAATTCATCACCCAGTGTAATCAGATCGCGCCCGCCGCTAAGGCTTAATTGGAACATTTGCGATAGAGCCAGGATCATTTCGTTCACGTCGTCGTTCTCGCCCAAAACCGATTTGCAGTAAATGGTATTCAGCGTATTATAGAAAAAATGCGGGTCCATCTGGGCCGATAACGCCTTAATTTCAGCTTTGCGTTTATCGCGCTCACGGTTCTTCACATCTTCTATCAGCTGCTTAATTTCGTCCAGCATCCGGTTAAAACGGAATCCCACCTGGGATACCTCATCTTTATAAACGCTTTCAAAACGAACAGACAGATCATTCTCTTCCACTCGCTTCATCAGCTTTTGAAGTCTGTACAGCGGTTTTAAAAGCAGATAGGTTAAATTATTCGTTATAAATAGCGATAAAATAATAAACCCGATAATCACATAAGTCGTTGCTCTTTTTATCCCATTTAATTTGGCCAACAAGTCATCCTTCGCTTGAACACTGACAATCATCCAATCGTCCTTTACATCCAAACGCGAATAATTAACTAAATAGTCCTTTTTATCATTCGTGTAGAAAAAAGAACCTTTCATTTGATCACTCAATTGCTCAAAAAATGCGGGCTTTTGAATGAAATGGTCTTTACTCGTCCTATCCGAGTAATTCACATCTTCACCTTTGGCATCAATGAAATAATATTGTTTATTGGTTTTGGCCAAGTTTTCCATAAAGAGATCACGCAGGTCATCTTCTTTCACGTTTACTACAACGAATACATTGGTCGGTTCATAAACCATAAAAGAGTCTTCGCCTACGCCTTCTGTAACGAGCGATATCACCCTTTGCTTGCCTGTAAAAAATGGATCGACATGCCCTTGACTCCAAAAACCACGATTCAATTGCTTGAAATGCTCATACATGTCCGATTTATAAAATGAATTCGCCGTGTTCCGCACACTGGAGGTAGGATAAAAATCCCCGAAAGGTGTGGCGATCAGAATGCTATCAATCATCGAATCGTTGAATTTCACCTGGGAAAAGACATACTGCAAGGAGGTCAATGACTTGTAGTAACTAGATCTATCATTAGCTTGTACATCCTTCATTAATTGTTTGAAAGCATCGCTAAACATCAGTGCTCTTATAGCAATACCAATGTTCTTCAACCGTTCATTCACGATTTGCGCCGATTGATTAACGGTATCTTGACTAGACTGCAGGGCATTACGCTGGATCTCTTTGGAAGCTATCAAATATGCAATACTGCCTGTTGCCATCAGACCCAAGGTGATCAGAACGACAAAGGTCAGCCAAATTCTTTGTTTTAAAGAGAACGAATGGAATATTTTTTGAATTGGCGACCACATTCGAGACTTGTTCATGGGTGTCTCCATCACCTTTCGTGTTGCGAGAATACGGACTTCATCTATTTTATTATAGTATAGGACGCTTATTTTCGACATGAGGGAAAATCATGATAGAGGGCAGCTTTTTCAATATGCAGAAGGAAAGATTAAGATTTTATAAATACGAACAAATGTTCTTTATTTTTCTTGGGAATTATGGTAATAATAAGAGGTAACCAATTTACGTGAAGCAAAAACCAAGGAGGAAATTAAAATGACAGTAAAATTAACAGCTTATTTAGTGATGGACGGCAATGCAGGGGAAGCTATTCAATTCTATGAAAAGGCATTGGATGCCCAAGTTCTTTTCACGCAATCTTTCGGCGAGATGCCGGCTAACCCAGATTTTCCTTTACCAGAGGATGCTAAGGGGCGTATTGGACATGCCATGTTGCAAGTTGGCGAGTCTAGTTTGATGTTTTCCGATACATTTCCAGGTCAGACTGTTCAAAAGGGCGATAACGTGACTGTCTGTATTACATCGGGTGATAAGGAAAAATCACAACAGTTCTATAATGCCTTAAAGGAAGGCGGCCAAGTCATTATGGAGCTCCAAGAGACTCATTTTAGCCCCGCATATGGACAGGTAAAAGACAAGTTCGGTGTTACCTTCCAAATATTCACTGAAGGCGCATCCATGAATTAAGGTATAAGCCACAAACGGCCCTGTTCGCATCCATTGCGACAGAGCCGTTTGTTGTTTAGGAGTACCAATAAAGCGCATACTCGGTCATCACAGATGCATGCCCCATTTGACGCAGCATAGCCGTAATATTACCGCGGTGATAAGTTGCGTGATTAACGACCTGCAGAACCATTTCAGATAAGCTGGTATCACGCTGTCGCGTATAAGGATTATCAAGCATAATCCTTTTTTCCATATCTTCCTGTTGGTTCAAAAAAGTTTTAAACCGCTCTGATATCTGGACGTACAGCTTCTCCATCTCCTCGATCCCCTTGGACTCTACGTCAGCAGTCAATTGGGCTGAATCGGCCATGGCTTCCCTCATGCTTTTACCGGAAATAATGTCTAACCAGCACGCATCCACCAAGTAAATATGAGCGATCGCCTTCGATATCGTAGAAAAAACGCTTTGAATCTCCTTATTGTAGACGTCCTGAGGTAGTTCTTTTAATCGATTCAACATAGTTTGGTTCGCCCAGACGTGGTAATTGTACATTTCTAGTGCAGGATGAGTCATAGATATCGTCTCCTTTTTCACTGTTCATGCGTCATTTCAAGTGTTACCTTTATCATACAGCAAATACCCTGACAGCCTTATGTCAGGGTAAATAAATAAGCGCAGAAAACGCGCTTATTCAGGAGCGCCCTTAAGCCAACTCACTCCGATTCACTCAAAAAACCTCGGACAATCCTTACATATTCATGAGTTTCTTCTAAGTAACTCACATGAGAACTATGTTCGAACACATGGAACTCAGACGCCGGAACGAGAGATTGATAATAGCGTGTCGACTCTGGAGATGCTTCGTCATAACGCCCACAAACGAAGAGTGTGGGTATTTGGATTTCATGAAGCTGTGGCGTACAATCGTATGTTTTCAGATTGCCTTGCGGAGTGAATTCAGAAGGTCCCCACATCGTCATATAAACGTCCTTATTTGCTTTTGCACGGCTCTCAATAATAATAGAAGGCAAAGGGTCAAGTCTGCACACATGCCTTTTGTAGTATTCGTTCATGGCTTCTTGATACTCTTCTGAATCCGTTGTAACTTGTTCCTCATTGCGCGTGATCGTGAGTTGAACCTCTTCGGGTAAATGAGCCAAGAAATGGTCCGCGTCTTTTTTCCAACGTTCCGCACTGAGACATGGACTTGATAAAATGACGCTGCGAACACCCGAAGGCTTGCGGTCTATTAAGTAAGATGCTGCCAGCATGGTTCCCCACGAATGGCCCAAAAGATGAACCTCTTTCAAATCGAGAGCTTCCCTGACAGCGATTAACTCATCTATAAACCGTTCCGTTCTCCACAATAAAGGATCCGTTGGTCTATCTGAATTCCCAGAACCAAGCTGATCATAGAAAATGACAGGCCTCTCGTCAGCCAAAACGTGAAGAACAGATTTTAGCGGATCATGTGTATTACCAGGTCCACCGTGTAGGACAACTAGAGGCGTTTTATTTCCATCACCAATTCGCGTATACCAAACCCGGCCTCCAGGAACGTCTATATAACCTTCAATTTGTTTCAAAATATTTGCCTCCACTTCATTTCCCAGCCAGAATCAGCTTATTCATCCACAAGCATTAATTCTGGTAAAGACAGCGCCATTGAAATATTGCACAACATCCCTCTAGCAAGAAAAATCATGGTTCTCTCATGAGGTTTTTCGAAACCTGCCCGCTTAAAAGCTTCTAGCACCACTTGCTGAACATCCCGATATCCCTTTTGCATGACCTCTGCGATCATGTCCTCTTTAATCGTTTGAGCCTGCATTTGCAGCAGTGTTTCATTTTGGTAAGATTTCATGATATGAATATAAGCTTCAACCAGTTCTTTCTCAAGCTGATCAGGACCAACGGTCTCAATAACCGCGCGGAAAGCTTCAAGAATTCGCGTCCAAGACACTTCGAGCGCTTCTTGCAGCAGTGCTTCTTTTGTTGAAAAAAACCGGAAAACATAAGGCTGAGAAATTTGTGCGCGTTCCGCAACTTTTGCTGTCGTAGCACGGTAATAACCAATTTCAGCAAAAACTTCGATGGCAGCGGATACAATATCTGCTCGTCGATTGACTGAAGTTGAAGAATTCTTTGTCATCATTCATTCCACCTTTAAAGTTACATACATTAGTTATTGATCAATTACTAATCTAATAGTAACTTATCGGAATTTAATTTGCAAACTTTCATTAAAGGAGAGGCAAGCTACGGTTTATTTCATAGTAGAAATCGGAATTTTAAAATAGATAATCAAAAACACAGTAGTCACAAAACAGAATAACCATGCCAACAATGGTTTGGTATCATGCAACCGTATGCCAAAAAACATAAAAACCCAGACGAGAATAGACCAACTAAAATTCCATCCATTATGGTAGGACAAAAGCTTTGCATACAGAAATATACGTTCAATTAACACGAAAGAACCGACCCAAACGGTCATATAAACGATTTGCTGAAGCAATCGCTTGTGTCTTGGATAGTGTGAAAGATAAAGTAATACGATTGGCGGGAAGTTGGTAATTGCAATTAAAAAATCAGCAACTGTATGGTTGGGTGCTAAAAAAGCCTTATGAAAATACCATAATGAGTGATTATACAATAAAATACTGATCATAAAATCAACACATATGGTAAAAATGATGGACGTGTAATATTTCCTCCAATTTCTCCAATCCCCGAAACGCCAAGCAGCAATAAGGCAGATAAACATAAAAACTAAAGGAACATACGGAGCAACAACAGCCACTGCTTTACCCATCAAACGACTCCATTTCAAAGAAACAAAAGATTATTTATATATGATTTCCATAATTAGAAAAATAATGAGTTCTCTGTTATTTGAATCCTCACCTCATGCAACAACGAATACACATCCGTTAATCGACAAGATCCTTCTGAATTGACAAAAAGGCATGTTGCAATAGCAACCTGCCTCTAACCCTTTTGATCGTAATCATATTCAAATCTTTGCACTAAATTATTTGTTCCTTAGACAAGAGGTGCGTTAATCAATGTTGCGAAATTAAATTGGTGAACATGACCATCATTTAATGTAGTTTGGCCTGTAACAAAATGTACATGTTTGCCATTTCCGACTGAAATAGCCGGTCCAGTTCTAATCCTTTTCAGATTATGAAAATGATTTAAGAAATCAGTTTTCGTGAGATCAATTTCATGGACATGACTTGTTCCTACTCGAATCGCTTGCCCTGTAACACCAGCAAATCGATGGTTATGTCGATCAGAACCTTCTTCAGCTAGTTTTGTACTACCTTCAAATTCATGAACGTGCCTCTGTACTACTAAGTTTGTTCTTTTCTTTATTGTTAGCTTTTTCTTCTGCATCTGTTGCATGCCTCCTAGTGATGTGATTTCATAACATCCTATTAAGGGAAGCATATATAAGTGCTGGGTAACTTTCAGTGCTCCTAATATTATTTTTTTATGAGTTTTCGCAGACATTCGTTGAACTTAATTGCACTTTGGTCAGAAAAAAATAAATAGGCATGTTGCAGCAGCAACATGCCTATAGCCATTAAGTTTTTTAATCAAAATCGTAGCGCTGCTCCTTAAAGGGATCGCCATACATATGATATCCATTCCGCTCCCAAAAGCCCGGCTTATCCTTTGGCATAAACTCGATGCCGCGCAGCCATTTCGCACTTTTCCAGAAGTAAAGATGCGGCACAACCATACGAACAGGAGCACCATGGTCTGGTGTCAGCAGTTCACCATTGTGCCTGATGCCCAGAAAAGACGTCTCACGGAGGAAGTCCTCGAGCGGAAGATTCGTCGTCCAGCCATGCTCCGCGTGCAGCATGACATGTGTGGCCTCAGGCTTCAGCTTCACTTTGCTCATAAGCTCAGAAACAGCAATGCCTTCCCACACATTGTCCAGCTTGGACCATGTGGTTACGCAGTGAATATCGTTCGCGAACTCTTTGCGCGGAAGAGCCATGAAGTCTTTGTATGAGATCTGGAACTCCTCCTCAACCAAGCCAAAGACACGCAGATTCCATTTGCTCATATCATTATAATAAGGCACGGACCCGTAATGAAGCACAGGCCAGCCTTGTGTCAGCGTCTGACCAGGGGGAACACGGTCATTCTGCTCCTGTGGCTTTTGCCCAAATAACATGAGATAACCTCCATCTTGGAGACCAAAGTCTCTCCTTATTACGGGATCTTTGGCTCGACCAAAGTTTCTCCCTACTAGTCGTTACCGATGTAAGATGCATATTCAGCTGGCGTAAGTAAGCCTTCCAAAGCTTCAGCACCTGTAACTTCGACTTCAACCATCCAACCCTCACTGAATGGCGCACTGTTCACCAACTCAGGTGAACCTTCCAGTGAACTATTTACTGAAGTTACTTTGCCCGAAACAGGCGAGAAAATATCCGAAACCGTTTTAACCGATTCCACACTGCCAATGCTTTCATTCGCGGTAACGGATGTTCCGACTTTAGGAAGCTCCACAAACACAATATCCCCCAATTGATCTTGGGCAAAATCAGTAATGCCTACGCGAACTACTGTATCCGACAGCTTCTCTACCCACTCATGCTCTTTGGTGTAAAATAAATTGGCTTGTACTTCACTCATCGTTAAACGCCTCGCTTACCAGCAAATTTTGCTTTTAGCTTAATCTAATGGGAACATCAAAGTCAAGGTGGTCGCAGTAAATTTTGCCAACCCAGCCGGACTAAGGCGGCAAGTCGCACTTTTCAAAAGTTGCAGTTGACAATTCACACCAATTTGGGCACATAATAATACTATAAAATAAATTGAATATTGGCGAATGATGGTATAGGGAGAGACCGCAGTGCAAGCTCGCGGCGCCGAAGGAGTAAGCCCAAAGCGGTGAATCTCTCAGGCAAAAGGACCTGTATCGGACGCAACTCTGGAGAGCTTCGAATTTCCGCGAACAGCGGGAAAACGGACACCCAAGGGGAAACTCGATGGACTTTAGGTTCAGGCGAGGTAACTCTCAGGTAAAAAGGACAGGGCAAAAGGTATGTTTGTGTTGCATACTTTTTGCTCTTTTTTGCATTTTCTGGCTTATATTTCGGGCAAAATAGCAATGTCAACAATCGAAGGTGAGGTTACGAGCATGCTAAAACGAACACCGCTCTTTCCGATTTATGCGGAGCATGGAGCGCGAGTCATTGATTTTGGAGGCTGGGAGCTGCCCGTACAGTTCGCTGGTATTCAAAAAGAGCACGACGCCGTCAGGCAGCAGGCCGGGCTTTTTGACGTGTCCCATATGGGGGAAGTCCGAGTAAACGGAGAAGACGCCCTTCCTTTTCTGCAAAAAATAACAACGAATGATGTATCCAAGCTGGAAGCTGGCCAATGCCAATATAGCCTTATGTGTTATCCGACTGGTGGCGTTGTAGACGATCTACTCGTTTACAAACTTGGTGAAAACAACTACATGCTGGTCATCAATGCATCGAATATCGATAAAGATGTGGAATGGATGCAGCAAAACCTCACGGGCCGTGTGGAATTAGTCAACATTTCAGATGAAACGGCGATGCTCGCGCTGCAGGGACCGCATGCGGAACTGATTTTAGCTAAACTTACAGACGCGCCAATTCAATCTTTGAAAACGTTTCGCTTCCTTCCTGAAGCGGATGTTGCCGGGATTAAAGCACTCCTATCTCGCACCGGATACACAGGGGAAGATGGCTTCGAGCTCTATGTCGATCAAAAGGACGCTGTAAAGCTGTGGAAGCTGCTTCTTGAAGCAGGTCAAGAGCAGGGACTCGTACCAGCAGGTTTAGGCGCTCGTGATACCTTGCGTTTTGAAGCTCGTCTCCCCCTTTACGGGCAAGAGCTTTCCATGGATATTACACCGCTAGAGGCTGGACTTTCGTTTTTTGTGAAGCTGGATAAGGGAGATTTCATTGGTCGTGACGTGATCGCTGAGCAAAAGGCAAACGGTACACCTCGCAAGCTCGTGGGCATCGAAATGGTCGAACGCGGCATTCCCCGTCCGCATTATGCTGTTTTCAATACGGATGGGAAACAGATCGGCGAAGTCACAACAGGGACGCAATCTCCAACTTTCAAAACGAATGTGGGCTTGGCTTTAATCGATTCCGCTTACAGTGCGCTAGGTACGGAATTGAATGTGGAAATTAGAGGGGCTCAGGTCAAAGCCAAAGTCGTTGCCACCCCTTTTTATAAAAGAAAACCGTAAGCCATTCGTCTCAAGAGAGGAGCAAGCCGCCATCATGAAGCACCGCTATTTGCCTATTACGGAGCAGGATCAGAAAGAAATGCTGGAGACCATCGGCATCTCATCCATGGAGGAGATGTTTCAAGATATACCCCAGAAGGTTCGCTTTCAAGGCGAACTGAACGTATCGAAGGCGCTGGATGAACAAGGACTGCTGCGCTATATGCGCGGTCTGGCGGGGCGCAACGCCGACTTTGACCGGTATGCCAGCTTCCTCGGCGCTGGCATCTACGATCATCACCTTCCGGTGGTGATCAATCATGTCATCTCGCGCTCAGAGTTCTACACAGCGTATACGCCCTACCAACCGGAAATCAGCCAAGGCGAGCTGCAGGCGATTTTCGAGTTTCAATCGTACATCTGTGAGCTCACCGGCATGGCCGTAGCGAACGCCTCGATGTACGATGGCGCAACGGCGCTGGCCGAAGCCGGTGCCCTGGCTAGCGGAGCGACGAAGCGCAGCCGTCTGCTCGTCTCTCGCGCGGTGCACCCGGAAGCGCGAGCGATCCTGCGCACGACCGCCCGCGGGCTGAACTTGGAAGTGGTCGAGATCGGCCTCACGCCTGAGGGCGTGACCGACTTCGATGATCTCACTTCCAAGCTTAGCGATGACGCAGCCGCCGTCATCCTCCAATCGCCGAATTTCTTCGGCTGCTTGGAGGATATCGGGGCCGCTGAGCCCCTCGCCCACGGCGCGGGCGCACTGCTCGTCGTGAGCGCGAATCCGCTCACGCTCGGGCTGCTCGAAGCGCCGGGTAAGCTCGGCGCTGACATTGTCGTCGGCGACTGCCAGCCGCTCGGCATCCCAGCTGCGCTGGGCGGGCCAACGTGCGGCTACTTCGCCGTCGCCGAGAGCTGGATGCGCCGCATGCCTGGGCGCATCGTGGGCCAAACCGTTGACCGCGATGGCAAGCGCGGTTTCGTTCTTACGCTCCAAGCGCGGGAGCAGCACATCCGACGTGAAAAAGCCACGTCGAATATCTGCTCCAACCAAGCGCTTCTCGCGCTTTGCGCATCTGTGTACTTGTCCACGATGGGCAAGCAGGGCATCCAAGACGTTGGCAAGCTCAACGTCCAGAAAGCCCACTACGCGGCGAACCGCCTAGCCGCGTCTACTAAATTCTCGCTGCCATTCGCAGGCAGCTTCTTCAATGAATTTGCCGTCAAGCTACCGGACGGCACGAACGTGCAGGAGCTGAACAGTAAGCTCCTGAAGCATAACATCATCGGCGGCTACGACCTCGGCCGCGACTACCCCGAGCTCGCCGGCCATATGCTTATTGCCGTTACAGAGCAAAGAACGCGCGAAGATATCGATGCCTTCGCAGCTGCACTGGAGGAACTCGTATGAGCGAAAACAACGTGAACGTGAAATCAGACGGCAAAGCGCTCATCTTTGAAATGAGCCACCCAGGTCGTGTCGCCTATTCACTGCCTGAATCCGATGTGCCAGAAGTCAATTTGAACAATCTCCTGCCAGCCAAGTTTAGGCGTCAGACTGAACCCGACCTGCCAGAAGTGTATGAAGTAGACGTCATCCGTCACTATACAGCCCTTTCCCGCCGCAACTTCGGCATCGACAATGGCTTCTATCCACTTGGCTCGTGTACGATGAAATACAACCCAAAAATCAACGAAGACGTAGCCCGCTTCCCTGGCTTCGCCAAAATACATCCGTACCAACCGGAAGAATCGCTGCAAGGCGCGATGGAGCTGCTCTTCAATCTCCAAAATGACCTTGAATCCCTCACCGGTATGGACCGCGTAACCCTTCAGCCGGCGGCTGGCGCTCATGGGGAGTGGACCGGACTTATGATGATCCGTTCCTACCACGAAAGCCGCGGCGAGAAGCGGACCAAAGTCATTTGTCCCGACTCCGCGCACGGCACTAACCCTGCCAGTGCGACTGTTGCTGGTTTCGAAACGATAACCATTAAATCAGGCGAGCGCGGCCTCGTGAATCTCGATGAGCTTCGCAAAGCTGTTGGTCCTGATACCGCGGCGTTAATGCTAACGAATCCGAACACACTTGGCTTGTTCGAAGAACAAATCATCGAGATCGCTGAGATCGTACATGCAGCAGGCGGACTGCTCTACTACGACGGCGCTAATGCCAACGCCATTATGGGCATCACTCGCCCCGGCGACATGGGCTTCGACGTCGTGCATCTCAATCTGCACAAAACCATGAGCACCCCCCACGGAGGAGGCGGACCTGGAGCAGGCCCCGTTGGCGTCAAAGAGAGGCTGATCCCGTTCTTACCCACTCCACTCGTTGCGAAACGGGAAGATGGCAGCTTTTATTTTGACTACAACTACCCGCAAACGATCGGCCGCGTCAAAGGCTTTTACGGCAATTTCGGGATCCTCGTTCGTGCATACACCTATATTCGCACACTGGGTCCAGAAGGCTTACGCAAAGTATCCGAGTATGCCGTCTTGAATGCGAATTATATGCTTGCTAGGCTGACACCCTACTTTGATGTGCCTCACCCACGTTTCTGTAAACACGAATTCGTGCTTTCCGGCAACCGCCAGAAGAAGCTCGGTGTACGCACACTCGACATCGCCAAAAGATTGCTCGATTTCGGCTACCACCCGCCAACGATCTACTTCCCGCTCAGCGTGGAAGAATGCATTATGATCGAGCCAACCGAAACCGAAAGCAAACAAACCTTGGACGAATTCATAGACACCATGATCGCCATTTCCAAAGAAGTCGAAGAAAACCCGGATCTCGTCAAAAACGCTCCCTATACCACCGTCGTCAGCCGTATGGACGAAGCGCTTGCTGCCCGTAAGCCTGTCCTGAACTGTTCTTGCGGATAAATAACCAAGATACAACAAACCCGCCATTCAAGCTGTTTCAGCTGAAGTGGCGGGTTTTATTTATCTTCTTAATTGAACTATCCCCTTTACTCAGAAAGAAAGAGCAAAAGGTTTCGCAGTGCTTTATTATTGATATATATAGTTCGAAGTCGGAGGCGGGGCAGGATCATAACTTTCTGGAATGGTCTTCTTGGTTTATTAGTACGAGTAGGGACAGTTCTAATCTTTCCCATTCATTCCTTTCAGAAACTTGTTTCTGAGCAGTCTACAAAATTACCTCTTAAGCTTCTTCGAACATGAACCAAAGGGATAGTGCACATAGAAACTGTCAATTAAGACTAACTCCCCTCACCCAGCTTATCCTGAATTAAAGGGATAGTGCACATAGAAGCTCTCAATTAAGACTAACTCCCTTCACCGAGCTTATCCTGAACCAATGGGATAGTGAATATAGAAACTTTCAATTAAGACTAACTCCCTTCACCGAGCTTATCCTGAACCAATGGGATAATGCTCATAGAAACTTTCAATTAAGACTTCTCCCTTCACCGAGCTTATCCTGAACCAAAGGGATAATGCTCATAGAAACTTTCAATTAAGACTAACTCCCTTCACTGAGCTTATCCTGAACCAAAGGGATAGTGAATATAGAAACTTTCAATTAAGACCTAATTCCCCTCACCCAGCTTATCCTAAACCAAAGGGATAGTGCACATAGAAGCTCTCAATTAAGACTAACTCCCTTCACCGAGCTTGTCCTGAACCAAAGGGATAATGCCTGAAGGTTAAATTTATAGCAATGCCAGTATCATGCGTATTCACTTATACAAGCATGATCCCTGAATATTTTGCATATAACGTACGACAGTGAACAGTCGCAATAGGAATGCGGCAGAACTGTTATTTCATAGCACTTGGAATAAGTTAGAGGAGCGTTTTTATGACTAAACCATGGTTTTATCGGCTTCTGTTTTCCTATTTGCCTGTATTTTTCATGATCACTTCCGTGCTCATTGTGCTTATTATTCTTTCGATCAGCCAACTGTCCAAAAAAGAAGCTGAAAATGCAAATAAAACGTATGCCTTACATATCATGCAGTCGGTTGACTATGCCTTGAAGACGATAGACGAATATGTGATCAAGGAGCTGCAAACTAATAATCGAATTGACCAGTTTTTTGACAACAAATTTGAGGGAAACCCCTATTACTCCGCTTATGAAGTCACCGAATTGATTCGCGGGATGATGAATTACAACAAGTTTATTGATTCGGTTTATTTTTACCGTGTTTCTGATCAAATGGTCATTAGCCCAAACACGATGATAACGGCAGACCGTTTCGGCGATAAAGTGTTCATAGAAGAGATGATGAAGAGCCCTTCTCAATATCAGCTGACGAATCAGCGGGTCTTTAAAGAATTTGCTGAGATGGATCAGCGTAAAGTCGTCATTTCGTTAGTACGCAAGATTCCTCTGCTATCCGGACAAAAAGGCATCGTCGTTGTCAACATCAGTATGGAATCTATTGTAAGAATGGTCGGAGATATGTCTAATTCAAAGATCAGCTTCATCGAAGTATACGACCCCGAAGGCAAACAGCTGATGGCATCCGGAAACGAAGATGGCGCAGCAGGATCTAAGAAAAGAGGGTCCGAGCTTACCCGAATCCATTCTAGCTATACAAACTGGGAATACCGAAGCGGTCTCAACGATGACTATTTATTTACCTTCACCTCTGTTTTTTCTTATGTATGGATCGGATTGGGACTAGTTATGGTTGTCCTTGGCGGGGTCTGGATGACCTATGTGACCCATCGCAATTATCGGCCGATTAAATTGATTATGTCTCGTATCCATGCTTATACCGAACTAAAATCAATGGGCGTCCCTGGCAAGAAACAAGACGAATTCCAATATATTGACTTGGCCATAGGCAGCCTCATGGAGTTATCCAGCCGCTATGAGAAGCAGCATGAGGAAGATATCGTATTCCGGCGGCGGCACTTTTTCAAAGAATGGCTGGAGGGCAGCCGGGCGGTCGATTATGAAGACTGGAAAGCCGAGATGAATCGGCTGCAATTGCCCTCCGGCTTCGGTCAGCTTGCTGCAGCGGTCATCGAGATGGATAAGTATATGGAAGTATGTAGAATGTTCTCTCAAAAGGATCAAGAGCTGCTGAAATTTGTACTAAGCCGTGTCGTTTATGAAACGTCTGAACCGCTTGGCCTTACTGTTTGGGCGGAATGGACAGCTACACATAGGCTTAGTGTTGTGATATTTGCCGATGAGAATGCCAAAAACAGCGAGAAGCTCGCGGCCAATCTGTGCGAAAATGTTCGCTCCTGGGTCGAGCAGCATCTGCATTTCCGCATTACGCTTGGTGTCGGGCATGTGGTTGGACAAGTTCAAGAGCTAGTTCATTCCTACGAGGCTGCCGTCCATGTTCTTCGCTTTAAATCGACCTTAGGAACGAATCGTGTCCTCTATCATTGGGAATCCGAAGCGTCCTCGGAGAAGGAAATGTATAAGCATTTGCCCCTGGTCAAATCACTGGCTCAGTCATTTCGCTTGGGGGACAAGGGTTGGAAGCAAGCCTTGGAGCAAATTTTCACTGAATTAAAAGTCGGGTTATTCTCCTACGATGAGATCCGCAATCTCATGAATTATTTAATTTATCATTTACACCGGGAGATGATGGAGCTCTCAGCCGAGCTGCAGGAGTTATGGCAAATCGCGCTGCCCCAGCTGAACGACGCCATTGAACAGTTCGATACAATCGAAGAACTATATGCAGCGTGGTTTCACATGTTAGAAGAAGTATCGCAACGGATGGCAGCTGTTCGTGAAGACAGAAGCACACATGCGGTCATGAACCAGATTCGCACCTACGTGGAGACCCATTATGCAGATCCGGAGTTGTCGCTTACTTCGCTAAGCGAGCAGTTTCAGCTTCATGCCTCGCATGTCAGCCGTGCATTCAAAGAAGAGTTTGGTGAAAAATTCGTCGATTATCTCGTTAAGATCCGGATGGAGCAAGCGAAAAAGCTGCTCCAGAGCAGCCGATACTCCGTCCAGGACATCGGGGGCATGGTTGGATACACGCATGCTATATCGTTTATACGCGCCTTCAAGAAGTATACCGGCGTCACGCCGGGCGATTACCGGAAGCAAGAGTAATCATGCCATTTTTCAAGAAAAGTATATTGTTAATTGTTGTTTATTCACCTCTGCATCAAATCCACTAAAGCCTTGTACAGCAAGGGGTTTCAAAAGAGTTTATTCGCTAATTCATGTATATTGAGAAGGATTGCACCTCTGAGGTACATTGATTCCATCGACGGCAAGGGAGCAAAAGATGGTTCAATTTTCACACTAAAGGAGGTGACACACGATGCCACATACACCGCTAGACAACATTCAATCAGCCCCCATGATTTCTACTCGAAGAATTGCCCAACCTACCGCCAAGTCGCTGCACCCCCGTCGTCGTTTCAAGCAAAATATGCCGCTGTTGATTATGTTTGTACCGGTTATCGCTTATTTTATTATTTTTCGGTATTTTCCAATATTAGGAAATATTATTGCCTTTAAGAACTATAACTTGATGGATGGCATATGGGGAAGCCCATGGGTTGGCCTAAAGCATTTCAAGGCACTTTTCACCCAGCCCCAGATGCTGACCATCATCCGCAACACCGTCACATTGAGCTTATTAAGCATTGTCGCTGGATTTCCATTTCCAATTATCATTGCCATCCTACTGAATGAAGTTCGAGCCTTGCGGTTCAAAAGGATTGTGCAGACGCTAATTTATGTTCCTCACTTCTTCTCTTGGGTCATTGTTGGAGGCATTGTCGTTACGATCTTCTCCCAGCAATCCGGTATCGTTAACAAGCTGTTGGAGCTATGGACGGGTCACACCACTGCCTTCTTGTATCAGGAGCATAGCTGGATAGCTATCTTCCTCGGATCTGGGATTTGGAAGGAAGCTGGATGGGGAGCGATCATTTATCTGGCTGCTCTTACGTCCATTGATACGCATCTGTATGAAGCTGCCAGCATCGACGGTGCGTCAAAATGGAAGCAGATCTGGCATGTCACGCTGCCGGGTATTCGCAGCACAATTATTCTCATGCTGATTCTGAGTATGGGTACTGTCATGGAAGTCGGGTTTGACCATGTGTACACGCTCCAAAATGCAGCCGTTTCGGATGTCTCGAATGTCATCAGCACCTATATCTTTATCGTGGGTGTCCAAGGAGGACAGTTCAGTTTAACTACGGCGGTCGGGTTGTTTGAATCTCTGGTCGGCTTCTTCTTCGTCGTCCTTGCGAATCAGCTTGCCCGTAAATTCGATCAAGGACTGTGGTAGAAAGGAGCCTCCCCCTCATGAAACCAACATGGGATGAGAAAATCTTTTACACGATCAATTATCTGTTCCTTGGCCTTGCAGCTCTAAGCTGCGTTCTTCCCTTGATGCATATCGTATCCCTATCCTTGAGCAGCTATCAGGCGATTGTATCAGGACATGTAACCCTATGGCCGCAAGGCTGGACTGTAGAAGCGTACAAAGCCTTATATGTTGGCACGAATATGGTCAAAGCCTTTCGCAATAGTGTCGTGATTACTGTTATCGGCGTTGTGATAAGCATGTGGTTTACGATCATGGCGGCTTATCCGTTAGCCAAGAAATTTTTCTATGCGCGTCGCTTTTTTACACTGGCTATCGTATTTACCATGCTGTTCGGAACACCGTTAATTCCTCTGTTTCTAATCGTGAAAAGTCTCGGCTTACTGGATACTTACGGTGCCATATGGATGCCGGGACTGATCAGCGCGTTCAATATGCTTGTGCTTCGGACCTTCTTTATGAATGTACCTGAAGAGCTTGAAGAGGCGGCACGCATGGATGGCTGTGGAGAATGGAGACTTCTCACCCGGATTATTCTTCCGTTATCCCTGCCAGTATTGGCTACGTTGACTTTATTCTATGGCGTCGGATATTGGAATTCATTCTTACACGTACTTATGTTTATCAATGACAGCACCCGAATGAATTTGGCGGTTATGATTCAACAGATGGTCGCCAGCCAATCGATTCTTCAAGAGCTTAATTCCGTGAGACCGGATGATTTGCAGCAAATGACACCAGAATCCATCAAAGCGGCCGGAGTCATCGTACTCATTGTGCCTATGCTGATCGTCTATCCTTTTTTGCAGAAGTATTTTGTTAAAGGGGTTATGATCGGCGCGATTAAAGGATAAGACGAAGGACAACACAACCTAACTTAAGCTGTTTCAGGAAACGAATGATCTAAGGGGGTATATCCATGTTTATATTACGTAGGGGTCATAAGAAAGCTCTACTGTCTACACTAGCTTGTATCGCGGTATTGGCAGGCTGCTCGACAGCCAAAGTCAATGATCCAGGGACATCGTCAAGTCCGAATACGACCCCAGCAGTCGAACCGGCTAAAAGAGGAGCCATTAACGTTTCCGTCTATGATCGGGGCAATATTCCTCCGGAGGAAGGCAACTGGGATAAAAACCGTTGGGTGGAGTGGATCAACAAGAACGGTCCTGTCGATGTTAAATATACACCCGTTCCCCGCTGGGAATCGTTCCCGAAATTTAACGCTTTGCTAGCCTCGGGAAGCGCACCGGATTTGATTCTGGAGTATGATGCCAACTACAGGAACAGCTGGTATTCGCAGAAGCTGCTGATGCCGATCGATGAGATGATTGATAAATACAGCACAAACTACAAGCAAATTCTAGAGAAATACCCGCTGCTGCGCAAGATTGGAACGAAGGAAGACGGCAAATTGTATGAAATCGGACGTTTAAATGTTGTGGCCCCGCATCATCGTCTCTTAATCCGTGAGGATTGGCTCCAGAAGCTGAACCTGCAGGTTCCGACGACAACCGAAGAATTGTACAACGTAGCCAAAGCGTTCGTGAACCAGGATCCGGACGGCAACGGTAAAAAGGATACGTTCGGTATCAACCTGAGCGGTGTCGGCTTCTCCGTGATCAGCCACATCTTCGGTCGTTCGATCGATTGGGCCGAGCAAAACGGTACCTTTGTACATGACTGGGAACGCCTCCAGGCATCCGTAGAATTCCAGAAGCGTTTGTTTGACGACGGTTTAGTCGATAAGGATTTTCTCACAGATAAAAACGGACAAAAGGGCATTCAAGATTTTATGAATGGAAAATTAGGGATTTTCGCGATCGACAGTGCATGGTTTACCATTTCGAACTATGAAACTTTGAAGAAGAACAACCCTACGGCTAAGGTCATTCCGATGGCTTTACCGAAGAGTCAATTCGGGCAGTTCAGCCCGATTATCAGCACACCTGTGCAAATGGTCGGTGTCGTCAATGCCAAAGCGAAGGATCCGAAAGCGATCATGCAATATATTGACTGGATGGTGGATCCCCAAAATGCAAGCCTGTTGAAAAACGGTATTGAGGGTACACATTCACAAAAAGGCTCGAATGGCTGTTTGCAGCCTATCGATACAGAGAAAAATAAGAAAGAACTGTACACCGACGATCTGAATATGATGAGATCCGATTTGCTGCTGGGCAAATGTGCCGAAGTGTATCTCGTGAACTTGCGCCCAGAAGTGCCAACCCAGAAAGAGCTGCTCGATATCAACCTCAAATCCAAAGAAATCTATATTAATAAAGATCGTCCTATTCCTTCGCTCGGCTACGACTTCTTACCGGTACTGCCTGATGATCTCCAAGCGATTGTCAAAAGCACAAGCAAATCCAACAACATCGATAAAGGCGATATTTGGTTGAAAGCTCTGGTAGGTGGCACTGGCTACACCGCTCAGCAAGCTGTGAAGGATGCTAAAGATGTATGGGAAAAAGCAGGCGGCAAACAAGTCGACGATTATTACGCCAAATGGTATGAGAACAACAAAACCAAGGCATTTAGTATTGATGATCTGTACAAATTCGCTGAACAGTCTCAGAAAGAGTTGAAATAGAACGAAGGAGGAGCGGCGCTCCAATGTTAGATGGATCGGAGCGCCGTCTACACATGACGTGGACCCCGGATAGGATTAGGGAATCCTATTGATAATCTCATTCACCTGGAGGTAATTATGAGATCCCTACACAAGTCAAAACTCCTTGTTTCAATCCTTCTGTCGGCAATCATTGTTTCACTGTTTCCTCTCTTTCCAGCGCATCGTGCAGCTGCGGCTGCAGCAGGTATTACCCAAGATTATTGGAACAACGTTCCTGGGGGGAAGGTGGAACAGATTCCTGTAAAGACGCCTCCGTCAGGTTCGAGATTACTCGCTAACTTCGAGACACCGAACAATACGGGGGATCTCTATGGTTCTCGTGTTTATGGTTTTCTGACGCCGCCTGTCAGCGGAGGCTACACCTTCTGGATCGCAGCGGATGACAGCTCCGAGCTATGGTTGAGTCCGGATGGCGATCCTGCGCACAAAGAGAAGATAGCGTCTAATACCGTCTTCGCTAAGCCCAGAGAGTGGGGTAAATCTCCCACTCAGAAATCGGTGATCATTCCGCTATCAAGCGGAAAAAGATACTATATCGAGGCACTGCACAAAGAAAACACCTCGAATGACAATCTGGCTGTCGCCTGGCAAGGGCCGGGAATAGTTCAACAGGTTATACCTGGCACTTACCTGACACCTTATGTGCTGCCTGATGCACCAACAAATCCGGTGCAGGACGACACAGCGAATACATTCGGATGGACGCCCGTTCCCGGTTTACCGGATGTGGCAGCCTATGAATACACCACAGATCGCGGTTACACGTGGCAAACCGTAACAACGAACCCGCTTCAACTGGACAATGTCAACTACACGACGGGACAAATACAAGTTCGGTTGAAAGAAACGACAGCGCAGCCTGCCGGAAAAATCCTGTATTCAACCGCCTTTTACACGCTAACTACCGCAGAACAACCGGCGCCGGTTTATACAACGCTTTGGAAGATCGGGCTTGATAATCAGCAGTCGACCGAATTTGGCGATTATAAATCAATACCTGTTGAGTCCTTCAGCCTTCCTTCCGACTGGGCTACTCGCACAGATTGGAGTTTGGTATCTAAAGGACTGAAGCTTAGCCGCAACGGTTCTATGGTTATTACTTACAACTTGCCGCAGGTCCCGGAGCATGGCGTGCAGTTCAGCTTCAGGAGCTTGGATGCGTATGTATCCGTTCCGCAATTAGCTGTATTTTCCAATGATACGATGGCCGGTTTAATCCAAATTGTAGGCTTGAACGGCGGAAATACGACTCGAAAATTTAAAGAAACTTACGAGCTTTATATTCCGAAGGAAATGCTGAAGGTTGGATCTAATGAACTGAAGCTATCTTTGGATCGAGGCTTGTATGCGGGAGCTGAAGGTGATGAATATCATTGGTTTGAATGGGATTATGCCAAACTTGAGGCATTAGGAGCTCCGGCTGCTGAACCGATTCACGGGCGGTATACCCATCTGGGAACAGCCCTTGTCTCGCATGTGTTGAAAGATCGCGATCTGCAAACGATGGAAGTAACGAAGTGGCTGGGACTCGCCTACAGCGGGAACGTCATTCGTTCCAGTCAATTCTCGCGGGAATGGCTGACTGCTTTGCGCGATTTGAATTTGGCACCTGTGCTGCTGCCATTCGGAACCTATATCAAGGATCCAGAGCTTTCATCGGGGGTCGTCCCTGAGAAGCTCAAAGAGTATTACAACAATCTCATTGCAGAAAATGGGGATTTGTTCGAGTACTTGGAGCTTGATAACGAACCCGGCGTGTTCAACAATGCATTTGCCGCCGATTTGGCTCTTGCTAAGTATGTTAGTGAGCAGAAGCCTTTGCTAAACCCTTGGTTGAAAGCGGTTTCTCCAGGCTGGGCTTACTGGCCCTCCAAAGGAATTCCCGATGGCTGGGAGCGTGATCCTGCCTACCGCAGGCAGATTGAAGACTATACCGATATGACGAACGGACACAGCTATACCTTAAGCGGGATTTCGAGTGGTGAGGGAGGCGCTGTCGTTGAGACGTTAAAGACTTTTCCTGAGTATCAGGGTGACGGAATGGCAAAGCCGATGATGATGAGTGAAACGGGAGCTAATGATTTTCATACTGATAATAACCGTTACGATACGTTCACGCACCGTTTTGCCTCCATCTTTGATCGGGAAACACGCAGTACCATCGGCTATCTCGATTACATCATGCAGCATGCGGCTTACTTCCGAGAGTACAGCTTGCTCAAAGAGGACATCGAAATGAAGTCCGCCGACGATGCCGAAGCGTGGATCAATACGAGTGATCCCGATGAAACGCGTTTGAAGGTATTCCGCCGTTTAGCACTTGCCTACAGTACGCATGGCAAACCGCTCCCTTATGTGTATACAAATCAGAATGAGCTTGCCGGGAAAAAAGCTTATTTCCGTTCGGTGGATACATCAAGTCTTGGTGTGAGCGCTACCAGTGCAAAATCCAATAAAATTCTGCTCAATTTTGTTAATTTTGAAACGACACCGGTTACGATGAACGTCCATGTCACGCTGCCTAATAACGCCCAGTATGCGGCTGAACGCTTTGGCGCAGGTAATACGTATGCGGCTGCACGCAGTTTTACGACCATTGACGCCACTTTGGGCGCACAGTTATCAGAAACACTTCAACCGGGCGAAGCCGTCGAATACATTTTGACCCCGTTGGAACATTCAGCACCAAGCAAGCCTACGCTGCAAGCACGGGCCGTTTCGTACAAACAAATCAAGCTGACTTGGCAGCCTTCTACAGATAATGCAGAAGTCACCGGATATAAGCTCTATGATAACGGCGTACTGCTCGCTAAGCTGCCTAAAGCCGTAACCCGTTATTCGCACCAAGATGTTAGACCGGAAAGCGCACACTCATACACGCTCATCGCTTATGACGACTCTGGCAACGAATCCGTGCCGAGCGACCCTTTAGCCATATCCTCCTTATCGTTGCCAGCCTCTCCTTTTACCACTACGTCTACGGGAGCTTTGCATGTTGAAGCGGAGCAAACGGAGCTGGAAGGAGTGACCCACCATGGTACATTCGTCGGTATGTACTTTACACAAGGACGGATGAACATGCTGAAACCGCCTGTCAAAGCAAATACCAATTACATTCTTAAGCTAAAATATAGTGCGGCCGCAAACAAAAAGGTGAATCTCGTTATCGACAATCAGCTGATACGAACCCTGGATTTGCCGGGAACGGAGCCGAACGTCTATACAACGGTCGAATATAACGTCATGATGCCTGCGGACATCAGCAACCTTGTGCTGTCCATCGTCAAGAGCAGCGATAATGTGTTCGCCTACTTCGATTGGTTCGAGCTGAAAGAAGGCATCTTGGATGAAACACCGCAAGCACTTTGGACGAATGTCATTCATTCCAGTACGAATATGTACTATTCGGCACCTACCTTCGCTCTCGGCGCCAATGGAGCGAATCTCCATGAAACGACAACGCCGGGCGATTATGCAGCTATGGGCTTTAAGGGGACGGGAATCCGTTGGTATTCCGATATTGAGTCATCTTTAGGCGAGGCAGATGTTTATATCGATGATGTTCTGCAAGCAACTGTGGATTTGAAAACAGCAAATACACAGGGCGCGAAGAAGGTTGTTTTCGAAAAGACGGGTCTCCCTGTGGCAAACCATATCATCAAAGTTGTCGCTAAGAACGGCCGTGTCATCCATCAATCGTTCGAGTTTTTGAGTTTGGAACGTCAACCCTTAACTCCAGGCCCTGATCTTATCGTAACAGACCTTGGAACGAATCCAGCAGATCCGTATGCCGGGCAAACGGGAATTCGATTTTATGTTACGGTGAAAAATGTCGGTATTCTCCCAACCCCAGACGGCAAAATAACCGGAGCCGTGTTTGGTTTGAACGGCGGTTCGTTCGGCTACACGGATACGTATAATCAATCCATCCCTGTAGGCGGCAGCGCAACACTCTACACAAACGCAGGCGGTGAGAACGGATATTGGGAAGTTCCTAATGGAGAAGCCACCTACCAGTTAAGCGTCAATATCAATGATATCGGACGATTCACTGAAATGGATCGCACGAACAACACCAAGGAGATGACTTTCCAGGTGAAAAAGCGCGATGTCACTCCTCCTGTGACAACAGCGACAGCAGACGGGGCAACTGGGTCAGGCACATTCAATAAGCAAGATGTACATGTTACGTTTACAGCCGTGCATCCGACTGTTGGCGTTGGAATCCGGCAAACGGAGTACCGAATTCAGGGTGGAACATGGCATCCTGTCACAGCTCAGGCGGTCACCTTCAGTGATGAAGGGGTACACCAAATCCAATACCATTCGATTGATGTGTTTAATAATGAAGAAGTGCCTAAAGATTTAATTATAGGCATTGATAAAACGGCTCCAGCAACCACGCACACATCAATAGCGGGGTGGCAGCGAACACCGCAAACCGTCACATTAGCGGCTTATGATTCTTTGAGCGGTGTACAACAGACCTTTTACATGCTAAATGGGGGAACTGCCACTGCCGGAACTTCGGTTACGGTAAACACCTACGGTGTTAACACGATAAACTATTACAGCGTTGATTTGGCAGGCAATCAGGAAGCTAGTCATTCTGCGGAAGTACGCTTCGATCCGCAAGCACCTGAAATCAATATACCCGGTCCTTTAACTGTATTTTTGACGGATCCGATTGTATGGAATGTTGGTATCACGGATGCCTTAAGCGGAGTGGCCTCATCTGTGGTTAAACTGGATGGTGCCGTTGTTAGCCCTAACATTAACCTCCAACCTCTTAGCTTGTGGATTGGTCAGCACACGATTGAAGTAACGGCTACAGATAACGCGGGCAATACGATCGTACGTACCTTTGTATTGAAGGTGATCATGGATCTCGATCATTTGGACGATTTACTCCGTTTGTTATGGAATTTAGGATATTTCCCAAATCAAAGCACTTATAACAGCTTGCAGAACAAGGTTACTCAGCTACAGAAACTGCTAAACCAAAGTCAGCTTAAAGATCCGACTATCTTCGATGCTGTCATCAAAGATGGCAAGTATACGGATAGTACGACCGCCAAGCTGCTTCGGGATGCCATTCTATATCTGCAGCAAAAATCAGGGAAGTGAATAGCACACGTAGAAGCGGTGTCGGGTGAAAAGAACATATATGAAAAGAAGGGCCTGTCATCCAAAGTCACTTTTGGATGATTGGCCCCTCTACCCTTTTCTGTACGATGCCAGAGTAACCAAAATTTATTTGCCCGAGGGAACGTCTATGCTCTATTTGGATGAAAAACACCCGAAATCATGAGGTAGAGGAACTAGGAAGCGTTATTTCACTGCTTGTGACGAATCTGCCGCCTTTGCGCACAATCTTTGTGCGCTAGCGTCCGGTGGCGACGATTCCGCCGCCTTTGCGCACAATCTTTGTGCGCTAGCGTCCGGTGGCGACGATTCCGCCGCCTCTGCGCACAATTTTTGTGCGCAAAATCAGTGGTGGGCGCTTAGAACTTAGAACGGGACCCTGCCTCCTGAATTTTATACTTTATTATAAAATAGTCGACGTTCCGCAACATCTTTTTAAACGAATTAATGTCTTGAATCTTTTTTTGGCACCCTGGTTACTCGGACAATCGTTCCACTAATTGATGTGACGCAAGAACAAGGTCTCCACGGATGCTGCAGGCATTCGGATTGTCCAAGCTGTCCAGGAAATGCTGTACAACGCCAGCAAAGCCCCTTCTTTCAAGCACCGTGTCCCAGCTGCCGAAGGAGCGTACGCGTGGTGCGGCGCCTTTTTCATAAAAAACTGCTGACTCCAGGTTCGTTACTTCTACCGATCGGCCGCTCCCGTGCAGCTCAACTTTTTCTAAATCAACACCTGCCAGTCTAACCATACTGTAATTGCCTAATGAAGAGCCGAATGCCAGCGTCCCTGATGCGTGGAGCAGTTTGCCTGCTTCATCGACTTGTTGGTTGTATGTGCTCACTTCGTACGGACTCTCTCCAAGCCATAGCAAAAGATCCAGCATGTGAATCAGGTCATCATACAACGTCTCTTTGGCGCTATGACCTTGCTGCTTGATGCGGTGCTTAACGGCTGAACACCAATCGAATCCGCCTGCCTCCTGAAGCCATTGCTTAGCCTCCTTATAAAGAGGAGCAAACCTGCGGTTAAACCCCGCTGCCAGCAAAACGCCTTTTCGCTCCGCATATGAAGCCATCTCGGCGGACTGTGCCCAATCGTAGGACAACGGTTTATCTACATAAACAGCAACACCCTGTTCTATACTTTTCATCGCAATATCGTAATGGGTAGATGTCGGACTATGGACGAAAACTGCATCCAACTCATGTGCAAGAAGCTCATCTAAGCTTGTTGTCCCGTAAGGAATGCGATACTTTGCCCTCATCCGTTCTACCGTCGCCGGAGTGGAGCTCATAATCCCTGCAATTTCCACTTGCTCGTTGACCGATAATAGAGGCAGATACACTTTTTGTGCGATATCACCTAGACCAATTAATCCGATTCTTTTCTTCGTCATTATGTTTCACTCCTCATTTGTTTTCCCAGCACCATACGTCCAACCAACAGTCCAAGTACAAGTAAAACAGCGCCAACCACCGTAGAAACACCATATATTTGCACCCACATCGGGGCATCCGTAATCAAGGCATATACTTTTCCGCCAAAAATCGGACCCAAGAAAGCGGCAAAGCCAGTGATAGCCGAATAAGTAGCAATATACATCGGACGTTCGCTCTTCGGTGTGTCGCCAATCGTAAACGTGAACACCATCTGATTAAACCCACCCAGACCAACGCCAAGAACGATATGAACGGCATACAGAACAACAATGGCTGGAATGAATGCAATCGCTCCCCATAATAAACAAGCTAGCGCAATGATCGGTAAAGACCACAGCAGCAAGGTTTGAGCCGTATAACGCACATTCAGATTGCCCCATACATAGTAGCTGGCCATCATGACCAGGGTATGAACGACCGTAATTAACGAGACTGTTTCATAATTAATTTTCATCAGCTTGAGCATGACATAAGAGAAGAGCGGCACGGTTACCCCTTGTACGAATAAAAACACAGCCAAAAAGAGAATCGCTTTAAGAAAAGCGCGATCCTTCAACGGCTTCCCAATCATCCCTACCGGATTCGATGCCGTAGATGGCTCGAAGGGTGGATTCGGATATAAACCGAAGGCTAGAATATTTAAGACCACACAAACGCTGCATATAATAAATAAATAGTTAAAACCTTGCCCGCCTGGATACCGATCCAATATTTGTCCGCCAACGAAAAGAGCTAGTGAACTTACCCCGCCTAATATCGTATTGCGAAGTCCAAAATATCGTCCTCGAACCGGACCCGGCACCGCATCGCTTATTAATGAGGTCCAAACGATTCCACCCGCGGCATTTCCCAAATGAGCAGCCGTATAAAGCACTATATACATCACAACCCACAGATCTTTGGGAAATAAAAAAGGAATCAAGCCCACAGAGGTCCAAAGTAATCGGTGTGAGGAAGCAAATATAAGCAGCATTCGTTTGCGGTTTCTGAATTTTTGCATGACCACAGCCATCCCAATTTGAATAATATTGACGACGGTGGTAATGGCCAACACTAAACCAATTTCAGTTGAAGTCGCTCCTAAATAAAGCAAATAACCTGTTAGAAACGGACCGCCAAGGAGTTGGAAAATAATAACCGCCGGAAACCCCTCCAACGTTGCGATGAGCAAGCTTCTTCGGTAGGAGGATACTTTTTTTCTGGGTTTTCGTACATAATCCGCAATTTTCATTGCCATACTCGCCTCCTGATGTAATTCTTATGATGAATGACTGATCTTAAAGTTTACAAACTATAGGGCGCTTATGGTAAAATAGGACTGACTACCTAATCTATCATGTCAGGCGGGATCACCCAAATACTATGAAACCAAACCATTTTGGTCTTATCACAAGCTCATTACTCTTTTTGACTTTCATTGTACTCTCTCTCATGTTTCAGTCAACCATTTATTTGTATATCGCCAGCGTATGTCCGCTGCTCATTGTTCCTTTTCTTCCGGATATTCGATCCAATCAGTTCATTAAGCCGAATCAAGCTAAAGGTGCTGTAAGATTGATTACCATGGAGAACAAGGACAAGGCTGATTCCGATTTTCTTGTTATCTTGTTTGAACCAGGGTATGTAAGATGGAAGCGTGGGAAACTTTTTTTCAACATGGAAGATATCATGAAAGATGTCTACATCAAGCCAGATCCCCTCGCCGCCACAATGACGGTGTTAAAATATGATCTATTTCTACATCGACGCAAGAAAAATTGGATTGGTATTTCCTTAACGCAGCTTGAACAGCGCACCGAGCATCTCTCTTATACAACAAATGAAATCAACCGTCTGGTCATTCGGATGTCCGATGTGAATGAATTGCTTCAAAGGCCGGTAAATCAGCCAGCTGCAGCTGGACAAAGTATTGGCGCCTAGGAAGATTAAAAAATCACCCTGCCTTGAGTTAAAGACCTGCCGATCATTTGGCTGGCGATAACTCGATGACGGGTGATTTTTTTGTGTCCAAGTTGGATAAACCCAAAGATGAAGCTCATGATTGAGGGTGCTTTCTTGATAACTGATTCTTCCCCTATTAGGAGTCTCCTTAGGCTGTTATTTAGAGAAAAACTCGTGAAAACCCTCCAAATAAGAGTCTTTAGGGACTTCTATCCTCAGTAGATGATGCTGATTCCTACCATTTTTCTGTATATTAGAGCCTTTAGGGACTTCTATTTACTGCTTGCAAGCTTTTTTTTGGCAAATAAGAGATCTTAAAGGCTGTTATTTCATCTATACATTGTTAAAACCTTAGCCATCCTACTTTGATCGAGCACTTCTAGCACTTTTCCTACTTTAATCAACCTACAGCGACGAAAAAACTAGTTAAGTTCGTTCCCACAAAGATAAGCCGCTAAAGTACGAACCATGACACCTGTTGCACCTTTAGGCTCGATACCTTTGGCCGACCATAACCAAGCCGTGCCGCCGGTATCCAGATGGATCCAAGGCGTTTCTTCGGCGAAGAAACCGATGAACAGGCCTGCTGTAATGGCTCCTGCCCAGCGATCGGATGAAGTCGCATTCTTAACATCGGCGACATCACTCTTTAGCATAGCGCGATACTCCGGATAGTTTGGCAGCTGCCATACTTTTTCACCAGCTGCCGAGGCTGCCTGAAGCAGCGGCTTCAGGAACTCGTCATCATTCGTAACTGCGCCAGTCGCGACATCGGCAAAGCAGATTAAGATGGCCCCTGTTAAAGTTGCAACATCAATCAGGCGATTCGCTCCCAGCTGCTTGGCGTAGGTCAAGCCATCGGCCAAGATAATGCGGCCTTCCGCATCCGTATTCAACACTTCAACGGAATGTCCGCTGAGCATTGTCACGATATCGCCAGGGCGATAGGCAGAACCAGACGTCATGTTCTCCGCCGCCGGGATAACCACAACCAAGTTCACCTTCGGCTTCAGTTGACCGACGACGTGCAGGGCACCGAGCAGTGTAGCGGCTCCGCCCATATCGCTGATCATTTCTTCCATGCCGTCGGGTTTCTTCATCGAGATCCCGCCGGTATCGAAGGTCACGCCCTTGCCGACGAGGCCCAGCACGTCGGCGGAATCTGGATCACCCTTATACTGCAGGGTGATCATGCGCGGCGGGTTGACGCTGCCCGCACCAACCGCGGTAAGCCCGCCCATCCCGCGGGCGGCTATCTCGTGCTCGTCCAGCACTTCGCAGGCGAAGCCGTAGTGCTGGGCGAGCCGAACGGCTTCCTCTGCGATAGAAGCCGGAATGAGCCTATTGCCCGGGAGGTTCGTGAGATCCCGGGCATAGTTCGTGCCTTCCGCAACCGCCTCAGCGGCTGCGATCGCCCCCTTCAGAAGCGCTGCATCCGCAGCCGCTTCTGTGAGGAGCACAGCCTGGCGCAGCTCCGCGCGCGCAGGCTCGTTCTTGCGGTACGCCGCGATGCGGTACGTACCGAGGAGCAGCCCTTCGGTCAGCGCCGAGGCGGCTGACCGGCTGTCGATCCCGCTTGGCAGCTTCAGCGCCAAGCGTTCGAACTGCAGCGCCAGTGCCTTGCGCGCTGCAAACACCGCGGCTGCGCGCAGCGTATCGCGTGATGCTGCGGGGCCGAGCCCCGCAACGAACACGTACGCGTACGGCAGCAGCCCGTGGGTCGGCAGCGCCTCGAGCTCGCCTGAGGCGCCAGTGAATAGGCCCTTTGCGCGCATGCGCTCAAGGGCCTGATCGAGCTGCGGCAGTCCGAGGACATCGTCCTGGCGCAGCTCAGCTTCACTTAGGCAGACGAGGATTGCGTCTGCCCCAGTTTCATTATCCATCAACGACGTATATACACCCGTCGTTACATCCGTAATTTTATCAAACATAAGTACTTCTCCTTAGGTTCAAGTAGTTTCTGTGTTTCTGCAATTTTTTACAGTTTCTGCAGTTTCTGCAGTTTCAGTAGTTTCCATAGTCTCTCAAATTAATAAAAAGATGCGGCCTTCTGCACCACAGACTGCATGGGCAGCTGGTAAGGGCACTTCTCTTCGCAAAGCGGTTTCTCTTTGCATGGATCATGGTCTGCACAGCCTACTATTCTATCCTTTTGTCTTTGGAAAAATCCGTCACCCTTCGGCAGCAGTCCGAATTTCTCTCTAAATCTACTCGCAATCATCACATCCGGAATGGAGATTTCGAGCGGACATGAACAATAATTGCAGCGTCTGCAATCGTGTTGACCCAGCTCTATAGCCAATTGCTCCAGCTCCTGGCGCTCCTCCGCTCCTACTTCCTGCTCCTGCGCAGCCAAGTTTTCTTGCACTTCCTTGATGCTCACCATCCCAGAAATCGTCACATGCACGTCTTGGCTGTAAGGATAGCGGATCGCACGGTCAACCGGTTGAATGAACCCGCCGGACAAAGGCTTCATCGCCACTTTCATTAAATCCATCTCTGTCGCTTTTGGGATCAGCTCATCAAGTGCAAACGGCTGTGCTAAATTGAGATGAAACAAAATCTGCGAAAATTGCCCTTTGGCGATCCATTTCGCAAGTAAATCTGGACGGTGTCCGGAAATGCCGATAAATCGCACTTTCCCTTCCCGCTGAGCCTCAAGAGCAGCTTCATAGGCGCCGCCGATATCCATCGCTTTCTTAAACTCGCTAACATAGTTCACATAATGAATTTGCAATAAATCTACATGGTCTGTTTTCATACGAACTAAGCTTCGCTCAATTTCCGCTTTCGCCGTCTCGTAATCACGTGCTCCTGTCTTCGTCGCTAAGAAATACTCACTTCTGCGATGGGAGATGCACTCGCCGATAATTTCCTCGCTGTTCCGGTATGCTGCTGCCGTATCGATATAATTAATGCCGTGATCCAAGGCGTAATTCAATGCTTCTCTTGCCTGTTCAAGTGGTACACCTGGAAGATTCATAGCACCAAATCCAAGTGATGAAACGTTGTAGCCGGATTTACCGAAAGTCGAATACCTCAAGCTAAAATCTCCCTTCCAACTTAGAAAAATCAATCATAATTGCGCTTGCAACTATTGTAATACAACTCAGTCCTACTTTCCATGAAGCAGATGATTGTAAACGCTATCATTTCATTCAATACTTGCAATCGCAAATGATTAACCATAAATGTATTGACAATGAAAGTGATAATCATTATCATTCTAAACAGATTCATGATTTTGATAATCATTCTCATTTATGGAAGGGGCCATTATGCGTAAATTATTGTTACAAATTCATCTCTGGGTAAGTTTACTTC
Source organism: Paenibacillus sp. J31P190 (assembly GCF_059692075.1). Taxonomy (NCBI): domain Bacteria; kingdom Bacillati; phylum Bacillota; class Bacilli; order Caryophanales; family Paenibacillaceae; genus Paenibacillus; species Paenibacillus sp. J31P190. The sequence continues at coordinate 22,398 of NZ_JCAUAS010000019.1, read as the reverse complement.
TAGGCTTATTCATTGTTGCCATCTGTACAACAGGCAGTCTGCTTGTTATTGAAAATGATGTAGAGAAATGGATACATCCACAGCTTTATCAACCTACGCCAGGTCATACCTCACTACTCGACGTTCAGCAAGGTGCGGAGCAAGCTTTTCCAGGGTTCAAAATGGATCGAATCGAGCTTCCGGCAGGAGATGGTCTTTATCAGGTAAGACTAACCAAAGAAGTGAGCGGCAAAGCTTCGACTCAAAATGTTTACGTTGATCCAGGCTCCGCCCATGTACTTGGGCCTGTAGGACCTAGCAGAAATGTCTTCTTTACGAAGGTTCTGCAATTACACCGTTATTTACTTGCCCAGGATGTACTTGGTAAATCAAATGCTTCCATTGTCGTTGGCTTTATGGGTGTCGGTCTCATCATCATTCTAGTCACAGGTGCTTATCTATGGTGGCCCGGCCTTCGCAAATTTGCTCGCGGCTTCCGAATTATTCGAAACAAAGGTAAGCTTGCCCTAAATTTAGGTCTACATAAAACTGTCGGTATAATAACCATTCCTTTTCTTCTCGTATTCGCCCTCACAGGCACGGCTTATCAACTTGATAAATATGTGTTTGGATGGTTCGGACTGTCGACCAAAACGGAAGCAGCTGCTTCTTGGAGCAAAACAACAAACATGAACGGTTCACCGCTTTCTCTTGACACCATCGTTCAAAATGCGCAAGAACGATTTCCGAACCATAAACTGGTCCGAGTCCAACTACCCACGAAGCCTGATCAAACTTATCAGTTAGCGATGAAAGAAGGTTACAGTCCGACTGGTTCCAGCAATGTTACCGTCTATGAAGACCCCTATACGGGTGAAATTTTAGGTAAAACAAACCCAAATGCTCCAATGGCGTTTTACAGTGCTTGGAAAAAAGGCTTGCATTTCGCAACTTGGGGTGGTGAACCTGTGAAAATCGCGAGCTTTCTCATGGGGATGATGCCCCTTTTCCTGATGATTACAGGTCTAGTTATTTGGCAATTCAAAGCTAGAGCACGTCGCAGAAGTAAAAGCTCTTCCAGCATCAAAGAATCTCCTCCAACAATGGTTCCTTCGATGAGCTCTGCCGAATAAAACATACAGAAACACCCCAGGCAAAGCTTCACATAAAAGCGAAGTATGCCAAGGGTGTTTCTTTATGTATATATTCTATTCTTTTAACTCTTACTAATCTCTATTATCATCGTGGTTTTTTGAATCTTTGTTCCGATCGCTCCAGCTCCAAGGAAAAATGGTGCTTCTATCATTTTCCGATTTTGGTTTTTGCGTTGGCTTGTCAGATGGCTTATCCGTCGGTTTGCTTGAGCTTGTAGGCTTACTGGAAGGTTTTACAGTAGGCTTAGGCGTTGAAGTCGCTCTAGGCTTTGAGGATGATTCTTTCTTAGAATCATCCTCATTGCCATCACCCGAGCGGTTCGGCTTCGGCGTTGATTGGTTGTCATTATTACGATCATTGCCGTTTCTATCGTTTTTGTTGTCGTTCTTGTTGTCATTCTTATTGTTATTGTCGTTCCTGTCGTTCTTGCCATTTTTCGAAGATGTTGTCGGTGTTGGTTTCACCGTAGCCTTGCCATTATTACCGTTCTTACTATTGTTATTTTTATCGTTCTTATCATTTTTATCGTTGTTCTTGTCTTTGTCCGATTTCTCGTCCTGAATTTGTTGAATTTTCTCGCTGAGCTTTCCGGATTTTTCATCTGCGATAAGCTTCTGCAGAGACGATTTATCGATCGGCTTATCCGGCTTTACCAATTTATCAATCCCGCCGTTATCCTTCGCGAGTTGATGAATCGACACCGTTTTGATGTCATCGAGAGATACTTTCGCACCATTGTCTACCGCATTCAAATATATCGCGTACTTCCCGGCCGATACACCGCTTGCCTTCGCCTCTTGTCTTACTTCTTGCGGGGCGGCGAACGCGGTCACTTCATAATTTTTCACTTGATCCGGATGGGCTTGCTCTATATGCTTACTGACCTGAGCTTTCAACTTCGTTGCAATTGCCTGATCATCCACATCCGTTTTTTGTTCTACAATCGTAGAGCTAATGATGATATCTCCTTCACCTCTAGCAAGTGCTCCCTGCTCGGCTTTGTCTAAAATATCCGATGTGACAGCTTCTAACGACTTCCCCTTATAGACTAAGGTTTGAATTAGGTCAACTCCATCTGAATTTAACCCAATTAGATCCTGTACAACCTCATCATTATCAATTCCTATTTCTACACTAGGATTGATATCTATGGTTACGTAGGCAACCACTTGGCCTCCAGGAACGGTTCCTGTCAACGTCGATACTAAGACAAAGCATAGGACGATTGCGGCCGCCAGTCCCGATGCAATAGCCATTTGCGGTACACGCATACGCCGCTTCGCAGGTGTGTACAGTATCTCTTCCCCAACTTCACAATTCCGCGTTCCCCTCGGAAGCTTATCAAACCGACCCTCTGGATTCATGACAATAATGGAGCTGTCGCTTAATTCCATTACGATTCCCTTGTTCATGCGCTGTTCTTCCTTTCTTTATGCTTTCCTCATTCTCGAATATGTAAATAATCTCGCAAGTAAGGGTAGGGTCCGTTAAAGATGAGAGCTATCGCAATCAAATACTTACGGTTTCGCTCCAATGTTTTTCTCGAAACCTGTACTTGCTCCAGCAGCTCTTTAATCGGCAGCTGCCGTTTCGTCAGAAGAGTACGCATAAGCTCTGCATCCTGTGCTAGCGTGCGGCCGATACCGAATAGCATTTGCCTGGAATCGTCGTGTTTAGGGGATGCTTCTGTCAGTTCAGAGAAATCGATATCAAAATCACTTAAACATCGGCTAAAATCCATAATTTCACTTCGCCGTTCTTCAAGTCCCTTTTGCTTTTCATAAGCTTCGATAGCTTGATGAACCTCAATTGGATTGAGTAGGTTATCTTCATCATCTTCTTGATCGAACGAGCTGTAAGGAATCTGTCCTTTGAAACGTTGTTCTTTGCGTAAGAAATCGATTAATCTCCTCCGCATGACCGTTTCTGCAAAGCCTAGGAAAGACCTTCCCATAACGGAAGAATATTGATTAATAGCTTCATTAAACGCTGCTAAAGCGATACTGAATTCGTCATCTCGTGCCGGGTCGATATATCGCTTGCAGAACCTACTTGTAACTTTAGCCACATAGGGCTGGTAGTCAGCAATAAATTGATTCCTAAGTCGTAGGTCTCCTGCTTGAATTTGATGTATGGTTACCTCAAGGGAAGAGGCATGCGGTTCACTTTGTCCCTGGGATTCCTTCTTTCCAAGGAATTTTTTGAATAGTACCAGTAGCACCGTTCCACCTCACAGTATAGTAGTTTCGTCCCTATGTATAACAATTCGGGGGGTACAATTATATGGATTCAGAAATAAAAAGTAAATTTATTATACCATAGATGTTCAATTGGGCACCTAATGGCAAATAAACCCTAAAGCACGGTTTCCTTTTAACCTTGAATCCTTTACAATTAAAGGCATGGGAGGTGTTTCATTTGGAACCCGGCAATCACTTTGGCAAGTTTCTCGAGACGTTACGAGGTAAATTGTCCTTGCGTAAAGTTGCAAGTAAAAGCGGCTTGTCTCATGCCTATATTAGGGATCTAGAGCTCGGACGTAATCGTACCACGAATGATGTCATCAAGCCATCCCCTGACACCTTGAGAAAGCTATCACAAGCATATCAATACCCTTACACAGATTTACTAATAAAAGCAGGATATTTAGAAGAAGCCTCATCTTCGCAAACTTCTTCTCAAGTCCATTTAGATAACGTCTGGTATGTGGAGTTTGGTATCAAAACCATACAATATGTTTCGCCTGACGGCATCATGGAAGAAAATGTAGAATCTCTTGTGGCGTTCACGAGTTTCATAGAAGCATTAACGGAACACCATTTTGTGAAATTGGACATGCATCTTTTCGTCAATCTGAACAAAATAAAAAAGTATGCCCCCGCAGAAGGCAAACTTTATTTTAATGATTATGAAGAAGGTCCTAGTGTCACCATCGCCGCTATGCCACAAAAGAAATATCACCAGATTCTTCTCGAATATGAAGCTCGCAATACAGGGTTTGTTGTGGAAGCTGATTCTAGCCCCCGGCATTCATCTCTGAAAGCCAAGTTCCTTACCTAGCATGACATAGATGAAGAGAACCGTTGCCATACCTAGCATTTGGATCGGCATTAGCGCGCTTAGCACGCTATCCGGATAGGAATGACGGTATGCGATTCCAATAATAACAACAACAATGAAGAGATAAAAGCCTGCATTTTCCCTAGTCAGCGGTATTCTCGTGTAATTCGAGAGAAAAGTAAAACCGAGCCGAAGCTTATGAATGGCGAGAAGGACGCCGCATTTCGCCATAATGGTCAAAAGTAATATCAAATTAGTCGTTAACGAGTCATCCTTGATATCTGTATAGGCAGCGAGATCGGTTAAATCACAACAAAAGAGAACAATCGTAGATACGATGACCGACAGAATATACCCGGATAATGCTATGATTAAAGTAGGTACAAAGCTAAATTTCCAAACCATCATAAGCAGTGTACAAATGATACAAACATATAATAAAGGCCAATTGTCGAAATAAGCGACCATCGTTCCTGCGAGTGCAGCGAGCGTTATTTGTATCCAATACGGTTTCACTCTTTGTCTGAATAGTAGTAATGCGAATAAAATCATAGGTACAAAATCAATACAGGTTAGGATAAATTTCACCCATGTAAACAACTGCACGTTCCCTCATTTCTATGCCTGCTCTTAAGCAGCCTACCTATTTGAATCCACACCTAGAACTATACAAGATAACCGTACTTTTGCCTTCAAAGTGGACTAAGTTGGCTGTTTCTGAGCATAAGTTGACAGGATGCATGGGGCCCATGGGTGAGAGGATTGGAGTGCGATGAACGTATGGGACACCGTTTCACAGTGGCCATCGTGGAAGATAACTATTGGGCAGGCAAATTACTCGAAAGTTATTGCCAACAATGCGGGTTAAGAGTCATATCTATCGTTTCTGAAGGTGAACAATTTATACAATTATACGATCAGCTTCAGCCTGACATTATGCTAGTGGACATAGGACTGCAAGGAAATTTAGATGGCATCACGATGGTTCAATCCTTGAGAAGAGCTGGATATCAGCAGAAAGTCATTATGGTTAGCGGAACGACGAATATTGACCATGTATTGACGAGCTTTCATGATCTAGGTTCTCTCTACTTTCTGTCCAAGCCAGTGATGCTGCCAAAGTTTCAAGCGGCTATTCGGAAGGCCATTGCGGAGATTCAACTAGAACGCAGTCAACAGGTACAAGCACCGAAGCCTAGATCTACAACATGGATTACTGTCAAGAATCAAAAATCAGAGCTGCCTATCTCCGAAGACTCCATCCTCTTCATTGAGAAAGAAGATAAACGTTTGACTAGAATCCATCTCATGAATGGAGCACATATGGAATCCAGCACGAATTTAACGGATATACTGGCACAGAGCTCCCCTCATATGTTCAGTCCATTCAAAGGTTTTTTGGTCAATTTGCGCCACGTGGTATCGTATGTGAAAGAAAGTGGATTTCCCACTTCGAGAAGATTTCTAATTCATTTGAACCATACGCCTGTGAAAGTTCCACTAAGCAGAAATCTACAAAAGGATTTTGCGAAGCTTCTGCAGGAACTTCAATAAGCACCAAGTACTTACCATATACATGAGTTAGGGATGTATCTAACAAAAAAAGAAGACGTTGGGCACATTTTACCGTGACCCTACCGTCTTCTTTTTTATCGAATCTAATTGACACTACCATTATGCTCGCGGAACGTAGAGACCTTATTTTGCTCGAAACCGCTTATTTCCCGTTCTCGCGGAACGAGGAGCCGTTATTTTCCGTTTTCGAGGTGTAAAAACTACAAAAACACCAAAATAGCGCTCCTACGTTCCGCATACTAGCTCCGTATCGGCATAATCGCTGAAATAGCGGCTCCTCGTTCCCCGCAACCTAGACTAGACTAGAGTAGCAGCTTACGTGTGCTTGGAGGTTTTTTTGTTTTTCAATTTATCTCGGCGTACACTCAGCATTTTCAATCGTTTCTTAAGCTGATCTTCCCATTCATTATCGCCAATCGATTTCGCGACCCCAAGCAAATCAAGAGCCATATCAATTTGACAGCGTACTATATCTAAAGGCTCTTCGCCCTCATGGTTGACACAATTATCATGCAATAGATGATCCTTACCATCTACATATTCCGTAAAATCAACCTCAGGAGCACCGTCTCCGTGAGCATACTCCGCTAGTATCTCGTATTCGTTCTCCACCAGATAGTGAACTTCAATGCGATGACATACCGGGCAAAAAAGAATGGGCACATTGTGAATTTGTGTACGAATGTGCTTCAAGGTACCTTTCGTTCCAATCATACTGGCTCCACAACAAAAACTCATGAAAAACCCTCCCTTAGAGCTTTCCGTTAGGAAAGCTTGCATCGTAAGCATAAACTTCTTAACCCGGATTAGTCCAATATATTCGCCAGAAAAGTTTGAAATTCCTTTTTTTTAGGACAGCTAGATTTTAGCAATTTACGCATATTTTTCTTTGGAAAAGCGCATGCTTTTACAGTGATAAGGTAGTCATTAGTATTAGAAAAGAGGAATTCACCTTGAAGGCATTACCTACCGCAGGGTTTGAGGTTCCCGATCGGTATAACAAGGACATACTCCATCTTATGATCGTGGATGCACATTCGCTCTATGTTTATTGGGAAATTAGTGATAGGCGGAGATGGCTTGTTTCTCAGCATTTTGAATGCGACTATGCATTAATGCCCAAAGTGATACGTTTGTACGATGTAACCAGCCTCTATTTCAATGGCAGTAATGCACATGGTTACTGGGATGTAACAACGACGCCTGAAGCTAACAATTGGTATCTTCACCATCTAGGTGCGGGCCGTACCTACCTTGTAGATATTGGTACTTACACTTGGGAGCGTGAGTTCGTTCCTCTTCTTCGTTCCAATTGTGTCGCAACACCTAAAGATACCGAAACTAAATGGGGAGAACCGATACAAACGGTTGTTCCAGAAGCCCATGCGGAACGTGTCTACAATCGAATCAAGCCATCTTTTTTTGAAAATATACAAGCCTACTCTCCCTATGTGAGGTGACGTTATCTCTTGATCAATCGCATCAAACCGAAGCCAGAGCTCAAGGGATATTTCGTTCTCATGCTGCATGCTCACCTTCCCTATATTCGTCATCAGGATCTGAATGACAATTTGGAAGAACAATGGTTCTATGAAGCCATGACTGAAACGTATTTACCCCTAATTGAAGTCATGAATCGTCTAACAAGTGATAAGATAGATTTCCGCTTAACCTTCTCCATAACTCCGACTATCTTGTCCCTGTTCAGCAATCCATACTTCCAAGACAACTATCACGCTTACCTAAGTAAGCTTATTGAGCTCGCAGTTAAGGAACAGGTTCGGTTACAAAAAAAATCTTCTCTTCTTCCTCTGGCCAAACGTTATGCCACACGATTTCGTGAGCTTCTTACGCTATTTGAGAGCTGCAAAGGAAATGTTATTGCGACATTCAAACACTATCAAGATTTAGGTCGTATTGAAATTGTTACATCAGCCTCTACGCATGGATTTCTTCCGCTAATGAAAACAGAAGAGGCAATAAAAGCACAGATTATGACGGCTGTTCGGGATTATGAACGTTATTTCGATCAAAAGCCACGCGGCATCTGGTTGCCTGAATGTGGCTATACGCCGGGTATTGACCGCATTCTGAAGCAGGCTGGGATCCAATATTTCTTCACTGATTCCACAGCAGTCGCTTTCGCTTCACCGCAGCCGGCTCGAGAATTGGCTTCTCCGCTCATGACCCCCTATGGGGTAACTGCCTTTCCTCTGGATCCGGAATCCACCAGTCAAGTAAGTGCCGAGAATGGCTACACAGGAGACTTCAACTATCGTGAATACTACAGTGATATCGACTCGGCAACAGGGTTTAAATATTACCGCAACACAGGCAAAGGCAGCCACAAGGAGCCTTATCAACCAGAGCAGGCCCTAGAAAAAGCAGCTGAACATGCCGATCATTTCTTGGCAAATCGCCAGAAGCAGGCCGCTCATTGGGAACGCTGGCTGGATCGCAAGCCCCTCATCGTATCACCCTATGATGCGGAGCTATTTGGACATTGGTGGTATGAAGGCCCGCACTTTCTTGAACTGCTCTGCCGTAAAATGTTTCTCGATCAGCAAACGATTAAAATGATTACACCTAGTGAATATCTAGAGGAATATCCAATAGCTGCTGTCGGAAATTTAAACGAATCTAGTTGGGGCCGTAACCATTCCGCCGAAATATGGCTGCAGGGACGTAACGACTGGATTTATCGTCATCTGCATCAAGCCGAAGAACGTATGATCGAGCTTGCAACGAAACATGAGCATCTCTCTCGCCATGGTAAATTAAGCGCCAGCGTTCTGAAACGGGTTTTGAATCAAGCAGCAAGAGAACTCATGCTGGCTCAAAGCAGCGATTGGGCATTCATGATGGACGCACAGAGCGACGTCGACCATGCCATTCGCCGTACGAAGGATCATCTAGGCTGCTTCCACCATCTCTGCGATCAGGTCGATCGGGAACAGGTTGACGAGGTACTCCTTACCGATTTAGAGGAGAAAGACAACTGCTTTCCAGCTATCCAATTTCAAGATTACATAAGCTTAGAGCAGCTTTCCCCTATCCCGATTATTCCAAACTTGAAGGAATGGGAAACATTGCTGGAGGAAACTAAACACCGTCCGAACGTATTCATGCTCGCTTGGGAATACCCGCCCAAACATGTAGGCGGTTTATCAAGAGCTGTTCACGAGCTATCAGAAGCGCTTGTCGCTCGCGAAGAAATTGTGCACATCATCACAACCTCCTACGATGGTGCGCCTAGTTTTGAGAACATGAATGGCGTTTACGTACATAGGCTCCCTGTTAACCATTCGGGTGATACTCACTTTTACCACTGGACGTTCGAAATGAATCTTGCCATGACTGATCATCTTGTCAGATGGAAAGAAAACGGCGGGCGAATCGACCTCCTGCATGCACATGATTGGATGGTTGCTCATACAGCAAGAGAAATAAAGACCAGCTACGGCATCCCTTTAGTAGCTACGATTCACGCAACTGAATGGGGACGAAATCAAGGAAATCTAACCTCCGACCTGCAGCGAAAGATTCATCATTTGGAGTGGCAGCTGACCTATGAGGCTGATCGTGTCTTTGTTTGCAGCTCCTATATGAAAGAAGAAGTAGGACGTATCTTTAATCTTCCTTTCGATAAAGTGAGTGTACATCCGAATGGAATTCGGACTCAAAAACCCAACACAAAGACAATAAATCGACCCGATTTCGTGGCAAAACAAGATAAGGTCATTTTCTTTATTGGAAGACTTGTTTATGAAAAAGGTATTCAAATTCTGCTGGCAGCTCTGCCGAAAATCATTTCACAAGTGCCGCAAGCTAAGCTCATTATCGCCGGCTCTGGACCTATGGAAGGTGAGCTTCGCTCCCAGGCTGCTTTTTTGGGAGATCGCGTCTTGTTTACCGGCTTTGTTGATGATGCTTATCGCACACAGCTTTATCAATCTACGGATGTTTGTGTTATTCCGAGCTTGTACGAGCCTTTCGGTATCGTAGCGCTGGAAGCCATGGCCCACCGGAAACCTCTGGTCCTCTCCGATACAGGCGGTTTAGCTGAAATCATTAGGCATGGTGTGGACGGCTATAAGGCTCTCCCAGGTCATGTCGATTCATTAGCTTGGCACATTACGGATATGCTGCTGCAGCCAAAGCAAGCCGCCAAGATGGCTGATAGCGCCTACCAGCTGCTGCAACAGCACTACCAATGGAGCCATATCGCTCAAAATATCCAGAATGAGTACCAGAAGCTTACCCACTATCAACCTGCCATTCAGGTCAAAGCATCAATTTAGCCTTAGCTGCTTTCAACCAGCCATTTAGGTCAAAGCATCAAGCTGAGCCTTTGCCACTATTCAAGTAAAACAACAAGTTGAGCCTTTGACACCATTCAAGTCAAAACAACAAGTTGAGCCCTTGCCACTCATCAATGAGAGGGAACTAGAGGACGCTATTTCTTTGAAAATGCCCATTTTTCTTTCGTTAAGGGAACTACGATTCGCTATTTAGCCCAAATTGGAGAAAATTAGCTCTATTTATAAGGAATAGCGGAACGACGTTCCTCAAGGTGCAGCATTTTGGGCGAAATCATTCAAATAGCTGATTGACGTTCCCTTTGCCTACAACAATTACGGGAAAACGATCTTACTATGCCAGTTTGCTAAAGCAAAACTCTAGGGTTAATGCTTACGATGCTAGTTTTCTACGAAAACTCTAGGGTTAATGCTTACAATGCAAGTTTTCTACGAAAACTCTAAAGTTAATGCTTACGATGCTAGTTTTGCTAAAGCAAAACTCTAAGGAGGTACCACAATGAAGGCTGTTATTATGGCCGGAGGCAAAGGAACGCGGCTTCGTCCCCTTACTTGTCATCTCCCCAAGCCCATGGTGCCTCTTCTCGGTAGGCCCTGCATGGCCTATATCATTGAACTGCTCCAAAATCACGGCATTCAGGACATAGCAATCACTATGCAATATAAACCTGAAGTGATACGCGACTATTTTGGCAGCGGACAAGCTTTTGGCGTCAATCTCCATTATTTTGAAGAAACAAGTCCCTTAGGTACAGCTGGGAGTGTCAAGCATGCGCACGAGTTTCTTGACGATACTTTTATTGTCATAAGCGGGGATGCATTAACTGATTTCGATTTGAAGCAAGCACTCGCTTTTCATCAAGAAAAGCAAGCCAAAGCTACGTTAATCCTGACTCGAGTCAGCCATCCTTTGGAATATGGTGTTGTTATCACGAATGAAGAAGGACAAATTACTCGTTTTCTGGAAAAACCAAGCTGGGGTGAGGTGTTCAGTGACACGGTAAATACAGGTATTTATATCTTGGAGCCTGAGCTGCTAGAACGCATACCGCTGGGGCAAGAATTTGATTTCAGCCAGCAGCTTTTCCCTGCCTTGCTCGAAGAAAACAAAGGGCTCTATGGATATATCAGCTCTGGATATTGGACGGATATCGGCAACCTGCAGCAGTATCGTCAAACCCAGTTTGATATGCTTGATGGGAAAGTGAAGCTCGATATTCACGGAACACAGATCCGCCCCGGTGTCTACATCGCAGATGATGTTGAAACCAGTGCTACCGCACGTGTGATCGGACCCGCTTTCATTGGGAAAGGGAGCAGGCTCGAAGATGAAGTAGAGATCGGTGAATACTGCATCATCGGGCAAAATAACCGACTCTCCAAAGGGAGCAAATTAACGCGAAGCGTGTTGTGGGATCATAACCATATTGCTGAGCACAACGAATTGGCCGGTTCCACACTGACTAGTCGGATTATTTGTAAAGAGGCCTCCTATTTGGGGGATGGTTCCGTTATTGGCAACCATGTGGTCATCGGCGCAAAAAGCCGCATTGAACCCAACGTGAAAATTTGGCCCCATAAACAAATTCGTGATAAGACCCTACTTCATACCTCCTATATTTGGGGAGATCATGCAACCAAAACGCTATTCAAGACAAGCGGTGTAAGTGGCATTCCTAATCTAGATTTAACACCGGAATTAGTCGCTAAATTCGCCACAGCCTATGGAGCAACCTTAGCCCTTGGCAAAACGCTCATGGTAAGCTGTGCTCCCCATACGTTCACTCGTCTATTAAAGCGTACACTTACAGCGAGCCTACAATCTGTAGGTACGCATGTTATTGATTTAGGGGATTGCTTTGCACCTGCGTCTACCTTTGCTATTCGTCATTTAGGTGCTGCTGGGGGAATTCACCTCGAGTGGTCCGGCAAAGAAAATGATGTATGCAGCCTACTCTGTTTGGACGCTGAAGGAATGCCTATTCCGAAATCAGCAGAGCGTAAAGTGGAAAACAGCTTTTGGCAAGAAGATTATGGACGGGCCACTATGAAGCAGATTGGCAGTTACAAAGAAGAAGTGCACTGGTTACAAACTTATATAAATGCCTTGGCCCAAGAAATCGCATATGAACGCGATCATCCGTTTGTATCCCCTCTTCGCATCGTCATTGAAGCGAGTTCTTGGCTGCAGCCTTACATGGTTCCATTTTTCGAAAAACTGGGGCTTGAAGCTATCCATGTTACATCTACAAGTATGCAGGATCCGCTTCATCTCTTTATCCCGCTATCTGGCGCAAGTCTCGGTTTACGTGTTCACGATGATGGACGAACCATACAGTTAATAACAGAAAAAGGTGAACTTGTAGACAGCGATTTACAAACCGTTTTCCTCTATCTTTGTTACCTGCACAGCCGTCCAGGAGCAACCATTGGTGCTCCCGTCAGTGCACCCCAGCTTCTAGAAAGCATGGCGGAGGGGCTTGGCGGGAAGATCGTTCGTACGAAGGAATGGTCACGGGCCATCATGGAAGCTACACAAGAAGCGAGGATACATCCCTTGTTCGATTCTCTCTTTGCCATTGGACTGGTGATTCTCCATTTGGAAAGAACCGGCCTTCCGCTCTCGGATCTGCTCTCCTTGTTTCCTAGCTTTCATCTTCTACGTGAACGTGTCGATTGTCCTTGGGATTCAAAAGGAGAGGTTATGCGGAGCATGATGGAGCGGACGAAAGATGTACCCGTTGATCTAATCGATGGCATTAAGTTTTACCATGAGAATGGGTCTGTCCTGCTGCTGCCTGATGCCGATGATCCTGTCTTTCAGCTCGTAGCCCAATCGGCGGATCCTGAGCTTGCTGAGCGGCTTGTCCATTCCTACCGTGGACACATTCTAAACGCACTTGTGTAAGCATAATTATAGTATAGGTATATCCGATACGTGGTTCCGAAGTCTTATGATGAAGGGGAGAGCGGCGTGAATATGATTCCAAGCGTTTCTAGACAGATCGCTTTTGTGCAGTATGACGATCAATCCTCAAGTATGACCGTGCAATATCATACCGGTTTCAAAGCATCGTATACCAATGTCAAACAGGACGAATACCTTTTGATATTTTCTTCGGTGAATCGGTACGATTCCTTAATGAGACTTACGGAAAACCGGTACATGGAAGGGCAAAATCCAACCAAGTAAAGGATATACATGTGATCTCCCCCTTTTACATAAGGGTGGAGATTTTTCGTTTGTATAGTGCATATGCTACAATGTTGCTCAAGATCTTGCAGCTTATTTTCACTAACTACCCTGAGAAAAGGTGAGTCCGATACCTACCCAAGCTCTCTCTGTTGATCCTATAGATCGGGATACCTTTCACTTGCTAATCCAGTCTCCGACTGTTCTTTTTGCCTACTGGCAGCTCTCTGTCCGAAAAAAGAACATGGTACAGGAACATTTCGATAAAGACTGGAAAGAGCTTCAGCCTACTTTGCGATTTTATCATGCAACCAATCTACCTATAGATAGCTACCAAGCTGACAGCGTCTCAGAGCTTCATCTTCCCTCAGGAGAATCATGCTTTCTGAGCGGGTTCCACCCAGGCCAAATTTACTTCGCGGATCTTGGCATTGTGAATGAACAGGAGCAGTTTCTCCCGCTTCTGCGTTCCAATACGGTTCAGACTCCCCCTATAGTAACGAATCAAGATATTCCTTATCACCAAATAACGAATGATCAACTAGATACGTACCGGCCTATTGCCGTTTCCTTTCAGCTAATAACGCCTGAAGCTAATGAGCATTTCTCTGCCTATTCGGTGTATTCACCGAAGACCGCATACTCAGCAGATACGGAATCTGGAGGCGATACTGATTGAGCACAAACATAAACGCCAACGTGAGCACCAGCTCTAATGTACAAGGTTTCGTTGCCTTTCTTTTACATGCCCACATCCCCTATGTTCGACATGAAGAGGAGAACATCACCCTAGAAGAGCGATGGTTCTTCGAAGCCGTTGTCGATAGCTATCTTCCTTTGATCGAAATGATGGACCGGCTTCTTGAAGATGAAGTGCCTTTCCATCTCACTTTGTCTTTGTCCCCGACGCTGCTTGCCATGCTCGAGGATTCACGTTTAAAGATGAGGCTTCGCAAGCATCTGACCTCGCTGTGCGAACTGGCTCAGCGTGAAGTTATTCGTCTGTGGGGCCATGCCGACTTCGGTCCTACGGCAAAGCTCTATGCCGACCAGTATCATCGGCTTATGGCTTTGTACGATCGCCTTCGGGGCGATCTGATTGGTAAGTTCCGCAGCCTAAGAAGCACTGGCTGCTTAGAATTAATCACGTGCGCCGCGACGCATGCGTTCTTGCCGCTAGTCAAGAACGGCGCCGCGCTGCGCGCGCAGCTCGAAGCCGCCGTAACGGAATTCCGGCGGCATTTTGGGTCCGCTCCGGCTGGCATCTGGCTGCCGGAGTGCGGCTATACGCCTGCGTTGGAGCCCCACCTGCAGGCACTTGGCCTTCGCTACTTCGTAGCGGACGCCCATGCGCATACGCAGGCTGTGATAACGCCGCAGGAGGACGCGGCGAAATTGAAGAGTGCGGCGGGTATGCCGCTGCGCACGCAAAGCGGCGCCTGCGCCTTTGCTCGGGACCTCGAAGCCGGCGCTCAAGTATGGAGCGCCGAAGTCGGGTACCCGAGCGATGCCAATTATCGCGAGTATTATCGCGATATCGGCTACGACCTCGGCCAAGACGGCGGGGCCGAGTGGGAGTACTTGAAGCCCTATGTGCTGCCGGACGGCGCACGCATACACACGGGCTTCAAGTACTACAGCGTCACCGGCGCTGGTGACGCCAAATCGCCCTACCACCCGGCGCGGGCCGCTCAGAAAGCTCAGCAGGATGCTGAGCATTTCGTCGCCAGCCGGGTGGCGCAGCTTCGCCGCCTCGCTGAGGAGCGCGAGGCGTTAGCTTTGGCCGCCGGCGACCGCGAAGCGCGGCTGGCGGAGCCGCCGGTCATCGTATGTCCATACGATGCCGAGCTGTTCGGGCACTGGTGGTACGAAGGCCACCAGTGGCTTGAGGCTGTGCTGCGCGGGCTCGCTGCCGCGCGCAGCCTTAAGAACGTAGTCGTGGACACGACTACGTTAGGCGGCTACGCCGCCGCCCATGCGCCGACCACGGAAGCTTCGCTTCCTGTGTCGAGCTGGGGCCGAGGCGGCTACGCCGAGGTCTGGCTGCAGCCGCGCAGCCAGTGGGTACATCCGCTGCTGCACGCGGCGGAGGATCGTATGGTGCTAGCTGCGCAAAAACACCCGAACCCCAAGCTGCTCACGAAGATGCAGCAGCGTGCTCTAAACCAAGCCGCGAGAGAGCTTATGCTCGCGCAAAGCAGCGACTGGACATTCATCTTAGATGCGGAAACGGTAACCACCTATGCGGCTAACCGTATAGAAACGCATTTATCGCATTTTCATAAATTACTTAACGGGCTAGAAACAGCAGCTTCAGACAAAGAGCTATCCGAATTTGTGATTCCTTTAGAACGGAGATCCCCTTTTCTGCCGGAGCTCCATTACCTTCTTTTCCAAACTAGCACTTCCATAAGTTTGAACAGCTGTTTGAACAGCTCTTTGAACAGCTCTTTGAATAACTCTTTGGATCGTACTTCATTAAAACTCTCATCCAATGCCAAGTCCACACCTCTGCGTATTCTTATGTTCGCATGGGAATATCCGCCGCGTGTCATCGGTGGTCTCGCGAGAGCTGTTTGCGACTTATCTAAGCATCTTGCTGCCTTCGGCCATGAAGTTCATGTCATTACGTGCCTTGCTCCCGATTGTCTTCCCTATGAGCGGTCTGATGGGGTGCATATTCATCGTGTAGAAGTTCTCCAGTCCACTGGAGCCATTCACTTTCTGGATTGGGTATTTCAAATGAATATGGCTTTCACCGATGCTATCCACCGCCTAACTATGCAAGGCATGCAATTCGATCTCATTCATGCTCATGATTGGCTTGTCTTTTACGCTGCCAAGGAATCCAAAAATGCGCTTCATCTCCCGCTCCTTGCAACGATCCATGCCACCGAGTATGGCCGAAATGAAGGGAAGCTAGATACCCCGGTGCAGCAACGGATCCATGCCTTAGAAAATAAGTTAGCCGACGAAGCCGATCAGCTCGTTGTCTGCAGCCTATATATGCAGGAAGAAGTCATTCGCCTATTTCATGTACCTATCCATAAAACGACTCATATACCTAATGGTGTTATTCCTTTTCGAGCAACTGCTGTTTCGCTTGAGACTGTTAATCCGCTTCTTTCTAATGCTCTTTTTAGCGGTGAAGAGCAGAATCGAATTATTGCCTTCCTTGGGAGGCTTGTTTATGAGAAGGGCGTGCATATCCTCATATCTGCCATGCGGCTTGTACTCAAACGTTACCCTGAAGCTAAGCTGATTATCGCGGGTACAGGACCTGAGCTTGAAGGATTAGAGAGACTGGCCGCTCCATTAAGTGACCGGGTCAGCTTTACAGGATTTCTAGATGAGACCGACAAAAGTCAGCTTTTGTTATCCGCGGAGCTTTGTGTCATTCCAAGCCTCTATGAGCCATTTGGTCTTGTAGCCTTGGAAGCAATGGCAAGCGGTACACCACTCATCGCATCGGATACGGGAGGTCTTGCTGAGATTGTCGATCATGGCATTAACGGCTGCAAAGTGCCCCCGGGGGATGCAAATGCACTAGCTTTTCAGATTGCCCAATTTTTAGAAAAGCCTGATGACGCAACCGAACTCGCTGCGGCCGCTCTGAGCAAAGTCAGCGAGACCTTTCACTGGGAGCAAATCAGCGCGTTGACAACAGAAACTTACGAAAAATTGATTCTCCTTCACCCACAGCGGTCAGGTATATTCCCCAACCAGAAGGAAATAATGAAATAATATGGATAACTATGCCAGTTTGTAAGCGTGACCAGTGGGAATTTTCAGAATTTTTTCAAACAATCATTGATTCCTTGGTAATAATTAGGTAACCTATTGGCAAGCCCTGTGCTAACTATGTCCTAGTCACTAGCGAAACGAGGACGCGATATCCCAAGCTGGATACCTCAAGGACGGGTTCTGAATCGCGCGATCAAACAAACGAGTGGGGAAGTGATTTTATTGCCTAGACATCTGGTCATCGGAAACGGAAAATTTCTTATTAACCTCGATCAGCATTCCTACATGCGAGATCTGTATTATCCTTTCGTAGGCCAGCTTAACCATATTGGCGGTTATCAATGCCGTGTTGGTATATGGGTGGATGGTTCCTTCGCCTGGCTGAATGCCCCTGAATGGCAATTTAAACTTGCCTATGTAGAGGATTCGCTCGTCACCGAAGTGACAGCTACGCATCCCGGTCTTGGTGTCACTCTGCTCATGAATGACGGGGTTCATCAGCGCGAGGATATTTATCTCAAACGTATCCAAATTACGAATCACAATAGTACCGTTCGCGAAATACGTATGTTCTTCAATCAAGACTTGCTCATTAATGAGACAGAAGTTGGGGATACAGCCGCTTACTATCCAGCGAATAATACGGTATTCCATTATAAAAAAGACAGATATTTTATGTTTAACGGCAGTACAGGAACCGAAGGCATTTATCAATACTCTACAGGTGTCAAAAGATTTTATAATGCCGAGGGAACTTGGCGCGACGCCGAAGATGGGCATTTGATGGGCAATGCCATTGCTCAAGGCTCTGTCGATAGTACCATTTCTTTTCGACTCTTCGTACCGCCGAACGCCAACCAAACGCTCTATTATTGGATGGGTGCAGGCAAAACGCTGGAGGAAGTCAAGAAGCTCGATGCCTATGTCAAAGACAGCCACCCTGGTAAACTCCTTGACCGCGTAACCGTGTACTGGCAAAGATGGGCCAACAAAATTGAACGCGATTACGGCGATCTGCCGCTCGAAGTCCAACGACTTTTCAAACAAAGTCTACTGCTAGTCAGGACCCAAACGGATGTAAACGGTGCGATCATCGCTGCGAACGATTCTGATATTATGCAAAGCAACCGCGATCATTACAGCTATATGTGGCCTCGAGACGGTGCTTTAATTGCTTATTCCATGTCCATGGCCGGCTACCAAGGTATGATTATTCCTTTCTTTAACTTCTGTGCGAACGTGCTGTCACCCGAAGGTTACTTGCATCATAAATACAATCCGGACGGCACCGTAGGCTCCAGTTGGCATCCATACATTCATTCCGGACGGGTACAGCTCCCTATTCAAGAAGATGAGACTGCCCTTGTGCTATATGCCCTTTGGCAGGATTTCCAGAAAAATGGAAGTCTTGAATTCGCCCAATCCCTCTATCGCAATCTCATTCGCAGAGCGGCCAGATTCATGTCCACTTACATTGATCAGGAATTGAACTTGCCGAAGCCAAGTTATGATCTGTGGGAAGAGCGTTACGGTATATTTACATTTACAGCTTCAGCGGTTTATGGCGGACTTATAGCCGCTTCCAACTTCAGCAACCTGTTCGGGGATGAAGAGCGAAGCAATCGTTACAAGCATACAGCGGAGAAAATCAAATCCGGTATCCTCAAGCATCTGTGGGACGAAGGAGAACAACGATTCGTTCGCGGCTTGTACATGGAAGATGGCGAATGGGTAAAGGATATGACGCTAGAAAGCTCCGTTTACGGCATCTTTGAATTCGGCGTTCTGCCTGCTGACGATGATCGTGTAGTGAGCACAATGAAAGCTAACAAAGCTGGACTCATGATCAAAACCGAAGTCGGCGGTTCCGCTCGTTATCATCACGACTATTACTTCCAACGCTCTACGGATATTGAGAACGTACCAGGTAACCCATGGATTATTTGTACACTATGGATTGCCGAATGGGAAATCGAGTACGCCAAGTCACTGGCAGATCTCGAAGCACCGCGTCAAACACTTGAATGGGTCGTCAAACACGCAATGGAAAGCGGCGTTCTGTCGGAACAATTAGACCCTTTTACAGGTGAACCGGTATCCGTTGCTCCACTCACTTGGTCACATGCCACTTATGTGCTGACCGTCGTGAAGTATTTGAACAAATATAAACAGCTTACCAAGTGAAAAAAGCTTTAACGTATTTTACCTCCCATGGATTTGAACATATGTTCATTCCGGGAGGTTTTTTTCATTTCATTTTGAAAGTAAAATCTCCTCGCGGTCTCAGTTGACATCTCTTTTTCCAATATGTTACACTTTTGTTGTACTGACCAGTCAGTTTTATCGTGCATATAGAAAGGCGGATATCCTTGAGTAAAGAGAAAATTATCCAGACAGCGGTTGAAGTATTTTCAGAAAACGGTTACCATCGGGCGAGTATGGATGAAATTGCCTTGAGAGCCAATGTCGCCAAAGGTACGCTTTACTATCACTTTCCAGGTAAAGCCCAATTGTTTAAGACGCTTGTTAAGGATGGTTTTCAGGAGATTATTGATAAAGTACAGGCCGATCTTAAAGCCAATCTTACTTTGGAAGAACAAATCAAAAGGATCATCAGGCACAATCTCGATTTATTTTTGGAATCAAGCAGCTTAGCACATATCGTTTTCAATGAGCTATCCAACGGTATCGATCAGGAAGTACTGGAAGAACTGAAGAAACTTAGGATCGACTACATTCATTTTCTTGCCGACGTCTTGGAAGAAGGGAAGCATGAAGGCGTGCTTCGCGATGTTAACTGCAATTTAGCCGCGGCGGGGATCGTTGGGATGCTCGACAGCGCATCTAATTACTTTTTGAACAACAACAACGAATTGTCTCGTGATCATATTGAACAATTCTTATATACGATCATTACGTCAGGTTTGTTTTTGACTAGCGGTGAGTAACCGCCATTTTTTTGGAGTCGCTATACTGACCAGTCAGTTCAAATAAAATAAGATGGAAGCGATGGTGAAACGTTTGGATTGGAGAACGGTAAATGAATTGATCCCTTTGTCCTATTTTAAAGAAATGCGTGCCTCCTCCCCCGTATCGTTTAAAAAGGAGACCGATTCCTGGGACGTTTTCAAATACGAAGACGTCAAAGCGATTTTTTCCGACCATGAGCATTTTTCTTCGCAAGGTGTAGGAACGATGAAAGATCCGATTGAGGCGAGTGTTCTAAGACAGGATCCGCCAAAACATCGGCAATTGCGGATGCTTGTTTCTCAAGCTTTTGTTCCTCGGGTCATCGAAGGATTGACGCCAAAGATTGAGGCGATAGCGAATGCCTTGTGTGACCAAATGGAAGCAAGCGGTAAGATGGATGGGCTTCATGATTTTGCAAGTCCGCTGCCGATTATCGTCATTGCCGAAATGCTAGGAATTCCTCAGGAAGACCGAGAGCGTTTTAAAGAATGGTCAGATGCTCTGGTCGGAAACAACTCCGAGCGATATTATCAATGCCAACAAGAGATGAGTGACTATTTTACCGCTATAGCGGATCAAAGACGGCTTGAACCCCAGGATGATCTGATTAGTCGTCTTGTCCGCGCGAAGGCAGATGGCGAACAATTAAGCGATCTGGAAGTGATCGGCTTCTGCATCCTGCTGCTTGTAGCGGGAAATGAAACCACAACGAACCTCATTTCCTCGGCACTGCTCCTCATCGATAACCATGCAGAAGTAAAAGAGCAGCTTTTGACGGATCGCTCCTTGGTTCCACAAGCTCTTGAGGAGGTTCTTCGTTATTGTTCACCTGTTCAAACGATGATTCGAACGGTAAAAAAGACCACCGTTCTACACGGGCAAACACTAACTCCAGGACAAATGGTCAACATCTGGATTGGCTCGGCCAACCATGACGAAGACATATTCGAGCGCCCGGACATCTTCGACATCCACCGGAATCCTAATTCCCATCTTGCTTTTGGTCACGGAATTCACTTCTGCTTAGGAGCACAATTAGCTCGTTTGGAAAGTAAAATTGCTATTCAAACGCTGCTTACTCGATTCCCTGAGTTCCACCTTGATCGCTCCCATGTGTTGGAGCGGATCGACAGTTGGATGATGTTTGGAATCAAACAGATGCCTATAATTTTACGGAAATCATAGAAGTTGTGTACAGAGCACCTGGTTTCAGCTCGATTGATTGACTAAATAAGCTGGAGTGAGATAAGAAAACCGGCTTACACCGTCCTTGGTTGAGAGTTTTTATAAAGGTTGATGCAAATCAATCTACGCCGCTCAACTATGGTCAATTGAGGTTGCTAGATGAATGAATCCATGTGCGCGGTTGAATGATGTTGTAGAAAGTGCAACAATTACTACCTAAATCTCTCCTTTTTTCATTAGTTGTTGCAACATGGAGTCAATTTCATAATTTAGAACCCTTGCTACCGCAAGGGTTTTAAGCACGCAAAAAAGGAGTACCTCCCCAAATTCTCGAAGTTTAAGGTTACCACACCAAATAAACAGAGAAAGGAGTACTCCCATGTATCATATTCAACAAGAAGAGCTTTTTTCCTTCGAACAATTAATGGAAATGCAAGCCGAATCGAAATACACGGCCATTCTGGAACATCTTCCTTTAGAAACAATCCTGCGGGCTGTTAGCAAAAAGGGGCTGCGTGGTCGGTCCGAAAGTTTGAACACCAGAGCCATGGTCTACTCGCTAGTTATTGCGAAGCTGGAAAAAATCCCTTTTGTAAAAGGCATCATTTCCCGTCTCTCTTCCGGCAACGAGTTTAGGCGCCTTTGTCGGTTTACAGATTCTGACCCTATCCCTAGTGAGTCCTCTTACTCGCGTCTCATCACAAAATTGCACCAGTGTGGGGTGCTTAGTGAAGTTCAAGACCAACTCGTCATTCAAGGTATTCATGAGGGATTTATTTCTGGGGATACGTTGGCCATCGACTCCTCGCATTTCGAAGCATGGGACCGAAATCCGAAGCTGGACAAGGAGCCAAAAGCAGAGCAAACTCCTCAATCCGAGCAGCTTGCAGCATTCCCGGAACAGACCTGTCAACCTGAGAGGAGAGCTCCACTTCCCAAACCTAAACGCAAGAAGCGAGGCCGCGTTCCGAAAGCCGAAGCCGAGGCATGGCGGCAACAAGTGGCAGCCTACGAAGCCTCGCTCTCCAGCTTCGAACGAAGCATTGAAGCGATGCGTTCGGTTGCTTATGAAGACTTAATCGCCGAAATGCCTCAATATCCCAGCACAGGCGCTAAAGGGGATCCGCGGGGGACGGGACGTGTGATGTTTTGGTATGGATACAAAGCAAATCTCATTATCGATACGCGGAGTCAATACATTGTTAGCGGAGCATTTTG